>JAAXXD010000072.1 GCA_013334655.1 Chlorobaculum sp. | reverse complement strand
CCCTTTGCCGAGAAGTTCGAGTATCGATGAGGTTTCTGTCAACATCTGCTGTGCTCCTTGTGTTTTTCCTCAAGGTCGCACTTGCCGCCGATCATTCGGCTATGCCTTCAAACACAACTTTTGAAAAAAACTCTCCAGGACATGTTTAAACAGCCGTGATTGTGATAAAAAAAACCGTTTTAGGCTGCACTATCGGCTTTGCGCCGATTAGCATAGGTCATAGCCATTATGCCAAGACCTCCAAGCCCCATAAGCATAGTGCTTGAAGGCTCGGGAACCGCTTGTATTGTTGTAGTGAAATAAGCATTATCAATCGCATTGGTATCGCCAGACCATATCCATGTAGCAGTGCCGTCAATGTCATTTAGGAGTCCCCAAGGCATAACACCATTGGTACCCCAAGAAGTCGGTGTTGAGTAGGTATTCCATCCAGTGCTACTGGCCTGCCAGTCAGAGGTATTCGTGAGCAGGTTGTTTGCGCCATTAGCAAACGCATGGTCAGTTCCAGACAGAGTAAATTGACCAAGAAATCCAGCCATTCCGCCCTGATCATACCCATATACATGAAGATAATAAGTCTGTCCTGGTGTGAGTGCTAAACTGCTTCCGTTGTAGCTTGTTGGCCACCAGTTCCCTGAGCCGATCAGGGTTCCGGCTGTCGAGTTATCAGTGGACAGATAGACTTCAAATCCATTGTCCATGCTGATGTTGTATGACAGCACTGTGGCTTGTGCCTGATTGAACAACATGACGCCAAGGGCAACAAGGATGACTTTAAAAAAGTCTTTTTTCATGATTTTCCTTTTTTTAGTGTATTTGTTTGTTGTTAAAAATCAGAAAATTGTTGGTTATTAGTTCTGTTTGATAAAATTAAAGAACTTTGTTTTTAAAAAACATTCTTTGCTGAATTTTATTTGCACACATTAACAAAAAAGGTACTTTTTTTTAAATAAAAAATCTACAGGGATAGCCTTGATTGTGATTTTTTATTTACATATATATCTTGATTAATAAAGTATTCTATCCAATAATGCAGAGGATGATGTTCAGAATGTTTTAACTTTCAAGTTTGAATCAGTTTGAAATTAAACAACATGATAAAAGACTGAAAATAACATCTTTTCGTAAGTGCTCAAGTTCATCCAGTCAGCCAAGGGTATCTGGCTCATCTCAAGTATCGTTGCGAAATTTTTCCGCAAACCCATCCCACACTCGTAGCTGACATCGTAGCCCCATTTCTCATATAAATCAAGTACATTTCATTACCACTTCGTGTGTCCGCCAGTATGGGGTACCTTGCATTTCCGTCCAGCATCTTCCTTATCTGAATCCCAGCTGGGTATGGCGTATTAAAAGAACATCTGTTTTGTCGAGACTTTACAGGCTGTTTTTACGCCATGTTCTGTCCCGCTGTTGCCGTGGAGAGAATCGTCGAAAGCATAGCTCACCATAAAGCCTTATAATGTATAGGTTTATGTGAGCCATCGCCTCGTCTGGGCCAGTTGATGGCTATGGAGAATATGGCGTTCGCGAGATGTACTCCATATTCTCCGGAACTCGATCCAGTCGAGCATTTATGGGACGAATTTCAGAATATCCCGATGTTCTCACAACTATTGCGGGATGGAACGAAATATTACGGCTTACATTCGCCAGCTTTGTTGTCTCCCCCCCCCCTACGGCAGCTCTATCTTCTTGTCCACGGCGTAAATCCACTCACATTCGGGCCTGCCCCTTGTGCCCGCCCAGAGTTCTACCGTGATGCCCTGGTTGGCGGAAGCTATCGAGGTGAAGATTTCGATCTGGTAATACAGTTCGTCGAGCAGGTCGGCCCAAGCTGCGTCGAGCGGGTTTTCGGTGCTGGCGTACTCTGCCGCCGGAACGATGACGGGGCTGCCGGTGGCGAACCAGTCCGACAGGCAGAGGTAGCTGTCGGGCATGAGGCAGCCGCCACGGAAGGTGCCGCGCGGATGCTTCACGCCGGGAATCTCCACCCAGAACTCGAGCCGGGCTTCCGGGGTGAGCTGGCCGTCTCCGGCGAGTTTTTCAAGCAGTTGGGTAACGGTCTCTTTGACAAGGCTCTTGCTCGCATCGGAAAGTTCGAGCAGCTTGAAGTTCGGCGTGTGGTCTCTCATGGCGGGAAGCGGTTGGCGGTTGCTTAAGATGAGTTCCAGCATCAATATACGGCGCAGGGAGTTGCTGACCAACCTCCGAAGCCGTCACGCAGGAGAGACGATCTCCGCTTGACGTATTCCGCGCAGTGAATTGCAGATAAGCGTCATCTCCGTCCTGCGCAGTTCGTCGAGGGTGATCGCTCTCTCGCAAATCCACGGGCGCGTGCGCAAGAGGTAGCGGCGGTAGACGCCGTTGAGCAGTCCCGACTCTTCGGGCGGCGTGAACCAGCATCCGCCGATCCGAGCGAGAATGTTGCTGATAGCCCCTTCTGTCACTTCGCCTCGCTCGTTCAGAAAAAGCACCTCGCCAAATCCCCTCTCCTGCGCCTCGTGAAAAGCGCTGTCATAGCGCTCGCGAACGGTGCTCTTGTGCCGAAGCAGCGGGTCGCGGGAATCGACCCGTTCGGCGGCGATGCAGACGCGCACGGGTCTGCCGGACGGTTCGAGGCTGAACGGCTCAGATGCTATCGTGACGCTGCCGTCGCGAAAGAGCATCAGGCGCACGCGATGCCTGCCGCCCAACTTCTGCAATTCGCGAGCCTTGCGGGATAATGCATCGGTGATGGCGTCGCGGTCGAACGTAAATCCGAGCGCGGTGGCGGAGGAGGTCAGCCGGGCAAGGTGGTCGTCGAGCAGCAGAAATTCCCAACCGTTCCACTGGATAGTCTCGAAGATAGCTGGGGCGTCCGGCGCGGTCGGCGGAACGAGATCGGAGAGAATCCGCGTCTTGAGCATGCACTCGCGGAACTCGGCGCGAGGGTCGGAGTCCCAGACGATGCCGCTGCCCGTGCCGTAGAGGCCGCTCTTCCCTTGCAGCTCGATGGTTCGAATCGCCACGTTGAAGGCCATCCGCCCCTCGGGCAGCATGAAGCCGACCGCGCCGGTATAGACGCCGCGCGGGCTTTTCTCCAGTTCGCGGATAAGCTGCATCGCCCGCACCTTCGGCGCGCCGGTCACGGAGCCGGAGGGAAAGAGCGCCCGGAAAAGGCCGCGCAACCGCGTTCCCGGGCGAAGCTTGCCGCGCACGGTCGAGACCATCTGGTGCAGCGTCGGGTAGGTTTGCGTCTCGAAGAGATCGGAGGCTCGCACCGAGCCTGTCGCGCAGATGCGCCCGAGGTCGTTGCGCAAGAGATCGACAATCATCAGATTCTCCGCGCGATTCTTCTCGCACTTCGAGAGTCCCGCTTTTTCGGCGAGATCATCTTCAGGCCGTTCGCGGCGCGGCGCGGTGCCCTTCATCGGCATGGTTTCGATCAGCTGGCCATCGCGCACGAAAAACAGTTCGGGCGAAAAGGAGAGAATCTGCCGGTCGCCGGTGTTGAGCCAGGCCGACCACGGCGAGGGCTGGCGGTGCTTCATGGCGACGTAGAGCGCCTCGGGAGATCCGTCGAAGCTGAAGCGGCAACGCCCGGTGAAATTGACCTGATAGACGTTACCCGCCGCGATCTCCCCCCGCAGCCGGTCGATTGTCCGGCAGTACTCCTCCTCGCCGAACTCGAAGCCAAGATCGGAGATCGTGCAGCTCCGCGCCACTGCCACCGCATCCTCGGCTTCGACGACCTCGCGGCTGAAGCGCTCCGGGCGGCGGTAGACACCGAACCAGCCGAGAAGTTCACGATCCACTCCGGCGGATGCAAGAGCCGACAGCGCCGGATCGAGCAGATAGCCTGCCTCGTAGCCAAGCCATCCGGCGAGGCAGAAGCCCGCGTCGAGCTGCGACTCCAGCCGGTCGAACCAAGCCGCGACGCTGTCACCCGCTTGTAGCGTAAGCGTTTCGAGCGGATCAGAAAAGAAAAGCGAGTCGCCATGCCGCGCCTCCGAAGCGGTCGATTCAAACCAGAGCGAACCCGGCTTCGAGAGCTGGTCGTACAACGCCATTACTGAATCCTGGCTTCAAACAGGATCGGTTTCGCAAGCACCTCTTCGAGCCACGGTTTGAGACTTTCCACCGCCCAGAGTTCGATGTCGGGTTCAAAGCGCGTAAGCGCTTCGAGTACGATGCGCTCCGGCTGGAGGCGGGCCGTGATCGACTGCACGTTCTGGCGGTGGCCCCTTTCAAGGCCGTTGGCGACACGCAAAATGCCCGAGAGCACATCAACCGCACGACGGTGCGAGGGCTTGAGCTGGAAGTAGAGCGGATGCTTTTCCGACGGCGGCTGCTTGCGGTGGTAGCGGGCGACGTTGCCGATAATCTCGATTTCGGTCGGCGAAAAGCCGCGCAGATCGGCGTTCATGATGATATACTGGCTGTGCTTGTGGTGCGCCGAGATCGAGATGAACTCCCCGACGTTGTGCAGCAGGGCCGCGTATTCAAGCAACTCGCGATAACGCTCCTTCAGCTCGTGCAGCGGTTGCAGCTCGTCGAACATCATCAGCGACAACCGCGCCACCTGCTCCGCGTGCGGTTTGTGCCAGTTGCAGCGATAACCAAGCTCCATCACGCTCTGCCTCCGGATATCGTGATTGCCGCCGCCGTCGCGCCCGCGAATGTTGGCGATGTGGTGAATCACCATTCCCTCTCGCAGCGCCGAGTCGGAGATGACCACCTCCTTGAGGTTGAACACCCGGAAAATAGTGTCGAAAAGGATCAAACCCGGCACGATAAGATCGACGCGCTTCTCGTCGAGGCCGGTCAGCTTGCGCCGCGCCGGAGCGTCCATCGAGATCACCTGCCGGTAGAAGCTCTCGAACTCCTGCCGACTGAAGCCGCTCTGGTTCAGCACATCCGCCGAGTCGGAATCCTTGCCCGACTGGATCATGCGGGCGATGTTCTGCGCCGTGCCCGACGAGGCGATGGCCCGGCTCACACCAAGCTCCTTCGCCTTGCTGGCCGCGCCGTACATCTCCGAAGCAAAAAACTGTTGCAGTAATTTCAGTTCGTGCACCGAAACCGGATCAGTGCGCAGAAATCGCTCCATCATCCTCGCCACGCCGATCTTGCGACTTTCGAGCAGGTACGGTTTTTTCTTGTCCGCGATGATGAACTCCACCGAGCCGCCGCCAATGTCGAAAAGCAGATCGGGCTTGTCGCGCAGCGTCACAGCATTGCGCACGCCGTAGTAGATGAACTGCGCCTCCTCCCTGCCGGAGATCACTTTGACCTTCAGACCGGTCTCGCTCTTCACCATCTCGATGAACTCCTGCCGGTTCTCCGCCTCGCGGATCGCGCTGGTGGCGAAGGCGATGATGTTGTGCGGCGCGACATCCCGCTGTGTGGCCAGCACGATGAAGTTCCGAAGCGTCGCCACCCCCTCCTCCATAGCCTGACTGTCGAGTTTCTTGGTGGAGATGCTGCCGCGCCCGATGCAGATCATGTCCTTGACGCGGTCGATCTCGACGATACCCTTCTCCTGGCACTCCTCGACGATGACCATGTGAAAGGAGTTGGTGCCGAGGTCGATGGCGGCCAGCCTGAGTTTCTCTGTTGACATGTGATTGAAGCTGATGACGTGAACTACAGGGAGTAAAATAACCGATTTACCGGAAAAACGAATTCGATGCCGCCGGATGTGCAGGGATGAATTTCAAGCGTTCCGCAATCGCCCTTTCTCCTTTCCTCATCCGGCTTTTCAGTGTATATTCAGCATTGATTTTCGTACGGATGCATGATGTGTAACTCTTCTGAACCGACTTCGCTCGATGAACAGATCGACTAAAACCGAAAAGATCGAACCGAATACAGACCTCCTCGCTTTCCGTTACGAGTTCGCGCGCAAGGCCATCCACCTCTCATCCCTTCTGATTCCGCTGATTTACTGGCACATCGGCAGGAAGCAGGCGCTGTTGATCCTCACGCCGGTAGCGGCGGGATTTTTTCTCGTCGATGTCACCAAGCATTTCGTGCCATTCATTTCGACCTGGTACCACTCGACCTTCGGCACCATGCTGCGCGGCCATGAGTTGACCAGAGACAGGCTGCATCTGAACGGCGCGACCTGGATCACGCTCGCGGCGTTCATCCTGATCGCCTTTTTCCCGAAAACCATTGCCGTCGCTGCTTTCGCGATGGTCTCCGTGTCCGACACCGTAGCGGCGCTGGTTGGCAAGCGGTACGGACGGCACCGTTTCGGCCAGAAAAGCTTCGAGGGCAGCTTCGCATTTTTCGCGAGCGCCTTGCTTGTCGTGGCGCTGATTCCCGGCCTCTTGTTGCCGGTGGGCATCGCCATGGCGCTTGCCGGAACCATCGTCGAAGCGCTGGATCTGAAGATCGCCGGGTTCAGGATCGACGATAATTTCAGCGTGCCTTTGGCTGGAGCCATCGCGGGACTCTTCTGCTACACCTGGTTTTTCCCCGAGGCGCTGAATGCGCTCCCGCACTGACCGGAACTGACGCGACGATGCAGACCCGCGTGACCGACCGGCCCGATGAGGCCGCAAGCTGGCTCAACCGTGGCGAAACGGTGGCGTTTCCAACTGAAACCGTCTACGGCCTCGGAGCCGACGCCTTCAACGCCGAAGCGGTAGCGGGCATTTTCAAGGCAAAGGGGCGACCGTCTGACAATCCGCTGATCGTCCACGTGGCGACGCCCGACCGGATCGGCGAGGTCGCTAAAGAGATCAGCGGCACGGCACGGATGCTCATCGAGCGCTTCTTCCCCGGCCCGTTGACGCTCGTGCTGAAAAAACGGAAGTCTGTGCCGGAGATCGTCTCCGCCGGATTGCCGACGATTGGCGTGCGTTGCCCGTCGCATCCGGTCGCCGCGGAGTTTCTGCGCCACTGCAAGCACCCGGTCGCCGCGCCCTCCGCCAACCTCTCGGGCCGCCCAAGCCCGACCGACTGGAAAACCGTCTATCACGACCTCGGCGGCAGAATCGCCTGCCTCCTGCGCGGCGAACCAAGCACCATCGGCCTGGAATCGACCATCGTGGACTGCTCGGTCAACCCGCCGCGCCTTTTGCGCACCGGAGCCGTGAGCATCGACAGCCTCCGCGAACTGGTTCCCGATCTGGAAATCGCGACCACCTGCAAGCCCGGCGAAGCCCCAAAAAGCCCCGGCCAAAAATACCGCCACTACAGCCCCGAAGCCGAAATCATCCTCGTCGAAGCCCCACCACAAAGCCTGCCAACAGACCTGCAAGCCGCCTGGATCGGCCTCTCCACCCCACCCGCCGGAGCCGCCAAGTCGCTCCTATGCCGGGACATGGACGAATACGCCCGAGTTCTTTTCGGATTTTTCAGGACATGCGACGCCGAAGGAATAAGGACAATTTATTGCGAACTACCGCCGGAAGAGGGAATCGGACAGGCGATAAGGGACAGGCTGGTGAAGGCGGCGGGATAGCGGAGGTGAAGAAAAGTCTTATTGTTCAGCTTTGCAATGAAAATCTCTGACAGGAGAACGTGATGAACATGCAGAATGATTTTGATGAAGATATTCTGAAGTCCTATGAAAATGACAAATGAAAATCTGTCAGCGACGTCAACAATCTCAAGGAATAGTATGAGTTATGTGCACAACACACCTTCAAGAAACACAAACCAATCAATATCCGCATTTCAGAAAGCGATCGCAGCCGCCTTCATCAATATTGATAAAATTCTTTCAAGACTACCCCAAACATAGCCCCCAAATTTTCAGAATATTTTTTATTCTTGTTTCATCAATATTATCCTCAAATTCCTCATAAAGCAATCCTTTCATATCTGAAGGTATCTCAAGGGGCTGTTTAAGTAAAAAACAAATTTTATTATTACCCCTAAATAATGCAGTAAGCATCCCTGCCTCAAAAATCACATTCTGCCTTGCTCTCGGCATCAACTCCTTATCGCTACTGCTACAATCTCGACCAAGATCATCAGGGGTCATAATAACAAAACCGCCTCGACATCCATCGATTAGTTTTTCAAGCATTTCGAGCAATTCCTGACCTGTTTTCGGTTGATCCTTCATAACTATAGGCAACACATTAACGGACATAAGTAATTTTTCCATTTCAAGAAGTGATAACCTGTCATGACCATGTACCAAAAAAACTTTACGGCTCTGTTCGCACTTCAAATTCATTTTTGAAAGTTCAAGCATGGTGCCAAGAGTGTTTGTATATGCCTTGATCATCGTGACGTCATCTTGCGTAAATCGATCTTTCTGATCAGAATTATGAAAACACGCAACACCAAACGGAAGCTGTAAATTGTTAAGAAGAATCGGCACACAAACCATATGGGCTATCGGTACATCTCCATCTCTTTCAGTAAAATCAGCATTTTGCTGTACATCATTTACACACTGCATTTCCTTTGTACGATAAGCTAAACCAGCAATGCCATCAAAATAACCAAACTTCTTGCTCCAGGGTTTTCCAGCCATAAGAAAACCTTCTTTCACGAGAAAATCGTCATCATTAAACAATATAAGTGCTTGATCTTCTGGCGCATCAATCAGAATTGAACCGGATTCGCATATGAGTTTTCTTTTGATTATCGTAGCTAAAAATTCCTTAATAATCGCAGATTGAGATCTGTTCCGGGAAGCGCTGATAAAATCGCTAAGAGCTTTTATTTCATCTTGTGACATTTTTCATCTCTGTTTATAGATTTTACAAAAATATGTCGTAAGCAACTTAATGCGTTACTCGCCAGATAAAGCAACTCTGTTCACTTCTCACCCAGCAAGCCTAAGCACTCCGTGTAATCCGCCTAACACCATCTGCGACCCGATTATGACGAGAATTAAACCCATCATTCGGGAGATGACACCCAACGCGCATGGCATTTCTAAGCCGTCTTTGCAAACTTGTGCGTGTGCTCTTCAACCGCTTTAAATAACTCCTGAATCACGTCAACTTCCTTCTCCTCAAAATACGATTCTCCACATTGCGAACAAACCCACGCAGGAATTTCATCAAAACTCACATGAACACCGCATCTGTCAGTATGAAATGGAACCGTGCCCTTCTTCATCTCACCCTGGCAATACATACATTTCATGACAATTACATTCTTGTTTAACGCCACCTTCACGCCAAAACCAAACGACGGCCTTTGGGAACAGGAATCGGATCATTGAAATCTTTGGCGGTTTTAATCCATAACTCCATTGCCTCTTTGACATTACCGAGTGCGGTATCATATGAGTCCCCATGAGCCATGCAGCCAGAAAGCTCCGGCACTTCAGCCTCGAAGGACTGGTCATCTTCACTTCAGAAAATAATAATTTCGCACTCATTCATCATGCCATTTTGCTCTCAGAGTGATTCAAAGTCACTCAAGAAAACGATCACTGATCAATCGGGCCTGTTTGATTTAAAAGACGATTGCAGAAACGAAAAGCTTCAGCATTTCATCAACCATAGGCTCATTGTGGATCGCTTTATCTGAAGAAGCAACAGAGAACGTTTTTTTCAATCCTGCAAAATCGCCTGCAATTCGTCTACTCGATCCGTCTTGCCTTTCCGATTATCCATCAAAAACTCCAGAACTCGCGGTCGAGGCTGCGGTACTGGATGCCCTGCACGAGGTGCTTCATTTCGATGTGTTCCGCGCCGTCGAGGTCGGCGATGGTGCGGCTCACCTTGAGAATGCGGTCGTGCGCCCGGGCCGAGAGGTTGAGGCGGTTCATGGCCTCCATCAGCTTTTCGGCGCTCTCTTTGTCGAGCTTGCAGAACTTGCGGATCAGCTTCGAGCTCATCTGCGCGTTGGTGAAGATGCGCGGCGATTGCAACGCGGCGAAGCGCTCGTGCTGGAGGGCGCGGGCCGCGATTACCCGCTTGCGGATTTCGCCGGAGCTTTCCGCCGAACTGTTCGAGAACAGCTCGATATTCTCGACCTTTGGCACGTCGATGTGGATGTCGATGCGGTCGAGCAGCGGGCCGGAGATTTTTGAGAGGTAACGGCGAATCTGCTCCGGAGAGGCGGTCGGCAGGCCGTCACGATCCCTGAGCGGCCCGGCGGGACTCGGATTCATCGCCGCCACCAGCATGAAGCCCGCCGGATAGCGCGTCGAGAGCGCCGCGCGGGCCACGGTCACTTCGCGGTCTTCGAGCGGCTGGCGCAGCACTTCGAGCGCGCTACGGGTGAACTCCGGCAGCTCGTCGAGGAACAGCACACCGTTGTGCGCCAGGCTCACCTCGCCCGGTTTGGCCTGCGCCCCGCCGCCGATCAGCGCCACGTTGCTGCTCGTATGATGCGGGTTGCGAAATGGGCGCGTGATCATGAGCGGGCGGTTGCGTTCGAGCATGCTCGACACCGAGTAAATTTTGGTCGTTTCGAGCGACTCCTCGAAGCCGAGCGGCGGCAGAATACCCGGAATCGCCTTGGCGAGCAGCGTCTTGCCGCTGCCGGGCGGGCCGATCATGAGCAGATTGTGCCCGCCCGCCGCCGCGATCTCGATGGCTTTCTTGGCGGCGAGCTGCCCCTTGATCTCGGCGAAATCGACCGGATACTCCGGCTCGCAGTCGAACAGCTCCGCCACGTTCACGCTCACCGGTTCGGCGGCGACGGAGCCGTTGAGCAGCCCCGCCGCCTCGATGAGCGTTTCGACGCCGAACACCCGCGTCGCTGCGCCCGTCGCCGAAATCGCCACCGCCGCCTCCGCCGCGTTCATTTTCGGCACGATCATCCAGCGGATATTTTCCCGCGCCGCCATCACGGCCATCGGCAAAGTGCCGCTGATGCGCCGCACCGACCCGTCGAGCGCCAGCTCGCCGAGCACGATAATATCCTCGAATTGCCCCTTGATCTCGCCAAGCGATCCGAGAAGCCCGACCGCGATGCCGAGATCGAACGAGGTGCCCTCCTTCTTCACATCGGCAGGCGCGAGGTTGACCGTGATCTTCTTCGACGGTAACTCAAAGCCGGAGTTGCGGATAGCCGTCAGAATGCGCTCGCGGCTCTCCTTGATCGCGCTGTCCGGCAGCCCGACCACCGTGAAAGCAGGCAAGCCGCCCGAAACGTTCGTTTCAATCTCGACCTTCAGGGCATCGATGCCAAGCAACGCCGCCGCGCAGAGTTTGGTAAGCATATATAAGACAATGAGTAGGGGTTGATTCACTGCCAGCGCCGATCATAATGGTAAAGGGGATGACTGTCGCTTTTGTTTGATTATACGGAAAAATACAGCAATATCCACCAGGTCATGTGCTGATCAGGGGTGTGTTATGCAGCTTTGATGACAAGGAAGAGCCTAACAGAAAAGAACCGAAAAGCTGGAACTACATAGTGAACGGCAAAAGCGCCATCGAATGGATCATGGAGCGCTACCAGCTCAAAACCAAGGGGGCGTTCCCAAACGATGAATCGATCATGAAGCTGATCCACCTTGCCATGCAAAACATCGCTAAAAAGTGGACAATGCCGCTTCAGAATTGGGGTGCCGTGATCAATCAGTTTTCCATTAAATTCGAAGGACGAGTCCACCTTTGAAAACGACCGTTTACACACTTGGGTGAACAGACTCTTGAATTTGAGATATTTCGAGTAATGGCATGACCGACGCAGGGCCATGATGCTCTGACAAAAACTTGTTCATTGACATTATTGCACCGAAAAACAACGTTTCAGACACGACAGGACGTAGTTATCCCCAGATGAACACGTTGTAAACCTTTTTGTTGAGCTGCACGCAACGCATCAGGTTATAGGTCAG
>JAAXXD010000071.1 GCA_013334655.1 Chlorobaculum sp. | reverse complement strand
AGCGGCTTGAAGCGATGCTGGTCCGGTACCGGCAGAAAGCGCGGCGGCATGTCATTCTTGTCTACGACGGCGGCAGCGGGCCGAAGTCGTTGACCACCACCGGCGCTATCGACGTCACCTTCAGCGGCACGGTCAAGTCCGCCGACCGGTGGATCGTCGATCATGTGCGCTCGCTCGGCGCTCGCGCTTCCATGACGCTCGTCGTCAGCTCCGACCGCGAGATTCAGCGCTACTCGACGGCGCATGGGGCGAAGTGCGTCGATTCGGAAACCTTTATCGACGAACTGGCGGCAATGGGCATCGTCATCGATGAAAACGAGCGGCGCAAATCGCCACGACCCGGCGGCGTCACGAAGAAGAGCGCTTCGGGGCCACTCTCCGACAGCGAGGTCGATTACTGGCTCAAGCTCTTCGAGAGATAACGGCGACGCGATAATCTGCGCCGCTTTCTTGAGACAATTTCTTATACTATGGGGTTAATTGTTATTACCTACCCCCCTTAACCGACGACCGAATCATGTCCGAAAGTCGTGCAATGAACAACGATCACTGGCGGGAGCTTGAAGAGTGGCGAGGCAAAATCGACGCGATCGACCGTCAGGTGGCCGCTCTCCTTTGCCAACGCTTGCAGTTCGCCGGAAATATAAGCGCCGTAAAATCGAGAATCGGCGAGACCGTGCTTCAGCCGGAGCGTGAAAAAGAGGTGTTCATCAACGTTCTCAGCCACGCGGATTCCCCGCTGATGAGCCAGGCGCTCGAAAGAATTTACCACTGCATTCTCAATGAATCGCGCCTCTTCCAGCAGGAGTGCAAAGAGGGGCAGCAGAACATCTCCGCCCGATAATTCGCCTCGCATCACATGCCCCGCAAAAAATCACGCCCTCGCATGAAAGCGCCGAAGGCGATAGTGACCGCCCTTCTGGCCCTCTTCGCGGCGCTGCTCTTCTTGCCCGGCATCAACACCATGCCGTCGAAAGGCAAGATGGCCGCGATTACGGTTCACCGGGGCGAGGGATTCCGCGAAATTGTCGAAGCGTTGCACGAGGTCGGGGCGATCCGTTTCCGCTGGCCGCTCTTGACCGCCGGAGCGCTGATTCCTCCGCTGCACAAGATCAAGCCTGGCCGGTACGCCATCCCTGGCGGCCTATCCACCTACAGCCTGCTCTGGCGCTTGCACACGCATCCGCAGGACGAGGTGCGGCTCATGATTCCGAACGGCTTCGAACAGCGCAAACTCGCCGGAATCATCGCCGCAAGGCTGGACATCGATTCGACCGCCTTCATGGCCGCCTCGCGCGATCCGCGCCTGCTCGCCTCGCTCGGTATCAAAGGTGAGAGCACCGAGGGCTATCTCTTTCCCGGCACCTACAACTTTGCCTGGGCCAGCACGCCTCAAGAGGTGATCGCTTATCTGACAGGACGATTCAGGGCGTTTTACACCGATAGCCTCAAGCAGGAGACCCAAAAAGCGGGTCTCACCGAAACGCAACTGCTGACCCTCGCGTCGATTGTCGAGGCAGAAACCCCTATCGATGCAGAGAAGCCGGTCATCGCGAGCGTCTACCAGAATCGCCTGAAGAAAAAGATGCGGTTGCAGGCCGATCCGACGGTGCAGTACGCCATTCCGGGCGACACCCGTCCGCTCTATTTCAAGGATCTCGTGATCGACTCGCCATACAACACCTACCGGAATTCGGGCTTGCCGCCGGGGCCGATCTGCAATCCCGGTGCGGCCTCGATCCGCGCCGTGCTGAATCCGGCGAAGACCGGCTATCTCTACTTCGTCGCCAACGGACGCGGAGGTCACGCTTTCGCCACGACATTTGCCGGGCACGCGAGCAACATCCGGAGCTACCGGCTCGCCCTCAAGGCGCAACAATCGACTGGCGGCAAGCAGTGACGAATGGCGCCGGATATGTCGCGGATGCCGGATAATATGTATATTCACACAATCATTTACCGTTAATTCCACCAACCAACTCACAGGGAAATGCAGAAAAAGACGTTGTCTGACGTATCGTTACAGGGAAAGCGGGTCTTGATGCGAGTCGATTTCAACGTGCCGCTCGACCAGGATCGCAATATCACCGACGAAAAAAGAATCGTGGAGGCACTGCCATCGATCCGCAAGGTCATCGACGAAGGGGGGCGCCTGATTCTCATGTCGCACCTCGGCAGACCGAAAGGCAAGGTCAATCAGGCATTTTCCCTCGCTCCGGCGGCAAAACGTCTCTCCGAGCTGCTCGACTGCCCGGTGACGATGGCGGGCGACTGCATTGGCACCGAGGTGATGCAGCAGGTGCTCGCCCTTCAGGACGGCGAAGTGATGATGCTCGAAAACCTGCGTTTCCATCCCGAAGAGGAGGCGAACGACGCCGATTTCGCCAGGGAACTCGCTTCGTTGGGCGAAATATACGTCAATGACGCATTCGGCACCGCGCATCGCGCCCACGCATCGACAGAAGGCATCACGCGCTACATGCAGACCTCTGTGGCGGGCTATCTGATCGAAAAGGAGCTTCGCTACCTCGGCACGGCGCTCAACGACGCGCAGCGTCCGTTCGTAGCCATTCTTGGCGGCGCGAAGATCTCCGGCAAGATCGACGTGCTCGAAGCGCTTTTCAACAAGGTCGATACCGTGCTCGTCGGCGGCGCGATGGTCTTCACCTTCTTCAAGGCGCAGGGTCTCGAAGTGGGCAACTCGCTTGTCGAGGATAATAAAATCGAGCTGGCGCTCTCCCTGCTCGACAAAGCCAAAGAGAAGGGCGTCCGTCTGCTCCTTCCCGAAGACGTTGTGGTGGCAGCGGAGATTTCTGCCGATGCGCCATCGCGAGTCGAACCGGTCACGGCCATCTCTGACGGGATGAGCGGCCTCGACATCGGCCCGGCAACTATCGCCGCTTACAGCCAGGAGATTCTCGGCGCGAAGACCGTGCTCTGGAACGGTCCGATGGGCGTGTTCGAAATCGATCAGTTCGCCGCCGGAACCTTCGCCGTCGCCCAGGCGCTTGCCGAGGCAACTGCCACAGGCGCGGTGACGATCATCGGCGGCGGCGACTCGGCGGCGGCCATCGCCAAGGCCGGACTCTCCGAGAAGGTGACGCACGTCTCGACGGGCGGCGGTGCGAGCCTCGAATTCCTTGAAGGCAAGGAGTTGCCTGGCATTGCCGCCCTGAACGATTAAACCAGGCCCTGCATTCAAGATTCCGATACGCTGCTCAGGCATTGCCAATCACTGTCAACGATACTGAATGACCCGATACGACCAGCAATACACTCCCGGCGGCTTCCAGGTGATGCCGCCGGCAATCAAGGCGATCATCGTCGCCAATGTGATCGCGTTTCTGTTCCAGATGTCTCCGTTCGGCGATATTCTGACGACCTTCGGTGCGCTCTGGCCGATTGGCTCGCACAATACCGGGGAGTACTCCTTCCGCATCTGGCAGCCCGTGACCTACCTTTTTCTGCACGGCGGATTCACGCATCTCTTCTTCAATATGTTCGCCCTCTGGATGTTCGGCGCTGAAATCGAAAACTACTGGGGGACGAAGAATTTCGTCACATACTACTTCATCTGCGGTATCGGCGCGGCGCTCATCAACCTCGCCGCGACCGCCGGGCTTCCCTTTCCAACCATCGGCGCATCCGGGGCGATTTTCGGCGTGCTGCTCGCCTTCGGTATGATGTTTCCCGACCGGTACATCTACATTTACTTTCTTCTGCCGGTCAAAACGAAGTACTTCGTGGCCGGTTACGCAGTGATCGAGTTCCTCTCGGGCCTTGGCAACCGGAGCATGGGCAGCGGCAGCGACGTGGCCCATTTCGCGCATCTCGGCGGCATGGCGGTCGGCTTCATCTACATCACGATCAAGCGCAACGAGTGGTCGATTAAACGAACACTCAGGAACTTCTCCATCCCCAAAAAAACGAAAGGGCCGGTGCTCTGGCAGGGGGGGCCGGATGACGATACTTCCGAAGCCGAGATCGACCGGATTCTCGACAAGATTTCGAGCCGGGGATACGACTCCCTGACGACGGAGGAAAAACGCAAGCTTCTCAAGGCGGGCAAGCGCTGATCCTCCGGCGGCGCGAACCTGCACGATACGCACCACTCTGGCATGAATGACAAAAAGAAGGGCAGGATTTTCGAGCGCGCCCGGAAATCCGCCGAACAGACCCTGCGCGACCCTGAAAAGATCAGGAATGTCATCGATACCGCTCTGCATATGGTCGGCAGCGCGAGCACCTCATCACCGTTCCATGAGTTGACCGAGAAGTTACAGACGCTCGTCCGGCTCGTCCGCGCCTATGTCAACCGCCAGTACTGCGTCGTGCCTTGGCAGACAGTGATTCTCGCCGTTGCGGCGCTTATCTACTTCGTCAACCCGCTCGACGCGATTGCCGACTTTCTGCCGCTGGTTGGCTTTTTCGATGACGCCGCCGTGCTCACCGCCGTGCTCGCCTCGATCAACCACGACCTCAACGCCTTCCTCGAATGGGAGAAAAGCGCCGCCCAGAATTCCGGCGAGCCGATGCCGAGAGTGGTTGATGCTGTTTTTGAGGAGGTGAAGGAGGACGCGGTTGATAATGGATAATGGATAATGGATAATGGATAGTTGATAGTGTTTGTTGCCCGATACATAATAGTTGGACAACTATGACAAATAATGTGCTTATCCACGCCATAAAGGCGGACATCACCACGCTGAGAATCGATGCTATCGTGAATGCGGCGAACGCTTCGCTGCTTGGTGGCGGGGGCGTCGATGGGGCGATTCACCGGGCGGCGGGGCCGGAGTTGCTCGATGCGTGCCGGGCGCTGGGCGGATGCCGGACGGGCGAGGCGAAGATCACGAAGGGCTACCGGCTGCCCGCGAAGTACGTCATCCACGCCGTCGGCCCGATCTGGCACGGCGGCAGCCACGGCGAAGCAGAGTTGCTCGCTTCGTGCTACCGCAACTCGCTGAAGCTCACCGCCGAGAACCACTGCCGCACCATCGCATTCCCCTGCATCAGCACCGGCGTCTACGGTTATCCCGTCGAAGAGGCCGCCGCCATTGCGATATCGACAGTTCGAGATGAGCTGAAGGACGAAACCGGCATCGAAGAGGTGATCTTCTGCTGCTTTTCGGAGCATGACCTCGAAGTGTACCAGAAGGCTCTGGCCGCCGGGTAGCAAATCCCTTGCTCCTCACCCTGGCAGCCAATTATCGTACCAATCCAGTGCCAAAGCTTTGCGCCGTCAGTACCGCCTCGGGAAATAGTTGTCGCGAAGGCTCCAGACCGCTTGCATCGTCAGCGCTTCGCCGTCGAAGACGATCTGGCGGCTTCGTTTGTCCTTGCGGGTTCGGAGGTAGCTCGTGACGTTCATCCAGCGGATGCGCTCTTCGCCGATGCGCTCGTCCGTCTGGCGGATGACGAGAAAGACATCGACCGGCTGGCCGAGCCAGTATTCGAGATGGCGGTCGTTCTTCATGTCGAAGATTTCCTTGCCATCGCTCCGGCGTGTGCTCAGATAGGAGTTGCTGCTCTTGAGCTGGACGTAGATTTTCCTGCCACTCGGATTTCCGCTGTCGTCCCGGAACTCCACCTCGCCGTCGATGCCGTAGTCGAGCATGCTTGTTGGACGGAATATCTGGTTCGCCTCGCCCGCGCCTCCATCACCATGATCTTTCGCACCACCGGGTCGCTCATCAGCCGCTGCTCGATGAAGTCGATCAGTTGCACCTTCTCGTCGCAGCCCTGGCAGTAGAGAACATCTTTGCCATACAAAAGGCGCTTCTGAACTTCGGCGCAGTTCTACCTCGATTTCGATCCCGATTTCGATGACGCCTTACATCCACAGCAGCGCGAGCCGGTAGGTGATGAACGAGGCGATCCACGCCACCGCCAGCACGTAGGCTGAGTAAAAGAGCACCGGCTTCCACGCTCCGACCTCCTTTTTCATCACCCCCACCGCCGCCACGCACGGGATGTAGAGCAGCACGAAGACCATCAGGCTCAGCGCCGTGGCGCGACTGAATGCGGGATCGTTTCGGAGAATCCCGGAAAGCGTTGTATCCCCGGAGGTGTGGCCGATTGAAAAGATGGTGCCAAGCGTCGAAACCACGACCTCCTTGGCCGCCAGCCCCGTCACCAGCGAGATGCCGATGCGCCAGTCGAAGCCGAGCGGGCGGATCAGTGGTTCGAGCAGCTTGCCGCTCCGCCCGGCCAGCGAGTATTCAAGCTGGCTCGCATCGATTCTCGCCTGGAGCGTCTGTAGCTGCTCCGCTTTCATCTCCGGCGCAACCACTGTCGCTTCGATAGTCGCCTTCTCCGTCGCCAGCTCCGCATCGAGCGCTTTGCTGTGCGGGAAGTTGCTCGCCGCCCAGATCAGAATCACCGCGCCGAGAATCAGCGTTCCGGCCTTTTTCAGGTACATCACGGCCTTCATCCTCGCCTGGAACACCACCGAGGTGAAGGTCGGCCAGCGATACGGGGGCAGCTCCATCACGAACGGCTCCGAGTCGCTCTTCAGCACGGTGGACTTGAGCAGCCAGGCTGTCCAGAGGCCCACGATAATGCCGAGCAGGTAGATGCCGAACATCACGTTAGCCGCCATCGCGGGCGGGAAGAAGGCTCCGGCGAGCAGCACGTAGACCGGCAGCTTCGCGCCGCAGCTCATGAAGGGAATGGTCATGATGGTGGCGAGTCGGTCGGAGCGGCTCTTGAGTGTGCGCGTGGCCATGATGGCCGGAATCGAGCAGCCGAAGCCGGTGATCATCGGAATGAACGACTTGCCGTGCAGCCCGAAACGGTGCATCACCTTGTCGATCACGAAGGCCGCGCGCGCCATGTAACCAGAGGCTTCGAGGAACGACAACCCCATGAAAAGCAGCACGATGTTCGGCAGGAACACCACTACGCTGCCGACGCCAGAAATTACACCATCAACAAAGATCGAGCGCACCATCCCCTCTGGCAGAAGCGGTGCTACGGCGTTCGAAAGCAGCCCGAAGGCGTATTCGAGCGCCAGCATGAGCGGCTTGCCGAGGGTGAAGGTGAGCTGAAAGATCGCCCAGACAACAAGGAAAAAGACCGGCAGGCCAAGCACGCGGTTCAGCACCACCGCATCGATGTAGTCGCTCGCCGAGGCACGCGCGGCTTTGGGCTGGCGCACGCACTCCTGCATCGCGCCGCGCACGAAAGCGTGGCGGTCTTCGGTGATGAGCGCTTCGGGATCGGTGCTGTGCAGCCGTCCGCACTCCGCAATCGCCTCCTGCAACGCCAGTTCGATCTTGACCCAGACCGGAAACTTCTGCACCTGCGTGTAGATTTCGCGGTCGTTTTCGAGCAGCTTGATCGCCATCCAACGATGGTTGGCCCCGTCGAGTTCACGCTCGCGGGCGAGCAGAGCGGCGATCCTGTCGATAGCCCTCTCGACCTCGGCGCTGAAGGTTATCTTGTTTTTCCGTATTCTGATATGTCCTTCGCTGACGTTGACGACATGGTCGAGCAGGTCGTCGAGTCCTTTGCGGTTCCGCGCCGAGATCGGCACGATATGGCTGCCGAAGAGCTGTTCGAGCTGATCCATATCTATGGAAATTCCCTTCTGCTCAACCTCGTCCATCATATTGAGCGCCACGAGCAGATCGACCTCCATCTCCATGAGCTGCACGGTGAGCATCAGGTTCCGTTCGAGGTTCGTGCCCTCGACCACGTTCACCACCACGTCGGGCTTTTCGTCGATGATGAAGCGGCGCGTGACGATCTCCTCCGGCGAGTATGGCGTGAGCGAGTAGGTGCCAGGCAGATCGACCACGGTGATGCGGTAGTTCTTGTAAACGAGATAACCTTCGTGCTTTTCAATGGTTACGCCGGGGAAGTTGCCCACCCGCTGGTGAGCGCCGGTCAGCGCGTTGAAGAGCGAGGACTTTCCCGCGTTCGGATTTCCGGCAAGGGCGACCGTGATGGATTTTTGCGTACTCATGCGCTTTTTCCGAAACGATGGCGTTTTCGCAACCCCGGCCATCCGCGATGTCTGCCCTCCGGGGCATCGAGTTTGTTGACGGTGATTCCCTCCGCCTCGTTCAGCCGCATCGTCAGAAGCAACCCTTTGCAGTTGATCTCGATGGGATCGCCAAGCGGGGCGAAACGCAGCACCTCCAGCTCCGTGCCCCGCACAAGCCCGAGATCCATGAGGCGTCTTCTGATAGCCGGTTCAGCGGCGACAGCCGTCACCTGCGCCCGATCTCCAGCCTTTAAATCTGATAATCTCATATATCCGTTGATCTTAAAACAGGTTCTGATTCGCGTTATGCGAGCTTAAATAGACTAAATCTAAATAACGGGATAAACAGGACAAAAGGTTTCCTGTTTTGGCGGAAGGTGAGGATTTCCCGAAAAACCGCTCTTCCGTTCGATTACTCCTCGCCGTGCGCCACTTCGCGGCCTGCAAATGGCGGCCAGCCCATCGTTTGACCGCCGATCAGGTGAGCATGGATGTGCCCGACGCTCTGCAGGGCGTCCACGCCGTTGTTGAACACCAGCCGGTATCCCGATTCGAGCACGCCGGTCTTCTCCGCCACTACCCGCGCCGCAAGTAGAATCTCTGCGGCAATCTCCGCGTCGCCCGCCGTCAGATCGCTCAGCGACGGGATGTGCTCCAGCGGAATGATCAGCACGTGGACGGGCACGGCGGGATTGATGTCGTGAAACGCGGCCACATGGTCGTTGCGGTAGATCAGCTTGGCCGGAATCTGCTCGGCGGCAATCTTGCAGAAGATGCAATCAGGATCGAAACGAGTCATGGCGTTGGTCTGTTTTGGCTTGTAAACTACGGTTTCTGGATGATCGACAGACTCATGCTGCTGCCCGAGCCGATAAGCACCACCGAGAGCGGCCCTTTGATGCCGGTCACGCTACCCCGGTCTCCCTCCTTTTCTGCGACGATCATCGAGGTTGTCTGGAAGCCTTTCGCCTTCAGCGAAACTTCGTAATCCCGAAGCGCATGCTCCGGCAGGTGGTCGATGGCCATGTCCCAACTGTTTCCGTCGGGTGTTTCTGTTCTGATCGTCTTGCGGATCGTGCCGAATGAGTATCGCGGCACTTCGGCGGGCGCGTCATCCGGCCAGGGTTTTGCCGCATCGATAATCTCGACCGAGCCTTTGGCCGATTCGATCGTGACGCCTTTTGCGGCGGTATCGGCAGCAGCCGTAGGCAGTTCGGTTGCATCGGATGGCAGTTCGGACCTCTTTTGTCGGCATGCGCCGAGAGTGGTTGCAAGGGCGATGAGAGTGAGCGCCCCGGTGGTTTTTCTGAAAAGGTGTCGGTTCATGATCATAGGTGACAGGTGGAGAGCAACAAGGTCATGGAAATGTAATAAAAAAAGAGCGCGGAGTGAGTCAACGCTACGCAAGGGGTGGCATAAAGTTCCGGCGATCACTACATTGAACGCAATAACCCCGTTAACACGCGCTCTGGGGAACCGCATCCGAAGAGCGCGTTCAATCAATGGAACCCAAAGATGATCAAACGACGCAAACTCGACATGACATGGGCGATGAAGCCGCTTCTCTTCGCCACCCTTCTGATGGCAGGCTGCCGCGGCAGCGGGCCGAAATCGGTCACCGACATTGATGGGAACCGCTACGGAACCGTGAAAATCGGCGACCATCTCTGGATGAGTGAAAATCTGCAAGTCACCCGTTACCGGAACGGCGACCCCATTCCGGAGGTTCGCGACGGAGCGTACTGGGCCGCGCAAACCGCCGGGGCGCGATGCTCATACGACAACAACGCGGAAAACGGCAAAACCATTGGAATGCTCTACAACTGGAGCGCGGTCAATGACCCGAGAGGCATCGCGCCCGAAGGGTGGCACGTGGCGACCGACAAGGAGTGGAGCGAACTGGCCGAAGCGCTTGGCGGAGATGAGTCGGCAGGTCAAGCCCTGAAAGCGCCTGGAAGATGGAGCGATCCGGGCAGCGACAGCGAAAAAAGCAGCGGCTTCGACGCCCTGCCCTCCGGCGCACGGCGCGATGCCGACGGCGGCTTCCTCATGCGCGGCCAGTTCGCCCGCTTCTGGACCTCCACGCCAGCAAGCAACGGCAAAGTCCTCGCCCGCGCTCTCGGCTTCTACGACAACGCCCTGCGCGGTGGCGAAGTCGGGCCGAAGAACGGTTTTGCCGTAAGGTGCGTCAAAGATTGAGCTTGCAGGGATTTGACGCATCGACGAATGGCGGGCGCCCATGATCGAGCCCAGTTATCTGACAAAAAATGATTCCTCGCTTTTGTGTCCGAGCCATCGGGGATAATGCCATCATCAAAATATCATCAATCTTTAGCTCTTGATTTCATTTTACTCTCATTCTGAAGTCGACATGCCGGGACTTGCGATGACGAAGTCTGAATGGAAGTTCATGGAAGGTTATTATTGCCGGAGAAATAACACGCTTTGAGCCGTGTCACCGCTACGCAAGGCTGCAACGTTGGAATCAAATCCAGAGGCTCTCTGCTCTATTATCGGACGGGACTTGATATTACCATCATTATGATTGTGAAATGAAATCAGAAGCAAGCATGGAGATGATTCTATCCAAAGTGATCTGAGCATAATCCGAAAATAACGGTTTTCGAGAATGCTCTCCGGTGGTTATCTTCGCGTATAGAGAGGGTGTAAATATTGTGTGTATTTTGAGTTAAGCTTCAATAGAACAACCACTTGAGAGGTTATGCGTTTATTTTGTCGCTCTTATGACTGATAACGGCTCAAGCCTTGGTTCAGTTTTTTTCTCCTTAGCATCAGCTCCCATGAGAAGATTTCAGTTGTCGATACCGATTGCGTTGATTGTGCTGCTTCCTCTGGTTTGCCGCGCAGAAATGATCGTAAAAAATTACACTCCAGCAAGCAATTATCGATTTTACGTCGGTAAAGACAAGGATTTCGTTGGCGATCACTACGATTTTTCGGGTGTCGGTTACGGCAGCGCGGGACATTGGGCGACACTGGTGAGCAATGACTGCTTTCTTTCAGCATTGCATCTCCATCCATCTGTCGGCGAGAAGATCACCTTCTGGACATCCAATTTGCTCACGGGATTGAGCCACACCTACACGGTGGCGGGTGGAGAGCGAATCGGGACGACCGATCTCTGGCTTGGCTGGTTTGATACGGAAGTCGATGCGTCAATCGCTCGCTACCCGGTGCCGATGTTTCGTTCTGCGAAAGCCTATCTCGGACTTGAACTTCTCAATTACGGCATGACTCATAGGGTCGGGCATAACGTGCTTGACGGATTGGATATAAGCCAGCTTGGCGGATCGACGGGAAAAATCGCCATCTACGGCTACAATCCCTATTCAGTGACGGGAAATGAAACCTTCCTGCAAGTCGGTGATTCAGGCGCTCCAAGTTTCGCTGTTTTCAATTCGCGGCTGGTTCTGATCGGTATACACTGGTCGATCACGCACAATCCGGACAGCTCAATCGACACCTTCGTTCCGGAATACTTCGACGAAATCAACAAAGTGCTGAAAAAACGAGGGCAGGCACTGCGCCGCAGCCGTTGGCGTAATCGCACACAGCATTGAACTTGCCGGACTTCCACCCCGAAGCCCCTCCGATACCGACAAAATTGCGTTTTACCTTTTTATTGTCATTGATGCGTAGTTTCCAAAAACTGAAATAGGGTCTGCTGAATTAATATTAACTGATTATATAGCAATGATATAGGCAGTATATTGTGTATTTTTTGTGCAAGGAAATCTCCGTAACAGCCTCAAAATCCTTGCACTTCGAAAACGCCGATT
>JAAXXD010000070.1 GCA_013334655.1 Chlorobaculum sp. | reverse complement strand
TCTGCGAGAACGACGCCTATCCGGCCTTCGACATGGTGGGTCTGAACAGGATCGCCATGAACACCAACTTCCGGTTCATTCCGTTGCGCTGCCTCGGCGGCCTCAACCTGGTGTGGATCGCCGACGCACTGTCGCGTGGCGTTGACGGCATCATGCTGCTTGGCTGCAAATATGGCGACGACTACCAGTGCCATTACGTCAAGGGGAGTCAGATGGCCAACGAACGCCTCGGCAAGGTGCAGGAGACGCTCAGTCGCCTCATGCTCGAAGCCGACCGCGTCGAGCAGGTGCAGCTCGCCATCAACGAGTGGGACAAGCTGCCGGGCATTCTCGAAGCGTTCGCCAAAAAGGTCGAAGATCTGGGTGAAAATCCGTACAAGGGATTCTAAAACAATTACTGCGGGCAGGCGGGCCGTCGCTTACGGATCGAAATCCGAAGAGCGGCACCCAAACTGCCCCGGTTCATACCGCTGATAATTCTGGAGGTTCTCTATGGCTCAAGATACTGTATTCACACCGGACGTAAAATTTGTCAGGGAGCTGCAAAAGGCCGGTGCCGATACATTGAAAAAGTGCTATCAATGCGCCACATGCTCCGTGGTGTGCCCGCTGGCTCCTGATGACAAACCCTTTCCGCGCAAGGAGATGCTCATGGCGCAATGGGGCCTGAAGGAGGAGCTGCTCAAAAGCTCCGACATCTGGCTCTGCCACAACTGCAACGACTGCTCGAAGTTCTGCCCGCGCGGCGCGAGGCCGGGCGACGTGTTGGCGATCCTGCGCAAAAGCGTCATTCAGGAAAACGCTTTCCCGAAATTCATGGGCAAGATCGTCGGCGATCCGAACAACATCTGGCAGGCGTTGCTCATTCCTGTCGTGATTTTCCTCACGCTGCTCGGCATTACGGGCCACCTGAACATCCCCGAAGGCCCGGTGGTCTTCTCGAAGTTCGTGCCGGTGCCGGTCATCGACGGCGTCTTCGTGCCGCTCTCGGCGCTTGCCGTTGGCATGTTCGCCATCAGCATTTCGCGCTTCTGGAAGAGCATGACCGAAGCTTCCGGTTTGAAGCCGAAAGCGGAGTTCATGCCGAGCCTCGTCGAGACGCTCAAGGAGATCATGACGCACTCGAAGTTCAGGAAGTGCGACGAAAACAAGGATCGCTCGGTCTCGCACGTGCTGGTGTTCTACGGCTTTATCGGTCTTGCGATCACCACCGGCTGGGCGGTGTTCAATCTCTACATCCTGCACTGGGAGCTGCCCTACGACGTTGACGCACATGCGCTCTCGATCTTCGGCGGTTCGGCGGTCGCAGCCTGGATCTACAAGGTGATCTTCAAGCTCTTCGCTAACGCCAGCGCCATCATGCTGCTTGCAGGCGGAACTCTCGTGATCAAGAATCGCCTCAAGGAGCGCGGCGTCGAAACCACAACCTCGTCCTTCGACTGGCTCTTCGCCGGTATCGTGCTGATGGTCGGCGTAACGGGCTTCCTCGCCCAGGTGATGCGCGTCACCGGCTTCCCGGCAGTGCTGGCCTACGGCACCTACTTCATCCACCTCGTACTCGTGTTCTACATCATCGTCTACCTGCCCTATTCGAAGCTCGCGCACTTCGTCTACCGCACGGCGGCGATCACCTACACGAAGATGCTGAAGAGGGACGTCGAGATGTGACAAGCAATGTGCGGGTCAAACTGCGCGATGGAGATTGAAACATGAAGGGGTCGCTCGAAAAGGCGACCCGCTTCGTTTGAGGACTTCGTTTGGGGGGCTTCGATTGGGACGGGTTACTCTTCGATGATCTGGCCTTTCATGCCGTCGGGGCTGAAGACGCACATGGCGTCAAAAACGCCGTTGTCTGGATAGCACATGCAGCGGTAGGAGGCTGTCTTGTTGAAGTTGTTTTTCAGATTGGCCCAGCCGTTCACGTAGAGCTTGCACTCGTCGTTGAAGCAGATGTACATGTAGGGCGTACACCAGCCCAGACCATCGCCATAGTTGATCGGCGGCGGTTCACATTTGTTCATTTTCGCGCCGCAATGGGGGCACGCGGGAGCTTCCGTTATTTTCATGGTATTTCTGATTGACTCGAAATTTGGGTAAGTTGCTCGACCCTGGAGGGTTTTCCGAAGAAAATGGAGCGTCGTGCTCCACTCTTGGAATGCCATCATGATAACCCATCCAGAGAGTTTCTGCAACAGTTTATGACAAACATTCCGCTGTTTTTCCCCGTTTCCGGCGGGGAATGGCAGCCGGGCAAACCAACTACATGATGGAGAATATTCTCGACAAACTCGGTATAGAACTCAACGCAGAGACTCGCCTCACCGGCGAGAGCAAGTTCACCTTCAACTGCCACAGCGGCCTCTCCTGCTTCAACAACTGTTGCAGCAATCTCGACATCGTGCTCACTCCCTACGACATTCTGCGGATGAAAAAGCGCCTCGGCCTCACCTCCGCCGAATTCATTTCGGAGTACACCGAGCCGGTGATCCAGAAGGAGTCGAAGCTGCCGTTCCTGAAGCTCAAGCTCGGCGAGGAGGGCAAGTGCCGCTTCGTGGCCGCTGAAGGATGCACGCTCTACGGTGACCGTCCGGCGGCGTGCCGCTACTATCCGCTCGGCTTCGGCATCTACAAGAACGAAGAGGCTGGCGACGACTTCTATTTCCTCATCAAAGAAGAGCACTGCAAGGGATTCGGCGAAGAGCGCCAGTGGACGGTAGGGGAGTGGCGCAAAAATCAGGGGATCGACGAGTATGACGACAAGAACCGCGTCTGGATGGAGGTGATCCTCAATAAAAAACTCTACAGCCCTGACCTCGAACCCGACGAAAAGAGCCTGAAGATGTTCTTCATGGCGAGTTACGACCTCGACGCCTTCCGGGATTTTGTCTTCCAGAGCCGCTTTCTCGAAGTCTTCGACATCGAAGAGGAGCGCCTCGAAATCATCAAAAGCGACGACTCCGAGCTGATGCTCTTCGCCCATCAGTGGCTGCTGTATGCGCTGTTCAGAAAGCCGACGATGAACCTCAAGCAGGGGTAAAGATCAACGGTAGGGGCGGCTCTTGTGGCCGCCCTTTCCACGATGCTTCAATACGTCACCACCTTCGCCGCGCTCATCACCGCATCGACGAGGGTTCCCGCCGCACCGATTTCCGCACCATCCACAAGCTCCTCCTTTACGATGTTACCCTCCTTGAGGCAGGGGGAGCAGAGGTAGAGCTTGCCTCTCGCGTCGAGGAAGTTGTCGAGCAGCTCCCCGAGCGGTTGAAAACCCGGAGCATTGACGTTTCCCGCCTCACCTTGCCTTGCAAGAATGACCGCCGAAGACTGGAGAAACATCGTGACTTCGACATCGAGGGCTTGCGATGCTGTGGCGAGCACGAAAGGCAGCGAAGCCTTCTCGGAGTTTTCCGGCCCGATGGTGCTGATGATGAGCAGTGTGCCGGCCGTGGGGATATGCTTGGCCGTTCCGCGAACAAATCCTGCTCTTGTGCGTACTTGAGATCAGCATGAAGTTTAGACGAAAGATGATTTGAAAATACTCATTATGTATGTAATCATCGAAAAAATAAATACTCTGTATTGGAGGTGATTTGAGAAAAATTTAAATTATCAATAGCAAGGTATTGTTATTTATAAAATTATTCTTTAAGGGGAGATTGCTGTATGAAAAAGTTAATGAGTGCATTTATGGCTTACGCCGTGGTGCTGGCGACCAGCAGTGGCGTGGCTCATGCCGCTGTGGGGCAGATGGTTGATGTTGACGTCAATGGAAGTCAATATGGTGGTTCTGGCAAGCTGACAAATGGGCACGACCAATTTCGTTCAAATCATATTTCTGGTACTGATGAGGAAGCATTCCTTACCGGGTATGAGGCTACGGGTACAATGTTTGACGCAACTATTACGTATACCGCAAATTCAAGTACTGCAATTACAGCTTTGGTTGGTTCAAGTTACATGGCTGGTACGTCATACAAAAGGTTGTATGACGGTTATATGACGGCGGTAACACCACAAAATATCACTATTAGTGGACTTGACCCGAATTCAACTTACAATATGGTAGTGTATGCTCAAAGAGAGTACGGTCTTGATAAAGTGACATATACGAATATTAATAACACACAAGTATTGTATAGTGCAACTTCCAATTCAACTGGCTTGCTGTACGGAGTTAACTACGCAATGATTAATGGCCTAACATCGGATGGATCAGGGAACCTGACTTTTTCCTATCAGGGTCAAATTAGTGGTCTTCAGGTACAGGCTGTGCCCGAACCGGCGAGCGTTGTTCTGTTGGGCGTTGGCGGTATTTTAGGTGCGTATCGCATGAGGAAAACTCGAGAGAACGAAGCTGCGTGACTCTTAGTTTCCCGGTTTAATACAGATCGATACAAAAGCCCTTCTGATTGTCGGAAAAATCAGGGGGGCTTTTCCCTTTGTTCGACCGCTTCTCAATCCTCTTTTTTCCGTCTTTTTCCACCGCCCATAGATATTTTGACGGTTCCGTGACTTTGCCAGCGCACAGGTGAAACGTGTGATCGATGCGAAAAATTCGTAGCGATTTGTTAACTGTTTCGAAACCGCAACGTTAAACCTGATCGCCATGCGCCACCACCTCGCCATCGATCCCGTGCTCGATCTCGCCGCTGAAAAGCTTGTGGCGGCGTGGAGCGTCGGCGAGTACGCTACGCAGACGGAGGCGAGCGTCGAGCCAACAACGGCCTCCGCGTTTCCGATTGGGGAGATCACGGTGCTTGCGACCATCATCAGCAACTGTCGTAAGCAGAAGTTTTCCGGCAGCAAACCGCCCGTAGTCGAGGTGACGACCATCACAACGCCTGATGTCGAACCATTGTTCATCATACGCAAGAGCATCGAACGGCAAGAGCCTTAATTTCCCAACCGATTCAAAGTATGGCCATTCAGGTGTTTATCAAGGCGTGTTCCCGCAAGAAGGGAAAAGTTCACGGCTGCCGTGCAGTTCGATTCTTTGGGCGAGTCTGAACCGTTGAACGTCGAGAATCCGGCGTCGAAGGAAATGGAGCGGGAGCTGGAGCTGGAGTGTACTTCGAGGAGTGGCTGCACTTTTCATTTACCGACAGGGCGTAGAGGGAGCAGCCTGTCGGGATCATCCGGGAGTATGGCGAATCACTCTTCGCTCAGGTGTTCCGGCGCGATCCCGATGTCTATGCTGAGTAGCGGAGCGCGATGCGGCGGCGTGATGTTGCAGATTATCGGCGGTCCAGAGTTTCACGCGCTGCACTGGGAGGCGCTCAAGGATCCGAAGCAGCCGCATCCGCTGGCAGTCGATCAGCCGTTGTTGCGCAAGAACAGGCTGGCCGTCGTCGATCCGGCGCAAGTCGCAGAAGCGCCTGAACGGAGAGTGCTGCTGGTGACGGATCGTCCGTCGGGCAAAAATGATGTCGGCTACCGCACCATATAACGCCCGCTTATCGAGGAACTCGAAACCGGCAAGAATCCTGCCACGATCGACTTTGTCCGTCCCGGCAGTTTCAAGGCGCTCTTGCAGTATCTTGACGCGACGAGAAGCGAGCACGGCAAGGGCTATATTCGCCAGGTGGAAGTGTTCGGAAGCCGGGATGGAAATTCCTGGCAGACGCATCGCCGTGACGGGGTTATTTTCGATCTCGACAAAAGCGAAAAACTGAAAAATGATAGCATATCTATCCCCGAAACCACCTTTTTGTATCTGGCCATCAGAATTACCAATGGCGGCAAGAGTCCGCTCAAGATTACCGTACTCAGGCAGTTTCGGCAATAATAACGCCGCCGGATTGACCTACTCGATTCCGACAACGACCGGGAGTCTGGAGATTGATGATGCGACAAAGGAGAGCCAAGTCATTGCCCGGATGGACAAGGTGTTTTCGCTCGATTGCTTGCTGATCGCAACGAAAGAGGCCAATTTCCAGCGCGCCGTGACCGTCGAAGCAAAAAATAGCGAAGGATCATGGGAGCCGGTCGCCGACGGGGTCAGCTACAATTTCGACTCACCGGGTGTGCATTCGTCGCACTATCTATAGAGATGCCTGACATTTCCGCCAGGGAGTTTCAGCTCGTTTTCCGCAATCACGACAGACCGCCGCTGACCATCAGCGCCGTTTCCCGTGAGGGGTACCGGAGGATACTGGCGTTCAAAAATTATCCGGGACGCAAGCTGTATCTTTTCTGGGGCAATCCTTTCGCAAAAAATCCGCAGTACAATCTGACAGGTGCCGTGACCAGCGCAACAGTGGACAACTTGCCGGTCGCAACGCGCGGCGCAGTCCGCGAGAATCCGTCGTTTGCCGGGGACAATTCCCGGCTGCACTTTTCCGAGCGTTACCGGTTTCTGCTTTTTATCGTGGTCAGCCTGACTATTGCCGGACTGCTTTTCATGCAGTACCGCGTTTTCAAACGCATCCATGGGGATGAAACGAAAACGAAATCCTGAAGTCGTTCTCCATCAGTGATGCTTCGCAAATTTCGAACAGGCTTGAAACAACAGACGACGAGCTGGAGTGAAAGCCAGCAGGGAGATTTCCATGTGGCAATCAGGTTACTCTAAATCGGGATAAATTCTTGTATTGGCGCGGTGTATCGGAAACGGTGCCTCCTGCGAGGGGATTATCCGATGCATCGCGCCTGTTCACTAACTACTGTCTATTCATCTTCGCCATCTCTTCAAAGAACTCGCGCAGACGGTGGGTGCCGTATTGCGGCGCGACGGTGTCGTTTTTGCTGACAGTGGTGGCGAACAGCGCGATGTCGTGGATGTCGCGGTTGATAAAGCCTGTCACGGCAGCAATGCCATCAGCCAGCCACACTGGCAGGGAGATGTTGAACGGTTGCTTGTTGACTACGTCGGCGGCCATCTTGGCAACCTGCTGGTAGGTGAAAATCTCCGGCCCGCCCGCGTCGATTTCCCTGGCTTCGCCTTCAGCGGCATCGACGCACACCTTGGCCAGGTCGGCTCCGTGGATCGGATTGGAGCGCGTTTCGCCCTCGCCGAGCGAAAACATGAAACCGTTACGCGCCATGTTCAGGAACTGCGCCATATCGGAAAAGTAGCCTGTCGGGCGTACAATCGCATACTCCAGCCCCGAGGCCCGAAGCTCATCCACGAACTTCTCGTGCGCCTTGATGTTCTCGATCTCCATCATCTTCTGCGCATTGAACACCGAGATATAGACGAACTTTTTCACCTTCGTCTTTTGCGCTTCGCGCATGATATTCAGGTTTGCCTTGTAATCAACATCGAAGCTCGAATGCACGAAATCTGGCCTGGTCATGCCAAGGGATGAAAAGACCAGCTCCACGCCGTCGCAAACGCTCTTGATGCTCTCCGGTTTGGTGGCGTCACCGATGAAGAACTCGTCGGCCAGATGATCGAGCGCAGGTTCGAGGTGCGGGCCGGGTTGCTTGATCTTGTCGGAATTTCGCACCAGTGCACGCACCCAATAGCCGCGATTCTTGAACTCCTGTACCACATAGCGCCCGATATAGCCGGTCGAACCGGCGACGAGTACTTTTTTCATGATCGAAATGATTTAAAATTATTTGGTTACGCCATAGAACCTCTTGTAACCCTAACCCCCAAAAGGGTTTCAACGTGCCCGCCTGAAAATACTCTGTTTTGTCCACATTGCCCACATCGTCCATGTTGTCCATTCTATTTACCGGCGTACTCGCTATTTCTCAGAACGTCGTCATCTTTTTGACCTCTTTCCGCCAGCAGTGAAACAGCATGTGTCCTGCGTAACCTGCGTATTCATTTCCGAGGATTCGGCGCGCCTCTTTTTGCAGGAAACGGTAATTCTTTTCAGTCAGGCTTTTGCGAGCGGCCTCGATACCAAACCACTCCCAGAGGTACTGTTTTACATGGGTATCGATGGGAAATGCGTCGAACCGTCCGAGGCCGAAAAGGGCGATGCAATCAGCGATTTTCAGACCGATTCCGCTGTGTGCGCACAACGTTTCACGGATGGTTTCAAGAGGGCAATCGCCTGACGCAACGCAGGCTAACGCCAGTTTTCCGGACTCGAAAGAACGCGCCATTGCAGTGATATTCGCCGCCCGTATCCGGTTATTGTTCGTGCATAAAGCCAGCTCATCAACTTTCGCTGTGGCCAGAGCTGATGGAGAAGGGAAGCCGTAGAAAACCATCTCGCCTTTCTCCGTATTGATCACGCACCGTTGACCATACCTCTCGGTAATCATCGAAACCTGACGCCGAATCAGCTGCATTCCAATGCCCTGAGCGCACATGAAGGTCACCATAATTTCGAATGGATCCTGCCGCATGATCCGGACGGACTGGTAAGGTTCAACCAGTCGCCAAACCTCTGGAAAATCTGTTTTAAACTTTGATGAAAATACGGTTTTCTCATCAATATCAACAGTAAAATACCGGTACAAATAGTCAGAGATTGACAATCCATTGATCTTTTCAGTATCACTTAATACCTCTATACAATTACCTGTTGAATCGCGTAATAAAAGGATGCTATTGTCAAAAATATGAGAATAATACTCTTTAAAAGGCTCCAATTGAGTCCATCTAAAACTCTGACCACTGAATAGTGTATGTTTAAGATTAAATCTTTTGTCATTCTTAATAAATGTTTTAAATAGTGTTTTATTATTTATCATTATTTGTATATCTAATTAAAATATTCATATTAATAAAAATTGTTATTAAAATCACTTTAACATATTGTAATAAAATAACTTAAAATAGATTATCTGATAAATATATTATGTGTCATTATTTGGTATAAAATCAGATAAAACAAGCTTGTAATATTTTATTATATGATCAAAATTAATTGTTTTATCTCTTTTCATGATTGATTATTTGTAAGGTGATAAATTTTTTATAAAAGTACTAAAATTCATTTATAAATTTATAAAATATTAAATAATATTTATAAATGAATTTAATTATTTTTGTTATTATAAGGAATTAATCAGTTCTTTTGGTGCTCTTTTATTGATCTATTATTAAAAAAATATTTTGTATAATAGTTAGCTGAGATGTTTATATTTTTTTATTTAAAAGAAATCATAAAAATGGTATTTATGGTTTCTTAAAAAAATTCTTTTAGTATTAATCTTGTTTTAATCAGAGTAGATCCGTAGCTGCTTATATTCAGTTAAAGATTCCATGATTAAGTCAAAAGAGGCAGGAAATCTCAGCCATTATGAACCATGATCGGGATTCATAGTGCGCGTCTGGAGGCTATCATGTTGATTTATGATGCATGATCATAAGGCGATGTTTTGAAAAAACGGGATCAATTATTCAATGACTCTGTTGTCGAAGTATCAGAGATCATGTCGTTAATTCATTGAGAACTATATTGATGGCGATTGCAGTTTTAGTTGAACCCAGCATCAATTCAAGAGATTCAGAACATGAACAAGCGTAAAGTGTTGGTGGCCGGAGCGTCGGGATACCTTGGCCGGTATGTCGTCAAAGAATTCGCGGAACGGGGTTATGCGGTGCGGGCGCTGGTGAGAAACAGGGAAAAACTCGCTTCAAAAGGAGCCAATCTCGAACCGGCAGTTTTGGATTTGGTCGAGGAAATTATCATCGGCGATGCAACTGAACCGGCATCGATGAAGGACGCCTGCAAAGGAATCGATATCGTGTTTTCCTGCATGGGACTTACCAAACCGCAGCAAGGCGTCACCAGCGAGCAGGTCGATCATCTTGGCAACAAGGCGCTGCTCGACGATGCACTGGCGCATGGCGTCGGGAAGTTCATCTACATTTCGGTGTTCAATGCAGACAAGATGATTGAGGTCGAAATGGTCAGTGCGCACGAGCGTTTCGTGGACGATTTGAAAGCTTCAGGCATTGACTATGCAGTCATTCGTCCGACCGCTTTTTTCTCGGATATGGGCATGTTTTTCAACATGGCGCGTTCCGGGCACATGTTCCTTTTCGGCGATGGCGCGAATCGTTTCAACCCGATTCATGGCGCCGACCTGGCCAAAGTTTGCGTCGATGCGGCAGAGAACGAGAAGCGGGATATCGACGTTGGCGGGCCGGAAATCTTTACTTACGACGAGACAAACCTGATGGCGTTCGAAGCGCTCGGAAAAAATCCCTGGATCACGCATGTGCCGTTATGGGTGGGAGATGCGGTGCTTTTCGTGACCGGTCTCATCAACAAGCCGCTGCAGAGTGTGCTTGGATTTGCGTTGTCCGTCAGCCGCATCGACAACGTCGCCCCGGCTACCGGCAAGCGGAAGCTCGCCGATTTCTTCCGCGAGATGGGTGCGTCCGTCAAATGAGAAACTCGGCTCAGGCGTTACCGGTAGTATTGCCGGAACTCCTCTGTCGGCTCGCGCTCGCTATAGATATACACAGTGATGCCGTTCGGATCCTGGACGGCAAAGCCGCGATCGCCCCACGGATGGTCTTCGAGCGGCACGATTACCGCGATTCCCTCCGAGGTCAGACGACGGTGTTCCGCATCAACATCGTCCACCATGAAATTGTAGATGAGGCCCGCGCTGCTGCTCAAACGGTGCTCCGGCTGCGTGGCGGTCATGAACTGCAAGGTCGAGGCCGGGTCGCCGAATTCGAGGTTGACGTACCATCCGCAGTCAAACGTGATTTTCGCGTCGAAGTGCCGCACATAAAAATCCCGCGTCTCAGATACCTTGTCGGTGGTGAACGCCGCTGATAACGATTTCACTTTCATGCTTCGTCCTCTGTTTTTGTTGAATTCGTCAGTTCGTACTTGCTAGATTATTGCTTCGATAAAATAACTCTTTTTTATCGTCTCGAATTCTGGATTATTGATCTTGTTGTGTTGGTATAAAGAACTTTACAAAACAAAGTAATGAGCAATAAGCTAATTTGATTTTGTTTCAAAGAAACCGATTGCGACAAATCGCTTCTCGAAACATGGTCGTAAGTGTTGGATAATCGAGGCAGGGAAGTGGTTTGCGAGAGGAGCGTCGCAAGGCGACTGTGACGCATCAATCGTGATTCACGACAGGATATTTTTTCATCCCGCGTGCCGTGCTATGGCGGTAATTATTTATATTTATGGCTGATACGATGCATCTCGCCACGTAGTTGACGGGATGTTTTTGCGCCCCTGAGTCCATCGTTTTCGCAACTCTCCAAGAGCACTGGATTGGCAGCAATGAACGCAACTCCTGAACAGATCGCTCGCCAGAAGATCGACTCGCTGCTCGATGCGGCGGGGTGGGTCGTGCAGGACATGAAGGCGTTCAACCGGAATGCCGCGCCTGGCGTGGCGGTGCGGGAGTTTCAGCTCCCCGCCGGGCCGTGCGATTACTTGCTCTTCGTCGATGGCCGGGCGGCGGGCGTGATCGAGGCCAAGAAGCAGGGCGTGACGCTCTCCGGCGTCTGCGAGCAGTCCGAGAAGTACATGGCGGCGTTGCCGGAGCATCTGGCGAAGTGGGACGCGATGCTTCGCTTCGATTACGAAAGCACCGGCGACGAGACCTTTTTTCGCGACATGCGCGATCCCCGGCCCCGCTCGCGCCGCGTGTTCGCGTTCCACAAACCGGAGACGCTGCTTGAGTGGCTGAAGCAGCCGGAGACGCTTCGCGAGCGTCTGCAATCGATGCCGCCGCTCGTCGAATCGGGGCTTCGCGACTGCCAGATCGAGGCCGTCCGGGAACTCGAAAATTCGCTGGCGGCGGACAAGCCTCGCTCGCTCATCCAGATGGCGACCGGCGCGGGCAAAACTTTCACCGCATGCACCTTCACGCATCGCCTTATTAAATATGGCGGCGCCAGGCGCATGTTGTTCCTCGTGGATCGCAACAACCTCGGCGACCAGACGCTCAGGGAGTTCCAGAACTTCCACCCGCCCGGCACGGCGAACCGCTTCACCGACACCTACATCGTGCAGCACCTGC
>JAAXXD010000069.1:4275-11989 GCA_013334655.1 Chlorobaculum sp. | reverse complement strand
GTTATAAATTTTTTAAATTTTGAAAATATTTGATTCAAAACCTCAAAATCATCTTCACAAAACCTGCTACTTGTCCTTTTAAAAGAAGATATCAACCGCAAATCTATACAGCCAACAAGATATACAAGCAAAATATTTGTATCTAATATAACGCATTTATTATTATACTTAGAAACAAAATAATCCAATTGGCTCATAGCGTCTGATCGACCATTTTAATAAACTCTCCAGTATCACCTTTGATTCTAACTTGTTTATATTTCCTTTCTTTTTCGCGTATAGTAGAAGGAAATAAAGAAGGACCGCTTGTTTTTGTTGTCATATGATCCGAATCAAACCCAATAACCACCTTCCATGCATCAGCGCCTTCGTCGTACTCAATTTCTTCTAATAATTTATTCGGCAGCTTTTCCCCCTCATACATTAAATCGATATATTCATACGCCTTTTTTATAGCCTCTTTTAGATCTACCATATCCGGCTCCATATATTTTATTTATACAAAAAAGCTATCACTCATACCGAAAAACAAATAATATAAATAATCGATACCAACTCGGCAACCCTCCCCCCCAAAAGCGCTGAGCGGTCACCCGGCGCTCCCGGTGTCAATCAACCAACCCCCAAAGATGCCGTCCCGAAAGCTTTCGGGACGGCGCTCCCAGGGTTGTAAAACCGGATTTCTGCCGTCGTGATCCCGAAAGTGTCAGGAAAGGCGGCTGTAGTCCCGATGCATCGGGATAAACTATGAAACCGAGTCCCGACAGGTCGGGATGAGGATTTCGAGCACCACCCAACGCAGCAATCGAGTATCAATCAAACAACCTCATGAAAGAAGCCGATCCCGAGAGAAATCATCGGGTTGCTGCATGATGGGTTGCTGCCACTAGAACTTGTCACCACACCTTGAAGAGCCGAGCTGGAGCTCGGCGCTCCCAGGGTTGTAAAAAAGAAAAGTGCCGTCGTGGGCTCGACGGCACTTTTCTTTTTTAAGAACAACCCGTCGTCATTCCGCAATCCTCGCACACCTTGCAGGTGCCGTTCTGCTTCACCCTCACCGATCCGCAGTTTTCGCACTGCTCGCCGGTGTAGCCTTGGACTCTTGCCTGGGCGGCCTGGCTTTTGAGGATGCCGTGGTCGTCGGCGTGGTGGGGCTTGGCCGGGTGGTGGGCGAGCTCGGGCTCTGAGGCTTTCGCTTTGGGTGCGTAGCCGTTTCCATTGCCATTGCCGTTGGCGGGTGTTTCTGGCACCTCATCGACGGCTTTGATGTGGACGAAGTCTTTGCGACCGAGGTAGTCGTAGCCGATGGAGCGGAAGACGTAGTCGAGAATCGATGTGGAGTTCTTGATGGCGTTGTGCCCCTGCACCGCGCCCGCAGGCTCGAACCTCGTGAAGGTGAAGCTGTCCACCAGCTCTTCGAGCGGCATTCCGTACTGGAGAGCCTTGGAGGCGAGCACGGCGAAGCAGTTGAGCAGGCCTTTGAAGGATGCGCCCTCCTTGTACATGTCGATGAAGACTTCGCCAAGCGAGCCGTCCTCGTACTCGCCGGTTCTGAGGAACACCTTGTGGCCGCCGACATACGCCTCGCGGATGTAGCCTTTGCGGCGCTTGGGCAGCATCCGGCGCTCCGAGCGGTGATAGACGCGCTCGATGATGCGCTCCTGCACCTCTTTCGGCCCTTTGGTTTCGTCGAGGTCCTCCTCGGTGCCGAGCATGATCACCTCGTCGAGGTCGGCGATGGAGGAGATGTTGAGCGGCTGCGAGAGCTTGGAGCCATCGCGGTAGATGGTGATCGCCTTGACCATGCTCTGCCACGCGGCTTTATAGACCTCGCCGATTTCAACGGTGGTGGCGGTAGCCGGCATGTTGACCGTCTTGGAGATCGCGCCGGAGATAAAGGGCTGCACGGCACTCATCATGTGGACGTGCGCCATGTGGTTGATGTAGCGCTCGCCCTTGCGGCCACAGGTGCTGGCGCAGTCGAAGACCGGCAGGTGCTCCGGTTTGAGGTGCGGCGCTCCCTCGATCATCATGGTGCCGCAGACGTAGTCGTTGGCCACCTCGATGTCTGCGTCGGTCGCGCCGAGGGCGAGGAGCATGTCGAAACCGCCGTCGTTGAGTTCGTCGTCGGTGAAGCCGAGTGAGCGACAGAACTCCTCGCCGATGATCCACTTGTTGAAGGCGAAGCGGATGTCGAAGACGCTTTCGAGCTGCTTTTCGACCGCCTCGATCTTTTCGTCGGTGAAGCCTCGGCTCTTGAGCCACTGCTGGCTGATGCCGGGGCATCCGCGAAGGGTGCCGTGGCCTTTGCAATACTTCTCGATCTTTTCGATCTGGGAGTCAGAATAGCCAAGCCGCTTGAGCGCCTTGTGCACCGACTGGTTGACGATCTTGAAGTAGCCGCCGCCTGCGAGCTTTTTGAACTTGACGATGGCGAACTCCGGCTCGATACCTGTGGTGTCGCAATCCATGACAAGGCCAATGGTGCCAGTCGGGGCGATGACGCTCACCTGCGCGTTGCGGAAACCGTGCTTCTTGCCCTTCCGGAGCGCCTCGTCCCACACCTTTCCGGCGGACTCAAACAGCTCCTTCGGGCAGTACTCGGAATCGATGCCGCGTGGCTTGACCACCAGCCCTTCGTACTCCTCCTCCGAATTGTTATGCGCCGCGCGGCTGTGGTTGCGGATGACGCGCAGCATGTCGTCGCTGTTCTCGCGGAAGCGGGCGAAAGTGCCGAGGTCTTTGGCCATGTCGGCGGAGGTGACATACGCCTGACCGGTCATGAGCGCCGCGATGCCGCCCGCGATGGCGAGGCCCCGCGGCGAGTCGTAGGGAATGCCGAGCACCATGAGCACGCGCCCGAGGTTGGCGAAACCGAGGCCGAGCGTGCGGAACTCGTAGCTCAGGCGGGCAATGTCTTTCGACGGGAAGTGCGCCATCAGCACCGAAATTTCAAGCACCACCGTCCAGAGCGCCGAAGCGTGCTGAAGTTCGGTGATCTTGATCTTGCCCGTCTCCTCGTTCAGGAAGTGCGCGAGGTTGAGGCTCGCGAGGTTGCAGGCGGTGTCGTCGAGGAACATGTACTCGCTGCAATTGTGGACGGCGATGCCGTTGGCGATGAAGTGGCTCGTCTCCGGCTCGGTGAGGTCGAACACCGGCTCCTCGCCGAGGCGGGTGAGCGAGGCCACCGCGTCGGTGAGCGAATCGCTGTAGACGCCGACCGACTCGTTCAGGCAACGAAGCTCCTCCGCCTTGCGGCTCTCGGGCATGAATCCAACCGCTTCCGCGAAAAGCACCCGCGAGCTGCGGCTGATGCGCAGGGTGTGCATCTGCTGGACGGGATACTCCTTCGAGCCGCCATTGCCGTCGGGCAGGAGCGCGACAAGCTCGCCCGCGCGGCGGTTCTCGTAGATTTTCGCCTTGATGCCGAAGTTGAGCAACAGCAACTGCACCTGGCGCAAAAGTTCGAGCGAGGTGGAGTCGAGCGCGACATACTGCGACTTCTCGCCGTAATTGGCGACAGTGCCGTCCGCCGTGAAAAGTCCGCGAAGCAAGGCCGCCTGTTCAGCGCGGGCAAGGCGGAAAACCGCGTCGGTGAAGGCTTTCTTCTCGCTGCCCGCGTCGAGCACAGCGAAGGCTTCGAGCTGCCGGAGGATGCGCGGGCTGCCGACGGCGACGCGAGCCGTGGTCACGGTTTCCGTGACGGAGCCGGGCTTGTTGTGCTCACCGAGGTCTGGGCGCATGTCGTTGATAAGCGCATTGGCCCATTCGGCGATTTCGCGCTCGGCTTTATCGACGATCAGGAACGCCACGCGGCGCGACTCTCCGGCGGCAGTGGAGCCGGACGACGTGGTGATGCAGCCATCCCCGGCAAGCAGGCCGATGAGCTGCGCGGTATCGGCGGAGCCGGTACTTTCCTTGCCGAACTCCGCGCCGACGAGGCGAATAACGTCATCCTTGCAGAGTTCGTACGCTTTGACGTCGCCGCGATTTTCGGTGAAGACCGGATGATCGCCGGTGAGCTTCAGCGTGTAGCCGCTTCTGGTCTTCAACTCATAAACCGGTTTCGTGCCGGTCGGGAAAATCTTTTCGACCCAGTGCAGCTTGCCGTCTATGCTCTTGATGCCGCGCGACTGGCCGACCAGCCCGCCGATGCGTTCGAGGCCGCGGTCGGTCGCCACCAGCGCGTCGGCGGTGACGCACGGATTGCTCGCGTTGATGCGGCCGCTCTTCGGGCAGGTGTGCCACTCGTTGATGGTGGAGTCGAACTGCAAACCGGGGTCGGCGCACTTCCAGGCGCTCATCACGATCTTCTCCCACAGGTCGCGGGCACGCACGGCTCTGGAGTCCTTGCCGGTGGTGCGCTCACGGAGCACCCACATCTCGTCGTTCTGCACTGCCTTCATGAACTCGTTGGTGACGCGGACGCTGTTGTTGGAGTTCTGACCACCGACGGTTGCGTAGGCTTCGGATTCGTAATGGCTGTTGTACTCGTCGAAGTCGAGGGTCGTGTAGCCCTGTTCAACCAGCGCAAGTACCCGCAGGATGTAGCTCATCGGTACACCGCGATGCAGGGCGTTTTTGATGAGTGTGTTCAGCATCTCGTTCTCCAGACGGTCGGCTCCTCCCTTGAGCGCCTCCTCCACAATCGCCTTGAGAAAGCGCGAGCAGATTCTGGAACCGGTAACCATCGCCGCCACCTTGTCCTCCTCTTTGGCCTTCCACTCGATGAACTTCTCGATGTCCGGATGATCGATGTCGATGATCACCATCTTGGCTGCCCGCCGGGTGGTGCCGCCGGACTTGATCGCGCCCGCCGCAGAATCGAAGATCTTCAGGAAGCTCATCAGGCCGGAGGAGCTGCCGCCGCCACTGAGCTTTTCGCCCGAGCCGCGAAGATTCGAGTAGTTGGTGCCCGATCCGCTGCCGAACTTGAAGACGCGAGCCTCGCGAATGGCGAGGTCAAAAATGCCGCCCTCGTTGACCAGGTCGTCCTGGATCGACTGGATGAAACAGGCGTGGGCCTGTGGGCGGGAGTAGGCATCCTCCGACTCGCGGGTTTCGCCCGTCTCGGCATCGACATAGTAGTGACCCTGCGCCGGGCCGTTGATATCGTAAGCAAACTGGAGGCCGGTGTTGAACCACTGCGGCGAGTTCGGCGCGGCCATCTGCGCGAGCAGCATGTAGGCCACCTCGTCGTAAAACGCCTGGGCGTCCTCGTCGGTGTCGAAGTATTTATACCGTTTTCCCCAATCCTGCCAGCAGCCCACCATGCGGTGCACCACCTGCTTGATCGAATTTTCGCTGCCGGTCACCGGACGGCCATCCGCGCCAATGACGAGATTGCCCTCGGCATCGCGCTGCGGCACGCCGGTTTTGCGGAAATATTTCTGCGCCAGAATGTCGGCGGCCACCTGCGACCATGATACCGGCACCTCAACGTCATTCATTTCAAAGACCTTGGAGCCGTCCGGATTGCGAAGCACGGAGGTTCTCTGCGTGTACTCGAAACAGTTGTAAACGTTTTCACCAGGCGAGGTAAACTGGCGGGCGATTTTCATGTGAAGTCTCCAGAATCGATAAATGGTTGTTGACAGGTAAATCACTTATTTTCTATGAGTTACCTGATCACGGCATGGGCCGTCTCCGTCGCTGGTTCCTGACGGAGGAATTGCGTTGAGACAATATAAACCACCTCGCCCAACTCATGAAACAGCTTTGGTAAACTCACGAAAAAAGATCATGGAACAGTAAAAGGGAACGATCATCAGCTTGGTCGCCCGGCTCTCTTCCCGGAGCCAATTGGCGGCATCGATCACGGCAGGTTTCCTGACTTCGACGGCTGCGCTACTGAAAAGCGCTTCTCAAAGAGACACCCTTCCCCAGCTTTCCCCGTGGTTATCAGAGGTAGGCAGGGTGGTTGCATCCATACCGCAAAAGGCATGAGGACAGAGCTGTCCACATCGCCGGGCGGTTAACCATCTTACAGTTGCGGGCACAGTGTACGACTCTCGCGTACTTCCCTATTATCCGGAGGCTCTTGTCCGGCACCGTAATGCTCAAAGAACCTCCAAGTGTAACGATTTTTTTGCCTGCCGTCAATCCCCGAAAGAGATTTTTCAGACATTGCGTAGCGTAGTTATCGAGAGTATAACCGGTAAGGCTTTCGGCTCCGGCTTTTCCGGATGATGGGGTTAAAAAACTTTTTTTCCATTCCCTTCACCCACTACTTGAGCTTCCATTGCGCGGGATCAACCGACACCAACCAGTCGAGGGTCCGGCTGATGCCCTCCTCCTGAGGCACGATGCTGCGCCAGCCCAGCACGCTCCTGGCTTTTGAAACATCGATCACCGCCCGGGAAGCAAGGACATCCACCGCCTGACGGGTAATAAGCGGACGATTCTTGCTCCCGGCGAGGCGATAGAGCGCCTCCATGATTCCAGCAAAGACCCGCACCACTCCGAACTGCAGGTAGAGCGACGGAGCTGGCGAACCAATGGCAACCGCTATACGGCGGCACACCTCCTCGAAGGTTATCGCCTCGGCATCACAGGCAAGAAAGGCTTCGCCTGAAGCTTCCTGCCGGGTTGCTGCAACCATGACCAGATCAACGAGGTTGTCGATATACACCAGGCTCATCGGAGCGTTTCGCGACCAGTAGAACATCTGCCGCTTGCGGATGCCATCGGCAAGCAGCGGAAAGAGTGTCCGGTCACCCGGCCCGTAGACCCATACCGGATAGAGAATGGTCGCCGAAAGCCCCCGTTTCATTGCCGCCATCACCTCTCTGCTTCCCCCGATTTTTGTATCGGGATAGGATTGACTGCGCGTCAGCCAGGGCGTCTGTTCATCGATTCTGTCAAGAGTGTGATGGTCGAAACACTCGAACGAACTCAGATGCACCAGCCGTTCGACGCCATACCTGAGTGACGCATCACAAACCTTGCGGGTGCCGCCCACGTTGATATCAATGAAATCCTGTATGGGCCCCCAGTCGGAGGTCAGCGCTGCAACATGCAGCACAATGTCGCACCCCTGCACCGCAGTATCAATCGCTCCGGCTTCGCGAACATCCCCCTCGACCACCACCACGCCGGAAGCCCGCAACGCAGAAATGCACGAATTCCCTTTCCGCACCAGCGCCTTCACGCGATACCCGTCCCGCAAGCACCGCTGCACCAGATGCGAGCCGATAAAGCCTGACGCCCCTGTGACCAGAACTGTTTTCTGCATACAAAACACTCTTTACGATCGATTCATAAAAAATTGGCGCAATGAAAACTTACCCCGACCTCGATCATTCCCTTCCTCTGACGGATGCCTCAATACGATGGTTGGCGTTTATTTGCTCCCGGTTTCTGGGTACTGTCGCTTCAACGGTAAATAGTCGAAATTTCCTTTCTCATCGAAATCGGTAGTCCAAATCGGTATCGGTATCGAGTTTCACTTAAAAGAGTCTGATATAACTCACCAGGTATTGTGGATTTTTGTTATAACCTTTTAATAATTAAACAGATAAAGATAGACGCTGGTTTTCTGTTTTCATAATTAAATCGATTTCGATACCGATTTCGATCTGGATAAATCAATGCACCTAAATATACGCCATTATAAGCTTGACGTAACACTACTTCGGGGTCGGAATTGCTTCCGCCCCCCAAAATGACTCAAAAATATAAGCAGAACAGCACTCTTCTCCGGCTCCCACCACTC
>JAAXXD010000069.1:0-4175 GCA_013334655.1 Chlorobaculum sp. | reverse complement strand
ATCAGTACCCCGCAATTCATAAGTACAGAACTACCAATAACTTTTTTCCTGCAACAGGAAAGGAGGCCTCTGACTATGATCAGTACTGTTATTTTCATTGACAGCCGCATCAGTGACAACGCCCTTATTTCTTCGCTTTTTCCGGCTGATACCTGCTCTTACCTGCTCGATAAGGATATTGACGGCATCGACCAGATGCTTGACTGTCTTTCCGGCCTGAGCGAACTCGGTTCGATCCGGATATTCTCGCACGGCTCTCCGGGATCAATCACCATCGGCAGTTCCGTGCTCGATGCATCCACCCTGGCCTGCTACTCTGCAAAACTCTCTTCTCTAAGCGCAACCCTGCGCAACGGTGGCGACATTCTGCTCTACGGATGCAGCGTCGGCGGAGGTGAAGTAGGCTCATCGTTTATCGATGCGCTTTCAGTCGCTTTCGGAGCCGATGTCGCCGCTTCGGATGACCTGACCGGGGGCCGCCTTGCCGGAGGCGACTGGGTGCTTGAGGTGCAACGGGGCACCATCGAAGAGCCTGAGCCCCAGTTGGCTGAAGCCTATCCCTTCCTCCTCACAAGCTCCGGTGTCACCGAGTTCCGGGTCAATACCCATACCAATGCGGCACAAACCACCCCTGTGGCAACCTCGCTCAATGGTGGCGGTTTTGTGACGGCATGGACATCAAGCGGTCAGGATGGCTCCAGCAACGGAGTCTATGCGCAACGGATCACGGCAGCAGGAATAGCATCCGGAAACGAATTTCCTGTCAATACACACACTACAAACCATCAGCAGAATCCTGCCGTTGCCACACTCACAGACGGAAGCTTTGTGGTGACCTGGCAATCCAATCTGCAGGATGGAAAAGGCTATGGTATCTATGCCCAGCGATACAATACCTCGGGAAATACGGTTGGTGGAGAGATCCGGATCAACACCTGGAGCGATTTATCCCAGTCGGCTCCATCGGTCACAGCACTAGCCGGTGGCGGCTTTGTGATTGCCTGGCAATCTGACGGACAGGATGGTGACCTTACCGGTATTTACGGCCAGCGCTTCGATACTTCTGGAAATACGGTCGGAGCTGAATTCCGGGTCAATACACAGACGACCTCAGCCCAGTCAATCCCGTCGGTAACCAGCCTGGAGAGCGGTGGCTTTGTCGTTGCCTGGCAATCGGACGGGCAGGATGGTGACAGTCTGGGCATCTTTGCGCAGCGATACGACGCATCAGGAACAGTCGCCGGGAGCGAGTTTCAGATCAATACCCATACAGCCTCATCACAATCCATTCCGGCTATCGCGTCTCTGCATGATGGCGGTTTCGTGGCAACATGGCAGTCTTCGCTGCAAGATGGCTCATACTGGGGTGTGTATGGCCAGCGTTACGATGCTGCCGGGAATGCTGTCGGAGTCGAGTTCCTTGTCAATACGACCAAAACGTACACACAAAGCGCCCCTTCCGTGACGGCACTGGCTGATGGCGGTTTCGTGGTGGTATGGAACTCTTCCGGTCAGGACGGCGACGGTTACGGTATTTACGGCCAGCGATATAATGCAGCAGGGGCTCGCTCCGGAAGCGAGCTGGCGATCAATACCTTTGTTACCGGCGATCAGACCGAACCGTCGGTGACTGCGCTCGATAATGGCGGTTTCGTCGTGCTCTGGCAGTCCAAAGAGCAGGATGGTGCCGACTGGGGTATCTACGCCCGACGATTCGATGCTGCGGGCAATCCGGTTACTGTGGGCAATACTCCGCCCAGCGGAGTCATCCTTATCGACGGTATTCCACGGTCGAATGAACTACTGACCGCAGATACCGGTAATCTTGTCGATCCCGATGGCGTCGGTCTCTTTTCGTATCAGTGGTATGCCAACGGAACCGCCATCAGTGCAGCGACCGAGGCAAATTACAGGCTCACCAGCGCAGAAATCGGCAAGTCGCTCAACCTCAGAGTCAGTTATACCGATGGTAGTGGTTTCGCTGAAGAGGTGTCAAGTGAAGCCACCAACCCGGTGCTTTTCAGCGCCCTGAAGCTGAACGGTATCCGAACAGCTTCAGGAATGGAGGTCCAGGTGTGGCTCAAAGCGCATACCGTCGCCGATGTCATGGACCTTGAGTTCAGCTACCGTGCCGACCAGGCAACCTGGAGCGGCTACGTCACCGCTCTGGAGCAGTGGGAGTTTCTCGCTGCTGAACCGGTAACCGGAACCATCTCGTTTGCCGGGTACGCTGGCAATCTTCTGCCAATCAACAGTGATACCGACCAACTGATTGGTACCTTTTCATTTTCTTTTGTCGGCAATGAGCCCGACTTTGCCTTTTCCCTCAGCGATTACAGCTCTCTCTGCAACAGCATGACCATCCCTGACGAAGTCGATCCGGGAGTTCTGCCGGAGATCAATGCTCCCGAACTGACCGGGGCCATAGCCGATCAATACACTGACGAAGATGCTCTTTACCGCTCTACCTTCAGTGAAGCACTGTTTCGGGATCAGGATTCCGACGATGGTGACCGGCTGACCTTGACGGCGACGCTGGCCAATGGCCTTGCTTTACCTTCCTGGCTACATTTCGAAGCTGCCACGCGCACCTTCAGTGGAACAGCGCTGAACGCGGATGTCGGGACGCTCTCCATCAGAACGACGGCCACAGACCGGAGCGGTTTATCGAAAAGCGATCTCTTTTCCCTGACTGTCACCAATACCAACGACGCGCCGGTCGTTACCAATCCGATCCCCGATGTCGCCATCAATGAAAACGCGCCATTGTCATTGACGGTTTCCGGATCATCCTTCACCGATCCCGACGTCGGCGATACCCTTGTCTATAACGCAACGCTGAGCGACGGCCTTGCCTTGCCCTCCTGGCTGCATTTCAATGCCTCCACGCGCACCTTCAGCGGCACACCAGCAAACCCGGATGTAGGCACCCTCTCTATACGGATGAGCGCTACCGACCAGGCCGGGGCAACCGTTACCGACACCTTCCTCCTGAGTGTCAAGAACATCAACGACACTCCGCAGGGAACCCTCTCCATCGACGGCATTCCAGCCCAGGGGCAGCTACTGACGGCCAATACGAACACCCTTTCCGATACGGATGGTCTCGGCGCCTTCACCTACCAGTGGTATGCCAATGGCACAGCCATTTCCGGCGCCACCCTGAACAGTTTCCTCCTGTCGGAAGCGGTGGTGGGCAGATCGCTCAGCGTCTCTGTCAGTTATAACGATGGTCACGGTACCGCAGAACAGCTGGTCAGCGGAGCGACCGGAGCGGTCATAAACATCAACGACAACCCGATCGGGCGACCGGTTATTTCAGGAATCGTCCGGCAGGGAGAGACGCTCTCTGCCTACACATCTGGTATTTCGGACGCCGACGGCATAAGCAGTGTGTTCGGGTACCAGTGGTATTCCGGAGACGCCGCCATACCGGGTGCTACCTCATCGAACCTCGTACTGGCCCCCGATGTGGTATGTACCAACATCAAGGTTGCCGTAACGTATACCGACGGACACGGGACCACTGAACGAATCGAGAGCCTCTCAACACTGCCGGTCGCGTGGCCGGTCTCGACCATCAACGGAGAGGTCTCTTTCTGGAAAACCGGTGAAGCACTCGACGGAGTTTCGCTTGACATCACCACAGCATCATCCGTTAACGGAAGCGATAGGTCACTGTTTTTCGAAAACGTCCAGCTCCATGCAGATGGAAGCCGTTCGATTGAAGTATGGGCACACTCTTCGACCCCCTTCGAAAGCCTGCAACTTGACTGGCTGCTGCCGGGAGGTTCGGAGGCCGTATGGGTGGATACCGCGACACATCCCGTCGGATGGTCGTCATTAACCGCAACAACGAATGAAAGGGAGTTCAGAGTGAGCGGGTTCGGACTCAACAGCTATGCAGCAGGCTCGGTAAGGCTCGGCACACTAACCCTTTCAGCGCCGGATGACACCAGTAGATTCGAGCTTTCTCTGGTGTCAGGGGAAGTTGGAACGGTAGCCGTCTCCCCGTTCAATATCATTGCAGCAACAACCGGAACTGACAACAACGGAATCTACCAGTTCACCGAACTGAGTCGTGACAACTATACCATGATTGCAGGAAAAGATTCTGATGCTTCTGTGTCAATGGCCGTCACCGCCGCCGATGCGCTGGCCGCCCTGAAAATAGC
>JAAXXD010000068.1 GCA_013334655.1 Chlorobaculum sp. | reverse complement strand
CCGGTGATGCCGATGACCCGCGCGGGGCAGAACCAGCCTGCCAGCTCGATCTCACTCACCACGGGAATGCCGCGCTCGTGCATTTCGCGGATGACCGGCACGCGCTGCGGAATGCCGGGGCTGACGATGCACAGCTCCGCGTCGAACACCCGCTCCGAATGGCTCCCCTCTTCGAACGGCACGCCGAGCTGGCGCAACGTTTCTGCGGCTTCGGGAGCAACCGCGCCCGATTCGCTCACGAAGGGTTTCGCGGCGGCCTTGACGAGCAGTTCGGCGGCGGCGATTCCGCTTTTTCCGGTGCCGACTACCGACACCGCCATGTTTTTCAGCGCTTCCGGTTTCACGTTATCGCAGTTTCAGGGTCATGAGACTTGTCAGAAAGAGCAGAATCGAGACAATCCAGAAGCGGATGACGATCTTCTGTTCCGCCCATCCTTTGAGCTGAAAATGGTGATGCAGCGGGGCCATGAGGAAAATGCGCCGCCCTTCACCGTAAATCTTCTTTGAAATCTTGAACCAGCCAACCTGCATCGAAACCGAGAGGGTCTCGATGAAAAAAACTCCCGCCAGCACCGGCAACAGCAGCTCCTGCTTGATCATGAGCGCGATCACCGCTATGGCGCTGCCGAGCGAGAGCGATCCGGTGTCGCCCATGAACACCTCGGCGGGACTTGAGTTGAACCACAGGAATCCCACGCAGGCCATGACGATAGCCATGCTTACCACGGCAACCTCGCCCGCGCCGGAGATGAAGGGAATGCTGAGATACCCGGCGTAGACCGCGTTGCCGCAAAGGTAGGCGAAACCGCCGAGAGCGAAGGTGACGATGGCAGCATTTCCAGCGGCGAGACCGTCGAGGCCGTCGGTGAGGTTCACCGCGTTGGAGACCGCCGTGATGATGAAAATCACCACGGGAATATAGAATATACCGTAATCGACCGAGAGCTTCTTGAAGAAGGGCACAGTGGTCTTGGAGAGCAGCACCGAGAATGCCGGATCCTGCCAGGTGTAGAAACCGATGACGAGGCCGAGTATCACCTGCCCGATCAGCTTGTAGTGACCGGCAAGGCCACCCTTGACCTTCAGCACCACCTTCTGGTAGTCGTCGATGAAGCCGATCAGTCCCATCCAGAAGACGGCAAGCATGATCAGCCAGACGTGCGGATCGTCGATCTTGGCCCAGAGAAACGCCGAGATTTCAATGGCGAAAATGATCATGAGGCCGCCCATCGTGGGCACATCCTTCTTCTTGCGATGCTCCGGCGGCGCCTCCAGTTTGATTGGCTCGACAAATTTCGATTTGAGAAAACGGATGAATCGAGGCCCGGCAAAGAGGATGATGAGCAGCGCCGTGATGGCCGCCGCGCTCGCCCTGAAGGTCAGGTATTCGATAACCCGCATCCCGGGCACCGTGTAAAGTTCGTTGATATATCGGAGAAAATAATAGAGCATCTTTGGTTCAGATCGTGTGCGTTTGGTTCTGTTTGATGAGATCGTCCGCCGCCAGTTCAAGCCTCATGCCTCGCGACCCCTTGAAGAGCACCGCGTCGCCCGGCTGGATGTAGCTTGAGAGGAATTGACGTATTTTATCCATTGTCTCGAAGTGCCCGATACAGCGCTCGCCCGCTTTTTCGCCGATGAGCCGGGCGGCCTCGCCGTAAGTCAGGCACGCATCGACTGGCAGCTCGCGAATATAATCGCCCATAGCCTCATGTTCAATGGCTGAATTGTCGCCAAGTTCGAGCATATCGCCAAGCACAGCGATACGGCGACCCCGGCACCCGATGGCGGCAAGCGTGTCGAGCGCGAGGCGCATGGAGTCGGGATTGGCGTTGTAGGTGTCGTTCAGCACCACGATGTCGCCATCGTCGAACAGCTCCATACGCTTCCACCCCTTCGCGGGCTGGAGCGAGGCGAGTCCCTCGGCAATTTTGGACGGATCGAGGCCGAAGTGCGCGCCGACCGCTGAGGCTGCAACGGCGTTGATGACGTTGTGCCGTCCGACGAAGCGCATCGCCACCGGCTGGCGGATGCCGGATTCAGACGAGAGCGTAAACGACACGCGGCCTACGCGATCCGCGCCAATCTCCTCGGCCCACCAGGCGCGACCTTCGCCTGGCTGCATCCCGTAGCCGGTCTTGCGCGACAGCGAAGCTCCGGCGGCGGCGAGACGATGGTCGTCGAGATTGACGAACGCCGTGCCGCCGCGAGCTTCGAGGTAGCGGAACAGCTCCGCCTCGGCATCGGCGACGCCGTCGAGCGAGCCGAAAAATTCGAGATGCTCGTGGCCGATGTTGGTCAGGAGGCCGTGCGTCGGCTTGGCAATCGAGCAGAGGAACTCCATCTCACCGGGATGGTTGATGCCCATCTCGATCACCGCCACTTCAGTGTCGCGGCGCATCTGCAAAAGCGTCAGCGGCACGCCGAGGTGGTTGTTGTAGTTGCCCTGCGTCACCTGCACACGGAAGCCGGTCGAAAGCACGGCGGCGACCATCTCCTTGGTGGTGGTCTTGCCGTTGCTGCCGCCGATGCCGATTACCGGAATGTCGAAGCGCTCCCGGTAGAATGTGGCGAGCTGCTGAAACGCCGCGACCGGATCGTCGCAGACAAGAAAGCGATGGCCCGGGCCGTCGAACTCCGCGCCCTTCTCGGCGAACCACTGCCGCGAAACCACTGCCCACGAGGCCCCGGCGGCGAACACCTCGCCGATGAAGCGGTGGCCGTCGGTGCGCTCGCCCGGCAGCGCGACAAACACCGCGCCGTCCACGGCTTTGCGTGAATCGATCACCACCACCGGATCGTCGAGCTGGTACCGCTCATCCACATCGCGGGCCACGATGGTTCCCGCCCGTTCGAAATCGCTGAAGATCAGCGCACCTTTCATCGTCACTCCCTCACTTCCTTTATTATTACTCCAGCGATTAAAACGCTTAAACAATTGCCCCGGACTTCAGTCAGGGGTTTATGGATAAAACAAAATAAATCAGAGCTTTAGCCAAATTTCTTCCCTGTGCGCCATATCGATTTTTCGTAGCGACAATCTCCTCATTTCGTTCGCGCGAAACACTCCTCCAGCCGCTCGCGGTCGGAAAAGCGACGCTTCACCCCTTTGATCTCCTGATACTCTTCATGCCCCTTTCCCGCCACCAGCAGAATATCGCCCTTGCCGAGTCCCTCGACCGCCCGGCGGATCGCCTCGGCGCGGTCGGCGATGCGCAGATGCGCCCGCCCCGCCATGCCTGCTTCAACCTCGTCGAGAATCGCTTCCGGCTCTTCATCCCTCGGATTGTCGGAGGTGAGAATGACCCGGTCGGCAAGCTCGGCGGCAATGCGCCCCATCTCGGGGCGCTTCTGCCGGTCGCGGTTGCCGCCGCAGCCGAACACCACCGCGAGCTTCGCGCCTGCGGGCGTAACGGCGCGCAGGGTTTCAAGCGCCTTCGAGAGAGCGTCGGGCGTGTGGGCGTAATCGACAATCGCGCAGCAGCTCCGGTCAGCGCTCCAGATGCGCTCCATCCGACCGGCCACGCTGTCGGCATTGGACAGCCCGCGCAGCGCCGTTTCGGGATCGATGCCGAGACCGACTCCCACGGCGAAAGCTTCGAGCATGTTCATGACGTTGTACGCGCCCGGCAGTGGAACGTTCATCGTCATCGTCCGGTCCCGAAACGAGACCTCGGCTTTCGATCCTTCGACGCTCTTCTCCGATATGCTGGCGACGAAGCGCTGGGCGGGATCGCAGAACGACGCGCCGCCGCCGGTCGAACAGCAGAAAACACGCTCCGGCGGAAGACCGGCGACCATGAAGCTCGCACGGGGATCATCGGCGTTGACCACGGCGAAGCCCTCATCGTCGAGGCGGTCGAAAATCAGGCGCTTGGCTTCGGCATACTCCTCCATGGTCGCGTGAAAATCGAGATGCTCGGGGGTCAGGTTGGTGAACGCTGCCGCTCTGAATCGCAGGCCATGCACACGGTCGAGTACCAGCGCATGGGAGGAGACCTCCATCACCGCCGCCCTGCATCCGGCATTGACCATCTCCCGGAAAAGCGCGTGAAGCCCGCTGGATTCGGGCGTGGTGCGTTCGAGCGGAATGTCGCGGCTGCCGATGCGGCACAGCCCCGTGCCGATATATCCGGCGGGAATGCCCGAGGCGTTGAGCATCGAGGTGATGAGCCGCGCCGTGGTGGTCTTGCCGTTCGTGCCGGTCACGCCGATGATCATCAGTTCGTCCGAAGCGTTGCCGTAAAATACCTTCGCGAGTTCGGCCAGAGCCTTGCGGGCGTCCGGCACAACGAGATAAGTCACCGCATCGCTGCACTCATCCGGCAGCTCTTCGCAAACCACCGCCGCCGCGCCGGCCTCGACGGCGGCATCGATATAGCGGTGGCCGTCCGTGCTGAAGCCGCGCACCGCCACGAACACCGCGCCCGGCTCGACCGCCCGCGAATCGCAGGTCACGCCGGTGACGCTTCGCTCCCCGTACTCGCCCCGGAACCCGAACAGCGTGCCGAGTCCGGCGACCAGATCGTTGAGCCGCGCCATCGGCGCACCTTTCGCGGATTCTTCCATCATTTGTTCTGAACGCTTCTTGCCAGTGTCACCCTGACTTTTGTCTGTTTGCCTACCTGCGCGCCGGGCGCAACGCTCTGCGCCGTCACGTAGCCGCCACCGCTGTCCGCCGCAGGCTCCATCACCAGGCTGTACCATTCAAGCAGTTTGGCCGCCTCGCTCTGGCGCAATCCTCGCAGATCCGGCATGATCACGGTCGAAACGCGATCGAGCGCCTCCTTCTCAGGGGCTTTCATGCTGAGGCGTTTCTGCATTTCGAGAGAGCAGGCCACCGCCCGTCCGCAGACCCGCGAAAACAGCGGAGCCGCCACGGCTGCTGCATAATACTCTGTCTTCGGCTCATCGACAACGATAATCGCCGCATATTGAGGATTGTCGTAAGGGAAAAATCCGGCGAACGACGCCACGTAGTAACTCCACCCCTGATAGCTGCCATTATGCAGCTTCTGCGCCGTACCGGTCTTGCCCGCGACCGGAATTCCCTCGATGTCGGCGGCCGCCCCCGTGCCCTTTTCCACCACCGCGCGGAAATACTCCCTCGCCATGTACCGGGCCGTCTCCGGCTTCAGCGCCTGCGCCACCTTCAGCGGTGCATTCTCCATGACTTTCTTGCCCTCGGGATCGGTCACGCTTTTGATGACGAACGGCCTCATGCGACCGCCGTCGTTGGCCAGCGTTGCGTATGCCTGAAGCACCTGCAGCGGCGTCGCCATCACCTGATAGCCATAGCCCATCCACGGCAGCGTCAGGCTGCCCCATCGCGCAACCGGCTTGAGCAGTCCGCCCGATTCGCCGATGAGACCGACGCCGGTCTTCTGACCGAAGCCGAGGGCGCGGGCGTAGTTGTAAAAAGTTTGCGCTCCGACCTGCATGGCGGTGGTCGCCGCAACGACGTTGCTCGACTCGGTGATCGCCTTCTGGAAACTCAGCGCCCCGAACGGCTCGTGATCCCGGATGTATCGCCTGTACAGCGTGATTGTGCCGCCGTGCCCATCCACGGGCGTCTCCGCCCTCCAGCCCAGCGCCTCGGTTGCCGCTGAAGCCATGACGATCTTGAAGGTGGAACCCGGCTCGAACATGTCGGTGACAGCGCGGTTACGCATCTGATCGACGGTCATCCCTTTCCGGCGATTCATGTCGAAGGTCGGGTAGTTGGCCATCGCGATGATTTCGCCAGTACGAACATCCATCACGATGCCCATGGCGTTGCTCGCCTTGAAATTGGCAACCGCCAGTGAAATTTCCTCTTCGAGAATGCCCTGCACGTCGGCGTCGATGGTCAGCGTTACGTCGTTGCCCGCGAGCGGCAGCACCTGCTCGGCATCGGGGGAGGGATAGATTTCGCCGGTCGCAGATCGCTGGAATATCCGCACCCCGTCGCGTCCCCGAAGCTCTTTTTCGAAGCTCTTTTCGAGACCGCTGACCCCCTTGTTATCGCGGTCGGTCAAGCCGATAAGCTGCGCGGCCACGTTCAGGTAATAGCGATGCTGCTCTCGCTGGAAGCTGATACCCTTGATCTTGAGACTCATCAGCTTCTCCGCCTGCGAGACCGGCACGTTGCGCTCCAGCCATACAAAACGCTTCTTTTTCCGGAGCAGATCGAGATAGATGCGCTTATTTTTGCCGAAAGTCTCCGAAAAAAGCCGGGCCGCCGCGTCAGCATCCGCCACGTGCTTCGGATCGGCGTAAAAGGAGATGCTCTCGACGCTCTCGGCGAGCGGACGTCCATGGCGGTCGAGAATGCGTCCCCGCCGCGCCTTTTCGGTCACAACGACCTCGTATTGACGATTGGCCTTCGCGCGGTATTTTTTGACGTCGAACACCTGGATGCCAAGCAGCCGGGTCACGATAGCCAGGCAAAATAACAGCATGAGCGCCGCCATGATACCCAGGCGCAGACCAAATTCATGGTCGCTGGTACCCGTCGGTTCCGGTGTCGTTCGCGGTTCGTTCATGCCCTCGTCGGTGAAAAAGGAGTTGGGTCAGGGTTCGATTTCGACTGGCGGAATAAAAGAGGAGTCGAGTCCGAGATTCCTGGCTAAACCGGAGATATACCGGATGCTCTGAAGTTCGCGACTTTTCAGCTCCTCTGCGGTCGAGATGCTTGTGCTGATCCTGAGCTGTTCGCGCAAACGCTCGTTGCGCTTGGAAAGCTCGTTGATCGCGAGGGTGTTGTTGATCTGCAAAATGAAAAGCACCGTGACGGCGAGAATGTAGCCGAAGGTTCTCAGGCGCAAGAGGGCACTGAGATCGAAAATTTCCCGCGAAGCCTCGGCCTTTGGCGCTTTGCGGAACGGTTTTGATTCGAAGCCGAAGGGCTGCCCTTCGAGCACTTCAACGCCGCCAAGCTCAAAGCCCGCCATGCCGCGACCGCCATCCTGCCCGAAAAGCTTCCCCGCTCCACCGGCAAATCCGGCAAACGAATTTCCGGCAGATTTCAAAACGTTCACGGCACACCTCCTTTGAAGGTTAAAGTTTCTGAATAACTCTGAGACGCGCGCTTCTCGATCTCGGATTGAGGCCAATCTCTTCAGCCGTGGCCTCGACCGGTTTTTTGGTGACCAGCACCGCTTCAGCAGGCTTCAGCGGCTCTCGCAGCCCGACCCCCTTCGGCCCCCAGTCTGCCGACGTTTTGGCGACGAAAAAGCGCTTGACGATCCGGTCCTCAAGCGAATGGTAGCTGATCACCGCCAGCCGCCCGCCGGGGGAGAGCAGCTCAAAGCCATCCCGCAACGCCTGTTCGAGCACGCCGAGTTCATCGTTGACCTCGATGCGCAGCGCCTGGTAAATCCTTGACAGCGTCCTGATCGCCAGGTCTTTGCGCGGGCAGGCCTGCCGAACTACCGCCGCCAGTTCGCCGGTCGTCTTCAGCGGCTCGCCGCTTCTCGCCTTGACGAGCGCCTTGGCGATTCTGCCACTGAGCGGTTCCTCGCCGTAACGGTAGAAAAGCCTCGCCAGCGCCGACTCCTCGTAGCCGTTGACCACATCGGCAGCCGTCACCGGCCCATCAGGATCCATCCGCATATCGAGCGGCCCGTCCTTGAGATAGCTGAATCCGCGCTCCGGCGTATCGATCTGAAATGACGACACCCCGAGATCGAGCAGAATTCCCATCACCGGCAAATCCGCTTCCCGCATTATCGGCGTCACCAGCTCCTTTACCATGCCGAAGTTGCCCCTGACCAGACGATAGTTGCCGCCGGACTTCCCGAGCTTCGCGCCCGCCGCTTCGAGCGCATGAGTGTCCTGATCGATGCCGACAAGGAGCGAGTTGCCGTCGAGCGTTTCGAGAAGCCGGAGCAGCCGCAGCGAATGGCCTCCGCCACCAAGCGTGCCGTCGATATACACTCCCGGAAGCGTGACCAGCAGCGAAACCGATTCCCCGGCAAGCACCGGTTCGTGGTAATCGTATTGCTCCATGACCTCAGATATACCGGCTTGCAAGCGGCGCGAACCGGCCTGCGTTATCGTTCAGCAGCCGTTCGAGGCGAAGCGGCTCCCAGACGACCATCTTCGCATTTGCCCCGATGATGACCGCGTCCTTGACGATCCCGGCATGATCGAGCATCTCCCGCGAAAGCGCGATCCGCCCCGAGCGGTCGAGTTCGGTCTGGTCGAGACGCGCATAGATCAGGGTGGTCAGCAGACGCTCGTCGGGATTGAAATCGGAAAGCTTGAGCAGTTGCTCTTCCTTCCTGTTCCAGACCGACGGTTCGTACAGTTCGAGCGATCCGTCATCGGCCTTGAATACATAAATCACCTGTACGCGGCTCTGCGTCGATTCGCCGGAATCATCCGCCTGCGAAGCAAAGCGGCGGCGAAACCGGGCCGGAATCAGGAGTCGGCCCTTCTCATCGACGCTATGCTGCTCTCTTCCAATAAATCCGGGCATAAATCCCCCACTTTTTCCCACTTTCCACCACATTAATGTATGCAATCGATTGTTGAAAAAAAAGAGCGGGGACAATGTAAAACGAACGGAAAACAGCGCGGGCATCGTCGTTGGTTTGCGCGAAAGACCCAAAGACAACGCAGACAGGTCGAAATCCTCCGCGCGTGACTTCCGTAACGACTGACCGATGGACAGCTTCGTGACAGGCCCGCGGCACAGAGATTTCTTGCACTTTACCGTTGCACTGTGATACTTTACTTTCGGTGCCTTTTTACAGCTCAGGCGTTTATCGTCGTTCACTTGCTGCCACAAAGCACGGGCATCAATCAGCCACAGAGATTTGAACGGTCACCATCACCTTAATTCCAAAGGAGAGTCATTATGAAGATCAAAGCGTTGCTGCTTTTTCTGCTTTTCTGCACTGTCGCGCTCGTTACCGACAGCGTGGCTAAAGAGAGGCCCAGAATTGGCGTCTTGAGGTTTACCAACCATAGCGCCGCTGCATGGTGGAGAGGCGGCGTGGGAACCGATTTGCAGGATATGCTCATCTCCGAGTTGGCCTCGACTGGCAGTTTCCGCGTGCTCGAAAGGCGGGAACTCGATGCCGTGCTCGATGAGCAGGATCTCGGCGCATCGGGCAGGGTCAACCCGAGAACAAGGGCGAAGCTGGGAAAGCTGACCGGCGCACAATACCTTGTCGCCGCTTCGGTGTCAGCATTTGAAGAGAACACGAGCGGCGGAGGCGGAGGCATCTCCATCAGTGGCTTCAGCATTGGCGGAAAACAGGAGAAGGCCTACATCGCCGTCGATCTGAAGGTGATCGATGTCAATACGGGTGAGATTTATGATGCCCGCACCGTCGAGGCGACCTCGAAGTCGAGCGGCATCAGTCTCGGGGTGAACCGTGGCGACTTTGCCGGGCACCTCGGCGAATACAAAAATACACCGGTCGGAAAAGCGATCAGGGCCTGCATCATCGAGATTTCCGAATACCTGAAGTGCTCGCTCGTGGAGGGCAAAGACAGCGACTGCATGGATGAATACAGGCAGAAAGAACACAATCGCCGGGAAAAGACCAAAGGCTCCATCGACCTTGAATAATCGCCTCTGACCGGATAACGCCCTACGAATCACCTGTGCAATGAAGAAACTCTTTCGAGCACGGGTGATTTGTATTTATCCCTAATCACTCCTCTATCCATTCATGGATTCAGTGCGAGTTTCCCGTATCCGTCCTGCTACCGCACACTGACCTTGACCACTGCGCTCCATCGCGATGACAGGATAATGTGAGAATTGTTTTTGTCTGTCATTCTGAGGAGGCTTACCGACGAAGAATCCAGTTCTTTCGAGTAGCACCGAGGCGTTTCGACTGGATTCTTCTCCCGACAAGTCGGGATCAGAATGACAGAAAACCGAAAAGCAAAGCAAAATTACGGCAATAAACATGAATGTTCATGGAAAGTCCAGTAGCTACTGAATATCGAGATTCCGGCCTTTGAAGAAATCGATCTCTCCGCCGAACAGGTACTTGCCGAACCATGCGAACTGCCCGGTGTGATAGCCGAAATGCTCGACGGCAAGCACGAGAATTTCGTATCCCGTGCGCTCCTGCCCCTGCACAATGTAGCTCCGGCAAAGCTCCTCTTCGCCAAGCTGTTCGACAAGCGCGCGACAATCATTGACGGTCTGAAGCAACATGCTTTTCAGCGCCTCCCTGCCGAGCGACGGCTTGTCGGCGAACTCTTTCGACCGCTCTCGATAATAGTCCCGACTGCCCAGGGTCTTGAGCACATACTGGCTGAGGTTGCCGACAAGATGCAGCACGAGATTGCCGGGACTGGCAAGATTCGGCGCAAAGTCATCCCAAAGCCGCGCGTTATTGATAGCATCGAGGCAGGTCACAAGACGGCCCGCGATGGTTGCGAGATGCCCGGAAATTGACTGGCAGAATGGATGTGACATGGGTGGAAGAATATGATTTTGGGTAACTTTCTATTTGAGTAAAAACCGCTGACGCATGACTTTTCAGCCTGCCTGAGAGTTCACTCCGGTATCCAGCTCTAAATAGCTCACATATATGCACAAACAGCTCAAAGAAATACTGATGAGCAATCTGCGAATAGTAAGCAACTAAGCAATTTAAACCAGGAGATTCATCATCTTCTCTTGCTCGCATATATGAGCAGGATGATTTTGTGCAGGAACAACTAAACCTTATCGTTAGTTCATACTCTTATTTACTCATGTTTACGCGGCTTTAATACAATACCAAAAACTCAATCACTTTTTCGCAAAACTATTTTACAGGCACCGTATAAAAAAGATCATAGTCAATCTATCAACAGAACTCTCTGAAAGATTGAATTTTCTTCACCGGAGCTTCTAAGCTCTACATTTTTATAAGCAGCTGATACTTTTTTTTACAATAAATAACTTTGTAAGCCTTGTATTAAACGGTCTATATCTCGATGAAAATCAGGATCAGGCCTGACTTGAATACCATTACGATATGCTAATGACTTTATCGAAATAGGGAGTTCATTTTCAACTGGCATTTCAGAACCTTTGATCAATACAGGGATAACTGGTATATTACGATTGAGGGCAGATTCTACTTCAATTCTTACGAAATCTTTTTCATCATCAATTCTACGCCTGTTTGCTTTTTGATTTTCTCCTACCCAATTATCGCCAATAACGGCGAGAAATACGTCGCAACATGAAACTTTATCATCAAGAAATGCTCTGAAATCAACACCTAATGGAATTGAATCCACATCACTGAAAATCTGATTTTCACCAAAACGCACGGCAAGACGATCAAAAATGCGACCAGCAATATACTCACTATCTTCTCTGCGATACGAAATAAATATTTTATGAACTTTAGCCGATTCCTCAATCTTAACTCTATCAATATCTTTTTTTATCTGAGGGTAATGTTTATTGATCAAATATGTTATTGCATCATTTAAGGTTAAAATATGCTCTGCATCATCATCGGGAATATTGACGCCGAATTCATTTTCTATTTCCATGATAATCTCTACAGAATCCAAGGAATCCCCACCAAAATCATTGATATTAGAATTAAGCTTGATATCATGCTTATTAACACCCATTTTATTTGATATAATATCCTTGAGTTTTGATTCAATAACATTTCTATTCATGATCTGCATGTATACCGTATCTATGTTTTCGGCAAAAAGCAAAAAAACAAATTAAATCTCATATAATTTAACAATAATATAACAAAAAATACTTCTCAGCTAAAAATAACGTACAAGCATATCCAAACACAGTCCCTGCTCCATAACTCAATCCTCTCCTCGATCTTATCAACTGGCAATCGCCGATTCATTATCTTTAATTCCCGCAGATAGTGTGCCACAAGATAAAAGTACGTTATTTTACTTAAATATTCACCTCATCACTCCAAGGATGCATCATTCAACCCATCAGGATTCTTCAGCGACCGCTTATCCTCGGACGCCAGACGGCGCGCTACTTTTTTGACATCTTCTGCCGGAGGTAAATTTTCCGGGCGGATTCCTCTTTCAATCAGCGTGTTACGAACAGCCGCGTTGTTGGTTACGTGTTCTCGGGAAATCTCCAATTCAGAACTCATGCGATGTTCACAGGCATTGAAAATGGTAATCTCCGCAGCAAAATCCTTGGCTTTGAGAATGATCGTTGGGGCAAAATCAGCCAAAGGCCGATTGTCTGGAACATTCCATTGTGCTTTCATCGCTTGCGTGCTTTTGCCAAAAAGAGCGTTATCGCCTTTACTGCGAATCATAGCGAAACTTTCAATGCTTCCGATTTGCTCGTAAATGACACCCGACAACTCTTTCTCCGTTGCACTGAGCTTCTTGCGCGCCG
>JAAXXD010000067.1 GCA_013334655.1 Chlorobaculum sp. | reverse complement strand
TGTCCAGCGCCCTGCCGCGTCCGTCCATGCTGATGCTGATTTTTTCATGCTGCTTGAGTACGCCGATAAATACGTCACTGGTAAACTGCGACCCCTGATCGCTGTTGAAGATTTCCGGCACGCCGTACTTTCGAAGCGCCTCTTCGAGACATTCCACGCAAAAAATGCTTTCCATCGAGTTCGACAGCCGCCACGCCAGCGCCTTGCGTGAGTACCAGTCGATGATCGCCACGAGGTACATAAACCCCTGCGGCAGCCGACAATAGGTGATATCCGTTGACCAGACCTGATTCGGCCTGGTGACGCTAACTCCGCGCAAGAGATAAGGATAGACCTCATGCTCAGGATGCGGCTTGCTGGTGTTTGGCCCGGGAGCCATGCCCGCCAGACCCAACTGCCGCATCAAACGCTGCACCCGTTTCCGGTTGACAACATACCCTTTTTTCAGCAGAATCTGCCGCATCCGTCGGCTGCCGTAAAATGGATGGAGCGTATACTCCTCATTGATCAGACGCATCAGCAGCAGGTCATCATTACTGGGCGAATACGGCTCTGACTTGCCGTAATAACTCGCGCGACTGACCTCGACCAGTTGGCATTGCGTCGATACCGGCAACGGTTCCTGGTCGCTGATCCACCTTTTCCGCAACTTCACAGGTAAGGCCCGACTTTTTTTTTAAGCCAATCCAGTTGAACCTTGAGCCGACCGATTTCGGTGTAGAGCTTTTCAGGATCCGATGACGGATCGACCGGTTTCGGCCCGCGCTTCGTATCGAAAATTCCGGGAGCGTTGTCGAGCAGTTCCCGTTTCCACAGGCCGACCTGGGACGGGTGTACCCCGAATTCATTGCCGATTTCGTTCAATGTTTTGTCGCTTCTTATTGCCTCCAGCGCTACCTTGGCCTTGAACGGTGCGGTAAACTTGTTGCGTTTCTTCTCGCTCATCACTTGACCCTCTTTTCGGGCAAGTTACCGCCTTAAACCGTTGTCCGAAAAACGGGGGCCACTATAGTTCGAAATCGTCAACAATCCGTTCGAGTTATAGCGGATTTCCGGGAGAATTTTTGTCAGCATTTGCGCGGCGTTTAAGCATAACCTCTTGCAGAAAAATGGCTTGTGGTAGTCGATCTGAACCGGCCAGATTTGGAAAATCGATGGGAACTCCTTTTTTAAGAATAATTTTAACAATAGTTAATATGCGCTTAAGGTTTGATGGCTATTATTGATACTGAGCAGTCGGAAATGGGGATTGGCGGATTTTTCTGCTAAGAGTACTGCTTGATTACGCATAAAGGTCATCAAATCATCATTTTGCAAAGGAGCGCATTCATGAGCACTGTTGGATATCCATTATTTCGCCGTCTGTACAGTATTTTTGCCACGACGACCATTGTTGTTGCGTTGACAACGCCAGTGACGCCACGTCTGCTCGATGCCGCCGAACCCGCATCGGCAACGAGCGTAGCGGCATCGTTGAAGATTGGCGACCTTTATGGCGGCGGCAAAGTGGCCTATCTCTTCCAGCCAGGAGATGCCGGATATGTCGCGGGACAGTCGCACGGGCTGATCGCCGCCACGGCGGATATTGGTGAAGGTATGATGTGGGCGAAAGCGGTAAAGCTTTGCAAGGAGTACCGTGGAGGCGGATTCAGTGACTGGCGTCTGCCCAGCAAGGAGGAGTTGAACCGACTCTACAAGAGCAAAGCACTTATCGGCAGTTTCAAGGAGCGTCACTTTTACTGGAGCGGCACCGACAGCGACAAAAACGATGCTTGGGATCAGAGTTTCCGCACCGGCATCTGCAATCTTGGCTACAAGCTCGACAACAATTACGTTCGCGCCGTTCGCGCGTTCTGATCGGCAATGAATTCAATGCGTTTGGTTCCTGGGTGGCAAGCCCTCCCCTCGCTGCCTGGGGGCCAGTCGCTTTTTTTAATGCGCCATTGTTCATATCGTCAGGCGATGGTTCCAATTTGCAGAGGCCAGACTCTTCAGAACTTCGCGTCTGGTGTCGCATGACGCTTTTTTGACGAATGGCGTCGATTCCGGTTTTATGAAAAATCAGGGAAATCGATAGTTGCCGATGGCTTGCGTTATTGTCACGCTTTACGGAGCCGGGGCCTTCGTCATTTCATTCATTTGCGGTATACTATTATTTTATGACTCACATTCCTTTGCCCATCGTGATGAAAAAAGCCAGGCCCGTATCTTTTCGCTTTCACGAAAGGTTCGGAAACACAGCGGAGTGCAGTGAAAATGGTCGTAAACCATTAAATCCATGAGACTTCTCGTTATCGAAGATGAGGCGGGCATTGCTCGTTTTCTCAAGGAAGGTCTCGAAGAGGAGTGCTTTGCCGTGGATGTGGCCAGTGATGGTAAAACCGGTCTCGATCTCGCCATGACCAACGAGTACGACCTGATCATGGTGGACTGGATGATTCCCGCGCTCAGCGGCATCGAGGTGTGCCGCCAGATTCGCAAATCGGGCAGCAACGTGCCCATTCTCTTTCTGACGGCAAGGGATACGGTCGAAGATGTTATTTTTGGCCTCGATTCTGGCGCAAACGACTATATCAAAAAGCCGTTCGAATTCGAGGAGCTGCTTGCGCGCATCAGGGTTCAGCTCAGAAGCAGCAATCAGGAGGACGAGCGCCTGAGCGCCGGTGCTGTCACCATCAGCACCGTTACCCATCAGGTGTTTTGCGGCTCCGTGGAGATACTGCTGACGCCGAAGGAGTTCGCCTTGCTCGAATACCTCGTTCGCAACAAGGATCGCGCGTGTTCCAGAAGCAAGATCATCGAACACGTCTGGGACATGCACTTCTATTCCGATACGGCTGTGATCGACGTCTACATCAATTTTTTGCGCAAGAAACTCGAACAGGCCGGGTGCACCAACCTCATTCAAACGATCAGGGGCGTGGGGTATATCATTCGTGAATCACGTTCTGCTCCTGAATGAAGCGGCCCGACAACAGCGTTTCCGCCAGCCGTTCCGTCCAGATCGGGAAATTTTTCCCGCCCATGAGCCTGCGCAACCGGATCGCCTTCTACTACACCGTTACGACGGCGCTCCTGATGGCGGCTGTTTTCGGGGCTATTTTTTTTTCCATCGACCGTATCGTTTTTCTCCATTTCGATCAGGAGCTGCGTCACGAGGCTTCGGAGGCATTGCAGAAAGCCCGCCTCAAGGGGAAGCTTTTCAGCGAACTGGAGCGGTTGTGCGAGCTTGACAGCACCGAGGTGAAGCTCAATGGCGACAAATTACCGGTCGAAAGAATCAGCACCGATTCTGGTTTCATTGAGATTTTCGACCGGCAAGGGCGAGTTGTCGGCAAATCGCTCAATCTTGAAAATCACTCGCTCAAATTCAATACCGGCTATTCGGGGGTTCGATTTTTCGACAGCACCGTTGGCCCGGAACCTGTGCGTGAGGTGCAGGTGCCGTTGATCGACAAAAAAGGCGAGGTTGCAGCCTGGCTCGTCGTCGCCATTCCGACGGGCAACATCCTGAGTATTTTTATCGATCTGAGGAACATCATGATCGTGTCATTTCCGGTCATCATCCTGTTCCTGTTCATCCTGACCCGGGCGATTGCCGGCCGAAGCATACGGCCGATCGAGGAGGTGATCTCGACCGCCGAGACGCTGACCCAGGAGAACTTTGGCCAGAGGATTCCGCTTCCGCGCCAGCACGATGAACTCTACCGATTGTCCGCTACCATCAACGAGCTGCTCGACCGGTTACAGGAGGCGTTCGAGCGGGAAAAACACTTCACCGCCGATGCGTCGCACGAGCTGCGCACGCCGCTGGCCGTCGTGAAGGGCACGCTCGACGTGCTGGTTCGCAAGCCGAGGGCGGTCGAGCACTACGAGGAGAAAATACGTTATTGCCTCGACGAACTGCAGCGCATGTCGCGGCTGATCGATCAGCTGCTGATTCTGGCGCGGTACGAGCAGGGGGCGGTCAAGCTGCACATTGCGCCAATTGAGTTGTCGGCGGCTATCGAATCGGTCATTGCAAGGCTTGGTTCACTGGCCAGCGACAAGCAAATCTCCTTTGAACGGGAGAGGCTGGAGGAGGGGCAGGTTTCCGTCGATCCGTTCATGCTCGACATGATTCTTGAAAATATTCTCTCGAACGCCATCAAGTTCTCGCCCGCAGGTTCATCCATCGAGATCGATGTGGCTCGGCAGTCGGGCTTGCTGGTGTGCACCATTGCCGATCATGGCCCCGGCATTCCCGAAGACAAGCTCCAGCGGGTGTTCGACCGCTTTTACCGGGTTGACGAATCGCGAAGCTCCGGCACCGGAGGTTTCGGCCTCGGCCTCTCTATCGTCAAGAAGCTCTCGGACATCCAGCACATCGGCGTATCCGTCACCAGCCGGGAGCGCGAAGGGACGGCTTTCAGGCTCGTGTTTCAGCGCCTCTGATTTTTGAGTGAATTTTAAGAAAGCTTTCATCCTCCTTTAAGCTCCGCCGTCTATCTTTTCTTCTGACAGATTGCTCAGGATAATTGACCGATGAATATGTTGAATTCCGTTCTCATCAGCCGCGCATTGCCGCTGACGCTCTCATACCTCCTGCTGGTGGCCGCAACTTTTTCAGTGGACTTCATTCTCCATAAAGCGGGGCTTGCCTGGACGGGCCGTTACCTCGGCGTGGCCGGAACGCTGCTCGTGGCGTTCTCCTTCGGCTATTCGGCGCGTAAAAAAAAGCTGATCGAACACGGCCCGCTGAAGCATTTTCTCCGGTTTCACTGCAACGCGGGTTGGCTTGGCACGCTTCTGATTCTCGTGCATTCGGGGATTCACTTCAATGCGGTGCTGCCCTGGATGGCAACCGCTCTCATGATGGTGGTGACGGCGAGCGGCCATGTCGGCCAGTATCTGGTGCGCCGGATCAGGGAGGAGGTGAAACGCAAAAAGCAGCAGTATGGCATCGCCGCCGACCGTACCGATGGCCTGGAGCAGCAGCAATTCTGGGATTCGGTGACTCTCGGCGCGTTCGAGAAGTGGCGCTTCGTTCACATGCCGCTCGTGACCTTTCTGGTGGTGCTGACCGTTTTGCATGTGGGTTCGATCACCATGTTCATGAACTGGAGGTGATGCGGTGAAAAAATCTGTTATCGCGGCGGCCTTCGTCGCCGTCATCGTCGCGCTACTCGTCGCCTTTCCTGAAATCCTGCTCAACCCCGGCCCGCTCATGAAGGGGCACAAGCCTCTTGACAACAGCTGCTTCAGTTGCCACCGCCCCTTTGCCGGGACCTCGCAACAGTGCGCCGAATGCCACAAGCCAGCGGATATCGGCACCAAAAACGTGGCAGGCCGCTTCCTTGCCGTCAAAAGCAGCAAAGCGCTCTTTCACCGGGCGCTTTCGGAAACTTCGTGCGTTCGCTGCCATACCGATCACAAAGGGCGGCAGCCGAAATACACGCTGAAAACCTTCAGGCATGACACGCTTCCAGCCGCGCTGAAGAACGATTGCATCGCTTGCCACAACGACCGGAAACCGGCGGATGTTCTGCATCGCACGGTCAGCGATGCCTGCGCGACCTGCCACAGTACCGACAAATGGAAGAGCGCGGTGTTTGACCACTCGGTGCTTGCCAAATCGTTGCAGGAGTGCGTTTCCTGCCACAAGAAGGATACACCGGGTGACAATCTGCATCGCCAGATCGCAGGCGCATGTTCGAGCTGCCACGGCACATCGCGCTGGAAACCGGCCACCTTCGACCACAGCCGTTCGTTATCGGCTGCATTGAAAAACAACTGCCTTGCCTGCCATGCCGACAAGAAGCAGAATGATTCGTTGCACCGGACTGCCGGAACCGCCTGCGCAACCTGTCACCGGACGGACAATTGGAAAAATGCGTCATTCGACCATGCCGTGCTTGCCGTAAAAGGGCGCGACTGTATCGCCTGCCACAAGAAGGATACGCCGAACGACGCTCTGCATCGCCAGGCGGGCGCATGTTCGAGCTGCCACAGCACGACGCACTGGAAACCGGCCACCTTCGATCACAGCCGCTACTTCAGGCTTGACGAGGATCATCGCGCATCCTGTGCGACTTGCCACACCGTGCCGGGCAATTACAAGTCGTACACCTGCATGAATTGCCACGAGCACTCGCCGTCGCGCATCGCCAGCGAGCATCTCGAAGAGGGCATCCGCAACTACAACAACTGCATCAAGTGCCATCGAAGCCCATCAGAACACGGCGAGGGCAGCGATCGCCGATACAAAGGCTGGGGCGAGGGTGATTGAGCGAGATGGCAGGGAATGGGGGAGTTTGTCTCCTGACATCTTCCCCGACCGCGACCTCATCTGGGGCTTTGGCTCCATCCACTGAGTCACGCACGAAGAGCCAGTGCGAATTAACAGAGTCGGAATCGTTATCCGGGGTTGGATTGAGGTTCGGTAGTGATTACGAATCAGAGGTGAATCGTTCCATTTTCTCCTAAATTATTTGACACGTCTCTTTGCGGAGTCAGTTTTGTCTGTCTATATATTGACGATGCTATTGCTTTTGTAATTCTATAGATTTACACTCGATCAGCGGATGTTGATGTAAAGTCTGACAATATGAGAGGCTAAGCCTTTCAGAGAAAGCAACTGAGCCGGAAAATGCAGGTATTGATGGCGGCTCAAGGCTATCCGCACAGCGCTCGGCATGTTGATGCAACAGCTCGGCAACCGGTTGGGGGTTACCCGGCAAACGATCCATGATCTGGATCCACGGGAATAAGATGGCTCCATAACCATCAAATACCTGCGTCAGGTTGGAGCGGTCTTCGATATGGAGCTGGTTTACGGTTTCGTTCCGAAAGACGGAACGCTCAATGCACTGATCGACAGGAAAGCGCGTGAACTTGCCGAAAAAATAGTGCTTCGAGCCTCCCGGAATATGCGTCTCGAAGCCCAGGAAAACAGTCCCGAACGCATCGAGAAAGCGATTGTCGAACGCGCGGAAGAGGTGAGGCGCGAAATGCCTAAATATCTATCGGATTAGAGCTTGATTACCTCACCGGTCAAACGCCAATCAATGACCATAACATCTGGCTCCTCAACAATCAGGATAACGAGTTCCCGGCCTTTTGCGAAGATGTAAAAAGGGCAGGTTATTCAAGATGCCCTCCATTTTCTCAGGATACAAGATAATGGAACCAATTCCGGCTTGTTTATATTGTTCCTTACATTAAAGTCAGAAAAACAGAAATCTGTAAGGAGGCCAAAGTGCCTATAGCGGCTTTAACCAGCAAGGGGCAAGTGACCATACCGAAAAAAGTCAGGGTGCTGCTGGACCTGCACGCTGGCGATAAAATCGAGTTCGTTTTTGAAAAAGATGGTGCGATTACCGTTCGAGCGGTTAAAAAAACCGTTGACGATGTGTTTGGCAAGCTGTACAATCCCGCCCGAAAGCCGCTGTCTGTCGAAGAGATGAACGAGGCAATACAGAGGCAGGTCAGCTCAGAAACCGGCAAACAGGCTGATGAAAGCGCTTGACACCAATATCCTGGTTCGCTTTCTCGTGAACGACGACAAGCTTCAAGCCGAAAAGGTTTATCACTTGTTCAGGGAGGCCGAAAGTCAGAAAGAGGTATTTCTTGTTCCATCACCGGTCGTTCTGGAGTTGCTTTGGGTGCTGCAATCAGCATATGCGGTTTCCCGCGATGAAATACTCGATGCTCTTGAACATCTCTTGTTATTGCCGATCCTTGAGTTTGACAGGCAACCTGCCGTCAGGGCGTTTGTATCTGATGCGCGAAAAAATACCTGCGACCTGTCCGATCTGTTTATTGCGCACTCCGCCACCTTGTCGGGCAGCAGTGAAACGGTGCTTACCTTCGATAAAAAAGCCGCTCGCTCGCCGCTGTTTATCCTGCTCGATTGATCCGGGCAGTCTTGCGAGTGGCTGTTTCTTGATCCATGATGTTGCTTATCGACCCATCCAAATCAGATTTATGTAAAAGCAATAAAAACAGCGTCCCGAGCTGTCGGAACGCTGTTTTCGTATCAAATGATCGCGCTTTCAGGCCACGGGTTCTCCAAGCATTTTGCAGTTTTCATCGACAATCTTCGCTGACTTTTGCAGCAGGTCGAGATCGGCATGGTCGAGGATGATTTCCTTCATCTGCTCCACACTTTTTTACCGAGTTTGACCGGTACGACGACGAAGATTTTGTCGATGCCGTATTGAGCGTCGAGACTGATGTCGCCATCTTCTCACTGGCAGATAAGGCTTCTGATCCCTGGAGCGTTAAAATTACCCGCTATGAAATAGAGATGAAAAGCCGAAGGCTGTTGCTGCCTCTGAGGGTATTCGTAACATTGCCGAGGCGATCAAAAAGCCAGGCGGGAAGGATTCCTTGAACCTCAGAGTAGCGGAACAGTATATCAAGGATTTCAGCAACCTTGCCAAAGAGAGCATCACCCTCCTGAACCCGTATCCCATCAGTGAGGTCAGCGGAATGGCTGGTAGGTTGACAGGTCTGATAAATAAAAGATAGGGAGTGCGTTAGCCTGAACTTTTTATCGTTCAATCCGGGTTCTGCTTGCTTGATATTCTGAATATGATCTTTTCTTATTAAATAATTAAAGTGATTGCCGTTCGTTCCTTTGTTATGTTGCGTAGCGATGAAGCGAAGGGTATCGAAGTCCATAATCCAGCGTATTCTTTATCCATAGTAAATTCAAGGAGTAACACCATGTCAGAAGAGGCCAGGGATCTTAAAAAAGAGCTTGCCAGGCGTAAACGGATGGCAATCGACATAGCATCGCAGATCCATGATATCGTTGAAGATTCGCTCTGGGCAGACTACGAGAAGATGCCCGGGCTTGCCGAAAAGCTGGTGGCCGCCGTGCAGGAGGCAAACCGGTTCAAGGCAGACAACGGTCTCCAATGAAATCTCTGCGCTGAGAGGAATCCGGGATGGTCGGCAAAGAAGCCTCCTCCTCATAGAGCGATGTGAGTGAGGCGAGAAGTGTGGCTCCGATGGCATTGATACCTGATGCCTTTCAAAAACTATAAAACGCCAAGAGGCTGCCCCGGTGTTGCTTCCGGAACAGCCTCTTTTCATTTCGTGTATTCGACCGCAGAACGCGGGACAGGTCGCTTGGGGCCAGACGTCAGGCGAAGATGGATTTGAGCATGTCGCAGTTCTCGTCCACAATTGCGGCTGATTTCTTCAGCGCATCCAGCTCCGAATCGGAGAGCTTGATTTCGTATACCTGCTCCACGCCGTTCTTGCCGAGCTTGACCGGTACGCCAACGAAGGTGCCATCGATGCCGTACTGTCCGTCGAGGCTGACGGCGCAGGGCAATACTCTCTTGCGGTCGAGCACGATCGCTTCGACCATTTCGACAGCCGAGGCGGCAGGTGCGTAGAATGCCGAACCCTGCTTGAGGTAGTTGACGATCTCCGCGCCGCCGTTGCGGGTGCGCTCGACAAGCTCTGCGATTCTGTCGGCAGGAATGAGATCGGAGATAGGAATACCGGCCACCGTGGTGTATTTGACCACCGGCACCATCGCGTCGCCGTGGCCGCCAAGCACGCAGGCATTCACGTCCTGCATCGAAACGTCGAGTTCCATGGCGATGAAGGAGCGGAACCGCGCCGAATCGAGTACGCCAGCCATGCCGATGACCCGCTCTTTCGGCAGACCGCTCTGCTTCCAGGCGACCCAGGTCATGATGTCGAGAGGATTGGAAACGACAACGATGATCGGGTTTTTCGAGTGCTTCATGATATTTTCGGTCACCTCACGAACGATGCCCGCATTTTTCATGAGCAGATCTTCACGGGTCATGCCGGGTTTTCTCGGCAGACCGGCCGTGATGATCACGATGTCCGAGTCAGCCGTGTCGGCATAGTCGTTCGAACCCTTGACTCTGGTGTCGAAAAGTCCGACCGGCCCGGTTTCATACATATCGAGCCCTTTACCCTGAGGAATGCCTTCGACAACATCGAGCAGCACGAGCTCCTTTGCAAACTGTTTTTCTGCAAGGCGGAAAGCCGCGGTCGCCCCAACGTTGCCTGCGCCAATAACGGTGATTTTCATAATGCACTTACGGGTTTTGGTTTCTGTTGGAATGATCTCCTGTTCCTCATGGATGCAGGGGATAGTTATGAATCAGCGAATCGTTCATCACGAGACCTTCTGCGCCATTCAGCATTCAATGCAAAAATTTTGCAGAAAGGAGCGGTCTCAAAACCTCAGCGAGACGGAGTTTTTCGAAACTCTGGACTCTGAGCCAGGCAGTCCGGTTACTAAAAGCGTGCGTCCGGTCAATGCCGTGTGTTTCAGCTCAGTCAGCAATGTTCATCGTTACAATGGGAAAGAGCAAAAAAAAAGCAAGCCGTTCATTGATGAGAACCGGCTTGCTTCAATATAAGCGTGATGCATCTCCGTCCAAAGATCAGGAGGGGATGATATCGACCTGCTTCTTGTTGTTGCGGCCGTTTCTGAAGTGAACGGTGCCATCGACAAGGGCGAAAATAGTGTGATCCCTGCCGAGACCGGCGTTGTCGCCCGGCTTGATAGCCGTGCCGCGCTGGCGGAGAATGATGGTGCCTGCGTTGACTTCGGAACCTCCGGCTGCTTTGACGCCGAGGTATTTCGGATTGCTGTCGCGGCCGTTTTTGGTCGATCCGCCGCCTTTTTTATGTGCCATGAGACAATAAAATTTGTGTTGTTAATTGCGTTCGATCAGAGCGACAGCACTTCGACCTGAGTCATGTGCTGGCGGTGTCCGTTCCTTTTCTGAAAACGTTTGCGGCGTTTTTTCCTGAACACGACGATGGTCTCGTCACGGACGTGATCAAGAACCTTGACGGTCGCGATGCCGGAGGTCATGGCCGAATCCGCCTGATTGACCTGCATGAGTGTTTTCACTTCGATAACGTCGCCTGCGGCTGCCTTCTGCCTGGGGACAAAAATCTTGTCGCCCGCTTTTACCAGAAACTGTTTGTCGGAAATCTCGATCAGGGCCTGCATCATTAGTAATAGTTTGGTGATAAAGAGCAAGAATATACGATAAGGAAACCGATTTTCAAATCATCGCCAACATCTTTCGCAGCGAAGTTCAGCGCAGGAAAAAAGTCACCAGCAGCACGATGGCGAACATGCTGAAGGAGATGGCGAAAAGCCGGTACCAGGCGCGGTATCGCGAGGTGTCGCAAGGGTAGGCGATGGGCTGGATCGCCTTGATGATGTAGCCCATCGTGAGGGCGATCTGGAGGATCAGCAGCCCGATCTTGGCGAAGACCCACGGATGCCATCCCTCGAAGAAGTGCGCGAGGAGCAGGCCGGAGAGAAGCACCGAGATGACGGCGACGTCGGCCACCTTCGTTTCGAGCTTGATGAACCGGCGCAGGAGCAGCGAGTGCTCCTCGGCCTGCTGCTTCTCGCCGGTGAGGCCGGGTTCGAGCGTTTTGAGCAGGAAAAGCGTCGCGAAGATCGTGCCGAACCAGGCGGCGAATCCGGTGATGTGCACGAGCCGCAGGAGAGCGTGAAAATCCATGAAGAACGATGTTGAAAATTCAGGGTGATTGCTGAGGCCAAGATATTGCGCCGCCTTCAGCTTTTCAAGCGTCCGCGAAAGCTTGTTTTTTTTGCGGGACTGATTTAGCTTGGCAATCCACGAAATCCGGCGCTAACCGACAACTGCACGAAGCAATATGGCCAAAGAGGCGCAAGCCCGCAACAAAGAGGCGACACCGATGATGCGCCAGTATCTCGATGTCAAGGAGCGGTATCCCGGCTACCTGCTGCTCTTCCGCGTGGGCGATTTCTATGAAACGTTTCTTGACGACGCCGTTACGGTCTCCTCGGCGCTGAATATCGTGCTGACGCGCCGCTCGAATGGCAGCTCCGGCGAGATTCCTCTTGCGGGATTCCCGCACCACGCCAGCGAGGGGTATATCGCCAAACTCGTAATGAAAGGGTTCAAGGTGGCCGTGTGCGACCAGGTCGAAGATCCGGCGCTCGCCAAGGGCATTGTCAAGCGCGAGATCACCGATATCGTCACGCCGGGCATCACCTACAGCGACAAAATTCTCGACGACCGGCACAACAACTACCTCTGCGCCGTCGCGCCGACGAAGCGGGGGCGCGAGCATCTGGCGGGCGTGGCCTTCGTGGACGTGACCACCGCCGAGTTTCGCATGACCGAACTGCCGCTCGGCGAGCTGAAGGATTTCCTCCAGTCGCTCCGCCCCTCCGAAATCCTGATCTCTTCGCGCGACAAGGAGCTGCGCGAATCGCTCGCCAAAAGCCTCTTCAGCGGCGCGCTCTTCACGACGCTCGACGAGTGGATGTTCTCCGACGAGCAGGCGGCGCGGGTACTCGAAGAGCACTTCAAGACCCACTCGCTGAAGGGATTCGGCATCGAGGGGTACGAGGCCGGGCGAATCGCCGCCGGAGCGATCCTCCAGTACCTCGAAGAGGCGAAGCAGGGGAGTCTGAAGTACATCGCGCGGATCGGCCTTGTCGAGAGCGGCGAGA
>JAAXXD010000005.1 GCA_013334655.1 Chlorobaculum sp. | reverse complement strand
TTGACTCAATGCTGTGCCGGAACACTGTCCAGTAACCTGTCAAGTAGTCGGTAGGCTCGAACTGTTCGGCACTGTCGCCATACCAAGAGAATGGAGAAATTTGCTCCATGATGGCTCCAATCGTATCTTGCTGTTGAATAAACCGTTCCCGAAGTTCGCTTAGGCTATTCGGCTCCTCCAAGGTGGCTATTGCGCGTACATTGTCTTTAACTGGTTTGATTTTGGCCATACTTAAAAGCTCATTGAAATAGGAGAGGTCAATTCGCCGTATATCATCATCGATCTTTCTGTAGAAGAACATAGGATTTGCGAAATACCGCATCTCCTCTTTCGTTTCTGAGGTCTCCACAAAGACCGATGGAATATATTTTTTAGTTCGCGCCTCATCTTCAATTTTTTGTTGACTAACCCTTAGAAACGCATCCAAGTTGCTTCGGAATTTAAGATTGGCGTCCATCTGTCGGAATTCATCCTCAAGATGGGTGTTAATACGTTTAAGCTGCTCGTTAGTGAGTTCACCGAGTTTTTTTGCTAAATCTCGATAGTCTAAGATGTTGGTCGATGTATCAAATTTAATTGACAGCTTGTTTGCGGCTTCTGTAAGTTTTTGGGAAGTGTATGAATTTTTCCTTTCTGTAATGACATATACGTAGAGGCTAACAAAATCATCACTGAGGTGGTGAGACTCAAATTTCTCCAGTGTTTCACACACCTTACTGCTTGATGAGTCAGAAGTAATTTGGATAGACGTCCTGCTCACTGCGCATCCCAGATCGACGGCTGGGAAATTCATTTGGATGCGATTTTGATTGCATAATTTGGGGCAGTTGTAAGCTATCGCGAGAATGGGAATAAGGAAGTCCTCCGCGATAGTGTTTATGTCGAATAACCCCAGGGCGTTCTTGACTTTCACCTCGTGCGCAAAACGCCCCAAAAGAGTACTTGATCGTTGTAGGAGTTCTTGCCGTGTCATTTTTTTATCAATACTATTGGCTTCACGCAAAGAACACTTCATATAAGCGCAGCAGTAACCACAGGATCAAAGCACATACCATCATTTCCGTAACTCGTGTTGCATCGGGTCAATTCTGCTCAAACAAAAATCCGTCTCGAAAGGGGTACTGCATAAGCTCGACGGCGGGGCTTACAAATTCTATGTACCAAGAATCTCGGTATTTATCAAGTCCTGCCCTTACGGATTCCTTGCTGGCTGGCGCAAAATGCCAACGGCTCTTCAGTCACCCTTAACCAGTTCGACGCTGCGGATCGGGTCGCAGCCAGCCTGAAAAATGGCTTTTCTGATGGATTCACAATTATGTCACATGGAATCAGCATATTTTTTCTATATTCATTCGCAGTAAAAAGTTGATGTTTTGGCGGAATTTTACCATCGCGGTTCGCCATGCCGCCAGAAGCTCCGGCAATCAATAGATGATCCAAATGCCCTTTCGATCCTGCCTTACATCCTTCAACGTCCGGCCGGGAACCATTTCCGGTTCACCGGAGTCATTCCATACGGAACTTCAAATTCACCTGACAAACATTCATGGAACCACGAATTATTGATATTACCGAGCTTGCGTTGCGCGACGCCCATCAGAGCCTCATCGCGACGAGGCTCGGCATCGACGACATGACCGGAGCCTGCGCCGACCTCGACGAGGCGGGATACTGGTCGATCGAGTGCTGGGGCGGGGCGACCTACGACGCCTGCATCCGCTACCTGAACGAAGACCCCTGGGAGCGGCTGCGCACCTTCAAGAAACTCATGCCGAAAACCCCGCTGCAGATGCTCCTGCGCGGCCAGAACCTGCTTGGCTACCGCCACTATCAGGACGAGGTGGTCGAGCGCTTCTGCCAGAAATCCGCCGAGAACGGCATCGGAGTGTTCCGCATCTTCGACGCCTTGAACGACCTGCGCAACATCGAAACCTCGGTGCGCGCGGTCAAAAATGCTGGCGCTCACGCCCAGGGCACCATCTCATACACGGTCAGCCCCATTCATACCACCGCGCTGTTCGTCGATCAGGCGCGGCGATTGCAGGATATGGGAGTCGATTCCATCTGCATCAAGGACATGGCTGCGCTCATCAAGCCGCAGGCGGCATACGAGCTGGTTCGCGGCATCAAGGAGGCGTGCGGCGCTGAACTGCGCGTTCACCTGCATGTGCACGCCACCACCGGCGTCACCCTCGTGAGCCTCATGAAGGCGGTCGAGGCGGGCGTGGATTGCGTCGATACCGCCGTCAGCTCGATGAGCCTCGGCCCCGGCCACAATCCGACGGAGAGCTTCATCGAGATGCTCGAAGGCACCGGCTTCACGACCCGAGTCGATATGGAGCGGGTGCAGCGCGTCAAACATCACTTCATGCACGTGCTGGAGCGCTACAGCGAGTTCCAGTCGAAAGTGACCGGCGTGGAGACCGAACTCTTCAAGAGCCAGATTCCCGGCGGGATGCTCTCCAACATGGAGAGCCAGCTCCGGCAGCAGGGGGCGGGCGACCGCATGGCGGAGGTGCTCGACGAGATTCCGCTGGTGCGCCGCGACACCGGTTACGTGCCGCTCGTCACGCCGAGCAGCCAGATCGTGGGCACCCAGGCGGTGCTGAACGTGCTGATGGGCCGATACGCCGTCCTGACCGGCGAATTCGCCGATCTCATGCTTGGATATTACGGCAAGGGGCCGAGTGAAAAGAACCCGGAGGTGGTCGAGATGGCCCACCGGCACGCCGGAAAGCAGCCGGTCACCTGCCGTCCCGCCGATCTGCTTCAGCCGGAGTGGCAGAAGCTGCGCTCCGAAGCGCTCGCGCTTGAAGGGTGCAACGGCACCGACGAGGATGTGCTGACCTATACCATGTTTCCGCAGGTGGCGCCCAAATTTTTTGCCATTCGTCACGAAGGGCCGCGCAACCTTGGCCGCGACCCGCATACCGGCGTCTCCGAAACCCATCCGGCGGAAGGGCACCAGGGTGCCATTACCGGCCCCATCACCTATGCCGTGACCCTCTCCGGTCGTCAGCACAAGGTGACGGTGGCCCCATATCAGTAATTATAATCATCGAGTGATGCAGGAACATATCAAGAGCATTGAAGAAAAAATAGAGGAACTGAACCGGAAACGGGAGAGGATTCAGCTCGGCGGCGGCCAGGAGCGCATCGACAAACAGCACGCTGGCGGGAGCCTGACGGTTCGCGAGAGAATCGCGGCGCTGGTCGATCAGGACAGTTTTCTGGAAAGCGGCCTCTTTGCCGAGCACCGTTGCACCAACTTCGGAATGCAGGGCAAACCCATGCCCGCCGATGGCGTCGTGACCGGCGCTGGCAGCGTGGATGGCCGCCTCGTGCATCTGGCGTGTCAGGATTTCACCGTCGGCGGCGGATCGGCGGGGGAGGTGCACTGCCGGAAGATCGTGCAGATGATGCAGGCTTCGCTGAAAACCGGCTCTCCCTTCATTGTCGTCAACGACTCCGGCGGCGCGCGCATCCAGGAGGGGATCGAAAGCCTCTCCGGCTACGGGCAGGTGTTCTACAACAACGTCATGCTTTCGGGCGTGGTGCCGCAGATTTCGCTGATTTGCGGCCCGTGCGCAGGTGGCGCGGCCTACAGCCCGGCCTTGACGGACTTCATCATCCAGACGAAATCGGCCTGCATGTTCATCACCGGCCCCTCGGTCATCAAGGCCGTGACCGGCGAAGAGGTGACCGCCGAAGAGATCGGCGGTCCGGCAGCGCAGATGAATATCTCCGGCGTGGTGCACTTCGTGGCCGAGGATGACCTCGACGCGATGGCTATCTGCCGCCGCCTGCTCTCCTTCCTCCCATCGAACAACCTCGAAGACCCGCCTCACCTCGAAGCCGAGGAGGTTATCCTGCCGGACAAGTACCTGAATACGGTTATCCCGGTTGACTCGCGGCAGAGCTACGATGTGCGTGACGTGATTGCGCGGATCGTGGATCGGGCGGACTTCATGGAGGTTCAGGAGCACTTCGCCCGGAACATCGTGATCGGCTTCGCCCGCATTCAGGGGCGCTCGGTCGGCATCGTGGCCAACCAGCCTGCGGTGATGGCGGGCGTGCTCGACATCGACGCCTCCGACAAGGCGGCGCGATTCATCCGCTTCTGCAACGCCTTCAATATTCCGCTCGTGACACTCGTGGACGTGCCCGGATTTCTGCCGGGCGTGGAGCAGGAGTATGGCGGCATCATCCGCCACGGCGCGAAAATGCTCTTCGCCTACTCGGCGGCCACCGTGCCGAAAATCACCGTGGTGATGCGCAAGGCGTATGGCGGCGCGTACCTGGCGATGTGCAGCAAGGACCTCGACGCCGACCGCGTGATTTCGTGGCCCACCGCCGAGATCGCTGTCATGGGCGCAGAAGGGGCGGTCGATGTGATCTTCCGCAACGAGATTCGCAAAGCTGACGATCCTAAAGCCAAACGGCAGGAGCTGATCGCGGAGTACAAGGAGTCATTCTCCACGCCCTACGCAGCCGCCGCCACTCTGAAGGTCGATGACGTGATTGAACCCGCCGAAACGCGGCGCTATCTGGCCATGTCGCTCGATATTCTGCATTCAAAACGGGAGTTCAGGCCACAGAAAAAGCACGGCCTGATTCCCCTCTGAACCTGAAACGAACCTGAATCATGAACGAACAGGAAACAAAAGAAACAGTACGCGAGGACGAACAGCAGGAGATCACCCCGGAGCTGCTCATGATCATGTCGGCCTCAATAGCGGCCTACCTCGGCAAGAACGTGCGCATCCGTCGCGCCCGGTTCATCAGCGAACAGGGGCAGAGTTCGTGGTCGCAGATGGGAAGGGTTTCGATCCAGTCCTCCCACACTTTCAGCATAAAACAATAAGGAACCAAAGTCGTGCAGTTAACTCTGACTATAGATGGGAAAAAGTATGTGGTGGATGTCGAGGTGATCGAGGGCGAGGAGGTGCGTATGCCCGCCTCGTTCCCGCAGCCGGTCTCCACGATTCAGTCCCGGAACCCCGAGCCGCCACCCGCCGCCAGACCGCAACCCGCGAAACCACAGGCGGACAATCTGCCGGATGAAAAGGTCTGCCGCAGCCCGATAGCCGGTATCGTGAACCGCGTCAACGTGCAGGTAGGCCAGAAGTTACAGGCACACGACCTGCTCGTGGTGCTCGAAGCGATGAAGATGGAAACCAACATCACCGCCCACACCGCCGGAACAGTCAAGGCCATCCTGGCCACCCCCGGCGAAGCCGTAAAAAGCGGCCAGGCGCTGATAGAGTTCGAGTAGGGATAAACGATAAGCCCCGGCGCGGATGGCGTGCCGGGGGTAACAGTGGAAAGTTTCGGCGGGAGGTTGTATATCTTTGATAATGTGAGCTTGGATGGCGTCATGTTATGATTCTCAAGCCCGATGCTTTTCTGAAGGAATGCAACCCTGTCTGATGATAGAAATACAGAACAATAAAAAACGTATAATGTTTGAATGCCACGGGTTACGCGGTTATTCGCGCCACTTCGGTGGATTGATTAATTGAACCTCAGGGACGTCCCTTTTAGTGTAGCTGAACTACCACATCATCGACGGCATCTTATTCCACCTTTTTTCGATCAGAAACCATGCTGCTTATCAACAATCCTAAAAGTATCACGCCGGTAGTCGCTTCAATTCCGGTAAACAATCTGGCTCGGTCAGTCAACGGAACAATGTCACCATAACCGAGTGTCGTTATGGTTGTAAGGCTAAGGTGTAGCATTCGCCAGAATCCTCTTGGAATTTCATGAGGAAATCCAGTGTTTGCCATTAAGAATGACCTGATATGTTTGTAATCGTTCTCGGTAACAGTGATCACATAAAGCGAGCGAGGAAGTTCCGCCCTTAACAATTCCACATCATCATTTTTCATAGGAAAACCGACTGGAAATAACTTCCAGTCATGTTTCTCGTGCTCTGAAAACATAGTTACAATTCTATCCTCTGGCATCCATATGTGGGATTTGGTGTCCATTCTTAGCGGAATCGTCTGTATCATCTCCCAATGATTGTGCTTGTCCGTATTTATAACCTTAAGGCGCAAATGCATAATCAGATCGTTACCATCGGGTTTGATACCTGTAACTTCAAGTTCACTTGGATCTATAACTAACAATTTGCTAATAACTACTTCTTTTCTTGCTGACGCCCTGAATGCAACGGTCAATCTATCGCACAGTAATGCGGCCTCTTGAAACATCGGTTTTTCATATTTTGCATAAGGATGATAGAAGTCTTCAGGGATCAAGAAAAATATCCACGCAAAGATCAGCACAGCAATGACATAAAAAAAGACATAGGACCAAGGAGTGACTCTTTTAAGCCAACCAAACATCCCCCAAAAAAAGAAATCTTTCATTTTTCGATCCCATTGACAGGTTTACATAGCCACAAACTGCTTATTTAGTCTCCGCATAAGACGGTTGATTATTGATTTATAACTCTATAAGATACATCCTTTTAAGTAAATTATAAACTTTAACCCTATTCATAAAGGTCACCTATACTGACCTACATAAGAAACATCTGTCAGCGACCGTAAATAGGACAACGCACACATGCTATCCCCCAATTGAATACATAAATATAGTTCATCGCAGTTATGACGTCTGCTTGAAACGACAATTCATATACTGTACGCATGTCTCTGCAAGTCCGTATACCAACAAAAAATATTAGAAATCCAAAATATCGTAAAATCATCAAACATACAACCTCAACGCTTGTGTTGCAGATGAAATGATCGGTCAATTTGTCCGTTCCAACAGGTATCCGTGAATCTGGATTGCCGCGTCGCTGCGCTCCTCGCAATGACAAGAAAATAAACGAGTTAGCATTCCCTCCATCCCCTATCCTCCTTTCTAATAAAACGGATTCAGCAGTTTGAACAGGTCGCGGCGTTTCCGATTGTGGGCTACGACGTCGGCGAGGAGGTCGGCTCGGTGCTGTTTTCTGGCGGTGTAGCGCATGAAGGTATCCACGAACCAGGCGTTGTTCATGAAATGCTGAAATGCGTAGCCGGGGAGATAAACACGGTTCGAAAATTCGCCTCTCCAGAGCTGCTCGTATCGGGTCAGCGCCGCAGATTCGTCGTTACGCTCCAGCGCGTGCGCGACCGCTTCGGCGGCGTAGCGTCCGGTTTTCAGCGCGTAGTAGATGCCCTCGCCAGTGATCGGGTCGATGAAGCTTCCCGCATCGCCCACGAGCAGCACATTGCCGCGTCCGCGCCGTCCAGCGAAGGAGCCGAACGGCAGGGGCCAGCTTTTGAGCGTGCCCGGCTCCATGACGGCGCGTTTCAGTTTCGACGCCGCAAAAGCGTTGTCGCTGACGAAGCGCTCGAAAAGCCGTTTGGTGCTTCGCTGATCGGTGAAGCGGGTCAAGAGAAACACCCCAACGTTGGCGCGACGTTCTCCGGCAGGAAAAATCCAGCCATAACCCGGAAGCATCGACTTGTCGTAGCACAGCTCTATTGAATCGCCCAGCCCCTCGACCCCGGAAAACCAGGCGCGCATCGCGAATCCCTGCTGCCCTTTGTCGCGGTTCGTGAAATCAAGTTGTTTCGCTATCGGCGAATAAGCCCCGTCGGCGGCGATAATCACGCTGCCGGAAAACTCCCCGGCGGAGGTGCTCACGCCTCGCGCCCGCTCGCCATCCAAGACGAGCGCGTTGACCGTCGTGTTGTCGAGAAAGGTGATCGAGGCGTGATCCTTGACGCGAGTGACGAGAGATTCGTCAAGATCGGTTCTCGGAATGACGTAAGAGTTGCCCTGCAGATTGCCGTTCTGCAAAATCCGGCCCCGCACGACCGCGCCGCCGGGCGAAACGAAGGTCGCGCCTTTGAATGTGGTCAGACTGCCGGGGCGCTGACGAAGCAGCTCCAGCACGCCCATCTCTTCGAGCAGCACCGTAGAAGCGGCGGTGACGCCGTCGCCGCAAATTTTCTCCCTCGGAAACTGCGCCTTGTCGATGAGCAAAACGCGGTGTCCCTTTTGGGCAAGAGAGAGCGCCGCCGAACAGCCCGCAGGCCCCGCGCCGGAAATCACTGCATCATAGAATTTCATAGTCGATGTACTTCTTCTTTTGCCGCTAATAGCTGACGGTATACCAGATTCGACAACAACTGCTCCTCAGCGAACGGACGGTTCTTCGGGAAGAATGCTTGCAGGCAAACCCGGAAAACGGCGGACGAGCTTCCTGAAATATCCGGGACTGTCGATGCAGTCCGGATTGTCCGGCTCAGTGCAGGGAATTTCTGCAATCTTCCACTCCCCTTTCAGCGTGTGCAACAGTGCGTAAAAATCTTCGTACGAAGCGTTGCCGTCCTTCGAGCGCGGCATGGTATGCACCCATGCCCATCCGCCGCTGACCTTCATCGTCTCAACGACAAAAATAACGTCGAGACCGTGCAACTTCTTTATTTTGCAGCGCATGGCATCGAGAATCGCCCGGCGCTCCGCGCTGCCCGGCTGCGGCGTATGGAGCATTCGGACAGTTTTCTGAGCTGGACGCGCTTGCGGCGGAGCGGCGATGGCGATACCGGCCACGGTCAGAAAAACCGCCAGAAGCGGCGTGCGAAGAAGTTGCATGGTTGTCATCGCCAAGAAATTCGAGCATGATCGGTTTGACTGCAATATATCGCAAACCGAGCGCGATTTCACGCTTCAGGTTCATCCGATTCATCTGACTGATCAGGCCGATCAGTCAGATTCATAATACATCATTCTCGCAGCGCGAAGCGGCGAACAATGCAGTTCTACAGGAAATCATGTTTTTTTCGGGGGTTGTTTTTTCAGCGTGGTAAATTCGGTACTTTACGGCTCATTGGAAAGTGCGTCTCATGCCGCCGCTACCGTTACGAAACACTGAGAAATCAAAGATTACATGCTCAAAATTTTCGCAAAGATTTTTGGATCGAAGCACGAAAAAGACATCAAGAAAATCCAGCCGATTGTCGATAGAATCAATGAGATTTATGGCTCGCTCAACTCCCTTTCGGACGAGGCATTCCGTGGCAAGGGGGTGGAGTTGCGCAAAAAGGTGCGTGACAAGCTCGTCCCCTTCGAGACGCAGATAAAAGAGGCGGAACACAAGCTCGACCGCCCCGACATCAGCCACGAGGAGAGCGAGAAGCTCAACAGCCAGCTCGAACAGCTCCGCCAGCAGTACGAAGAGGCGACGGCGGCTATTCTCGACGAGGTGCTTCCCGATACCTTCGCGCTCGTCAAGGAGACCTGCCGCCGCCTGAAGGGTCACAGCTACACGGTGATGGGCCGCGAAATGGTCTGGGACATGGTTCCCTACGACGTGCAGCTCATCGGCGGCTCGGTGCTGCATCAGGGCAAGATCGCGGAGATGGCCACCGGCGAGGGCAAAACGCTGGTCTCGACCCTGCCGGTCTTTCTGAACGCCCTGACGGGACGCGGCGTGCATGTGGTGACGGTCAACGAGTATCTGGCCCAGCGCGACATGGAGTGGATGCGTCCGGTCTACGAGTACCACGGCCTTTCGACCGGCGTTATTCTGGCGGGCATGTATTCGAACCAGCGGCGCGACGAGTACCTGTGCGACATCACCTGGGGCACCAACAGCGAGTTCGGCTTCGACTACCTGCGCGACAACATGGCGGGAACCGTCGAGGAGATGGTGCAGCGCGACTTCTACTTCGCCATCGTTGACGAGGTGGACAGCGTGCTCATCGACGAGGCGCGTACGCCGCTGATCATCTCCGGCCCGGTGCCCAATTCGGATACCGATACCAAATACCGGGAGATCAAGCCCTGGATCGAGCAGATCGTCCGGGCGCAGCAGAATCTGGTAGCCTCGCTGCTCGGTCAGGCCGAAAAGATTCTTAAAGACAAGCCGACCGATTTCGACGCCGGTCTGGCGCTGCTCCGCGTCAAACGCGGCCAGCCGAAGAACAACCGCTTCATCAAGATGCTCTCGCAAAGTGGCATCGGCAAGCTCATCCAGTCGGTCGAAAACGAGTATCTGAAGGACAACTCCGCCCGAATGCACGAGGTGGACGACGAGCTCTTCTACGCAGTGGACGAAAAGGCCAACACCATCGACCTCACCGAGAAAGGTCGCGAGTTCCTGAGCAAGCTGAGCCATCAGGATCAGGATTTGTTCCTCCTGCCGGATGTGGGCAGCGAAATCGCGGCCATCGAGGCCGACAAGAATCTCCAGCCCACGGACAAAATCCGCAAAAAGGACGAGGTCTACCGCCTCTACTCCGAACGCTCGGACAGTCTGCACACCATCGGTCAGCTCCTCAAGGCCTACACGCTCTTCGCCAAGGATGACGAGTACGTCGTGCAGGAGGGGCAGGTGATGATCGTGGACGAGTTCACGGGCCGTGTGCTTGCCGGACGCCGCTACAGCGACGGGCTGCATCAGGCCATCGAGGCCAAGGAGAACGTCAAGATCGAGGGCGAAACCCAGACGATGGCCACCATCACCATCCAGAACTACTTCCGCCTCTACAGCAAGCTGGCCGGCATGACCGGTACGGCTGAAACCGAGGCGTCGGAGTTCTTTGAAATCTACAAGCTCGACGTTGTGGTCATTCCGACCAACCGCCCGATCTCCCGACACGACCTGGACGACCTGGTCTACAAGACACGCCGCGAGAAGTACAACGCCATTGTCAACAAGGTGCAGGAGCTGATCGACAAGGGCCAGCCAGTGCTGGTCGGCACGGCAAGCGTCGAGGTGTCGGAGACGCTTTCGCGAATGCTGCGAGCCAAGCGCATCCAGCACAACGTGCTCAATGCCAAGCAGCACGCCCGCGAGGCGGACATTGTGGCGATGGCCGGTCAGAAGGGCGCGGTGACAATTGCCACCAACATGGCCGGACGCGGCACGGACATCAAGCTCGGTGCGGGCGTGCGCGAGGCTGGAGGACTCTTCATCCTCGGCTCGGAACGGCACGAAGCACGGCGCATCGACCGCCAGCTTCGCGGACGCGCCGGACGCCAGGGCGACCCCGGCGAGTCGATCTTTTACGTTTCGCTCGAAGACGAGCTGATGCGTCTGTTCGGCTCGGATCGCGTCATCGCGGTGATGGATCGCCTCGGTCACGAGGAGGGCGACGTCATCGAACACTCGATGATCACCAAGTCAATCGAGCGCGCCCAGAAGAAGGTCGAGGAGCAGAACTTCTCAATCCGCAAACGCCTGCTCGAATATGACGACGTTATGAACCAGCAGCGCGAGGTGGTCTACACGCGCCGCCGCAAAGCGCTCAAAATGGGGCGTCTGAAGAGCGACATCATGGATCTCTTGCAGGACTATTGCCAGACCGTGGTCAAGAAGTTCCACGAGTCCAACGATCCGGCGGGACTGGAGGAGCAGGTGCTGCGCGAGCTGTCGGTCGATTTCCGCACGGAAGCCTCGGCTTTCGAGCGCGAGCCGTTCGAGCAGACCGCCGAAGCGCTCTACAAAACCGCCAGCGAGTTCTATCACCGCAAGGAAAATTCGCTGCCTGACGAAATCATGCACCAGATCGAGCGATACGCCGTCTTGTCGGTGATCGACCAGAAGTGGCGCGAGCACCTGCGCGAGATCGACGGACTGCGCGAGGGCATCAACCTCCGCGCCTACGGCCAGAAAGACCCGCTGCTCGAATACAAGCAGGAGGCCTTCAAGCTGTTTGAAGAGCTGATGCGCGAGATCGAGCATGAAACACTCTCGGTGGCCTTCAAGCTCTTCCCGATCTCGCAGGAGGAGTCGGAGGAGATCGAGGCCCGCCAGCGCCGCCAGGCCGTGCGCCAGGAGCGGCTCGTGGCGCAGCACGCCGAAGCGGGAAGCGTCTACGAAATCGCCGCGGATGGCGGACTCGACGCCACATTCTCGATGCCCGGCGACGAAATCATCGTCCAGCAGCCGGTGCGAGTCGAAAAGAAGCCCGGCCGCAACGACGACTGCCCCTGCGGCAGCGGCAAAAAGTACAAGAACTGCTGCGGCGCGAATGAATAATGGATAATGGACAATTGATAATTGATAGTTGATAATGAATAATTGGTAGGGGCTGGTCTTGTGCCCGCCCTGAATTGTGGACGATGTGGACAAGCGATAGGAAATCTCTCTTTTATTCGTCCCTGTTGTCCCTAAAGTCCTTGTAGTCCTTTTCTTAAAATTCTACCAGCTCCCGCCAAACCGGAAGCTACCGTAAACAAGTCATTACCACCACCATACAATGAGCACCGAACCTGAAGTGAACCTGAAGCTGGCCCAGGAGCATGGCCTGAATGAAGAGGAATACGCCAAGATATGCGACGTACTGGGCCGGACGCCCTCGTTCACCGAACTTGGCATCTACTCAGTGATGTGGTCCGAGCATTGCAGCTACAAGAACTCCATCGCCGTGCTCAAGACTCTGCCTCGCGACGGCGCTTCTCTGCTCACGCAGGCTGGCGAGGAGAACGCCGGGCTGGTCGATATTGGCGATAATCTCGCCGTAGCCTTCAAGATCGAATCGCACAACCACCCGTCGGCGGTCGAGCCGTATCAGGGCGCGGCGACCGGCGTTGGCGGCATCCACCGCGACATCTTCACGATGGGCGCGAGGCCGGTGGCCTCGCTCGACTCGCTGCGCTTCGGCTCGCCGCGTGACCCGCGAGTGCGCTACCTCGTGGACGGCGTGGTGCGCGGCATCGGCGATTACGGCAACTCGTTCGGCGTGCCGACGGTTGGCGGCGAAATTTACTTCGAGGATTGCTACACCGGCAACCCGCTGGTCAACGCCATGTCGGTCGGCCTCGTGGAGCATCACAAAACCGTGAGCGCCACGGCGCATGGCAAGGGCAACCCGGTGCTGATCGTCGGTTCATCGACAGGGCGCGACGGCATCCACGGCGCGACCTTCGCGTCGGAAGAGATCAGCGAAGCGTCGGAGGACAAGCGCCCGAGCGTGCAGGTGGGCGATCCCTTCGCCGAGAAGCTCTTGCTCGAAGCGACGCTTGAAGCGATTGCGACCGGCGCGGTCTCCGGCTTGCAGGACATGGGGGCGGCGGGGCTGACCAGCTCCACCTCGGAGATGAGCGCTCGCGGCATCGAAAAGACCGGCAGCGGCGGCATCGAGATCGACCTCGACTTGACGCCCGCCCGCGAAAAAGGCATGACCGCCTACGAGCTGATGCTCTCCGAATCGCAGGAGCGGATGCTGATCGTGGCCGAGAAAGGGCGCGAGCAGGAGATCATCGACGTCTATAAAAAATGGGACGTGAGCGCGGTGGTGATCGGAAAGGTGACGGATGACAACATGCTGCGCGTCTGGCAGCACGGCAAGGTGGTCGCCGAGATTCCGGCCATGTCGCTCGTGCTCGGCGGCGGCGCGCCGGTCTACATCCGCGAGGCGGTCGAGAAGAAGCCCGACACTCCGGTGGCTGAACTCGTTGCGGACGACTCCCTCGACTTCAAGGATCTCTCGCTGCAACTGCTCTCCCGCCCGAACATCGCCAGCAAGGCGTGGGTCTACCAGCAGTACGACTCGATGGTGCAGACCAACACCGTCACCCCGGCGGGCCAGACCGACGCGGCGGTGATCCGCATCAAGGGCACCAAAAAGGGGCTCGCGATGAAAACCGACTGCAACTCGCGCTACGTCTACCTGAATCCGAAAGCGGGCGGCGCGATTGCCGTTGCCGAGTGCGCGCGCAACATCGCCTGCACGGGCGCGAAACCGCTCGCCGTGACCAACTGCCTGAACTTCGGCAATCCCTACAAGCCCGAGGTTTACTTCCAGTTCAAGAGCGCCGTCGAGGGCATGGGCGACGCCTGCCGCATGTTCGACACGCCGGTGACTGGCGGCAACGTGAGCTTCTACAACGAGACCTCGCTTGGCGGCGGACGCACGGCGATCTACCCGACGCCGACCATCGGCATGATCGGCCTGCTCGATGACATCGCCAACCTCGTGGAATCGACTTACCTCGCAACTGGGGACGCCATCGTGCTGCTCGGCGATCCGGAACTCTCGCTCGACGGCTCGGAGTATCTCGTGATGCAGTACGGCACGCCGGGCACGGACTCGCCCGAGGTCGATCTGAAACACGAAAAAAATCTTCAGGAACTGCTTGTCACGCTGGCCTCGAAAAAACTCATCAACTCGGCGCACGACGTGTCGGATGGCGGACTCGCCGTCACGCTCGCCGAAAAGTCGATCATGAACCGCGACCGGATGCTTGGCTTCGAGGTCGATCTCGAATGCGCGGCGGCGGACGAAACGGCGATCCAGAAGCTGCTCTTCTCCGAAGCGCAGGGTCGCGTGGTGATCTCTGTTGACAAGGACAATGCCGACACGGTGCTCGAAAAGGCCAAGCGCCTGAACGTCCCGGCGCGAGTCATCGGCAAGGTGTCGCCGGAAGGTTGCAGCATCGCCGTGAATGGCAAGCCGGTCGCGGAGTTCTCGATTGACGAACTGCTGCACGCCTACGAACACGCGCTGGAAACGGCGTTGCATCTCGAAGCGCTGTAAAAAAGGACACAAAGGACTTAAGGGACATCAAGGACGAGGAAGGAGAGAAGCGATGAATGCGGTTTTGACAGCGAAGGAGATGAACCTGGCGGATCGGGCGGCCATCGAGGAGCTGCGCACCGGCGAGACCCGGCTGATGGAGCTTGCCGGGCGCGAAACCGCGCGTATGATCGCCGGGCGCTTCGAGCACGGCAAAAGCCTTGACGAGATTTCGGCGCTTGTCGTCTGCGGCAAGGGCAACAACGGCGGCGACGGTTTCGTCGTGGCGCGACACCTCCTGAACAAGGGTGCACGGGTCGATGTGCTGCTGGTCTGGCCGGAGGATGACCTCGCCGGGGTGAACCTCGAAGGGTTGCACATCCTCAAGGCGTACCGGCGCTACAACGAGGGACTCAGAATTTTCGCGGGAATCGATGAAGCGCGAACCGCCGTCGGCGCAAGCGAATATCAGGTGGTGGTGGACGCCATTTTCGGCACCGGCCTGCGGATCGATCACGAAGCGCCGCAGCTCCACGAACCGGCAAAATCGGCCGTCGAGCTAATCAACTTTGTCAACACCCACTCCGAAGCGGTCACCGTGGCCGTCGATCTGCCGTCGGGCCTCGACGCCACAAGCGGTCGCGCCGCCGAACCGTGCGTCAAGGCGGATATGACCGTGACGATGGCCTTCCTCAAAACCGGCTTTTTCCAGAATTCAGGACCGTCGCTCTGCGGAGAGATTCAGACCGCCGAAATCTCGATCCCGGAGTTCCTCGTCGAGCCAACCTCCTGCCTGCTGGTGGATGAAACCTTCGCGGCGGAGAGCTACCTTCTGCGCGACCCGTCGAGCGCCAAGCACCTGAACGGCAAGGTGCTGCTCGTCACCGGCTCGGCGGACGGAGGCGGCTCGATGCTCGGCGCGGCCCTGCTCGCCGCTCGCGCTGCCGTCAAGACCGGCGCGGGCTACGTCTGCGCGTCGCTGCCCGACGGCCACGCCTCGGTGATGCACAGCTTCGCGCCTGAAGTGGTGGTGATCGGGCGCGACATGCTCTCGATCATCGAAAAGGCCCGATGGGCCGACGCGATTGTGATCGGCTGCGGCATCGGTCGCAGCGAAGAGGCGCAGGAGCTTGTCGAAACGCTGCTCTGCACGCCCGAAATCGCCGGAAAAAAGCTGGTGCTCGACGCCGACGCGCTCTTTGCCATCGCCGAGCGCAACCTGTTCGAGCTGGTCACCGGCCTCGAAGACGCCGTGCTGACGCCACACGCGGGCGAATGCAGCCGTTTGTCGGGACTGTCCGTGGAGGATATTCAGGTGTCGCCCATCGACACCGCGCGGATGCTCGCCGAGGAGTGGAACGTCAACCTGCTGCTCAAAGGCACGCCGACCTTCGTCGCCTCGCCATCGGGCATGGTGCTCATTTCGGATAGCGGCACCGAAGCACTCGCCTCGGCAGGCACCGGCGACGTGCTCTCGGGCATGATCGGCGCACTCGCCGCCAAGGGCCTCGACACCCACGAAGCCGCCGCCGCCGCCGCCTGGCTGCACGGCCGGGCCGGAGACCTCGCCTCGAACGTATCGAGCCTGGTATCTTCTGTGGATGTGCTGCAAGCCATTCCCCAGGCAGTGCTGGAGCTGTTCGAAAGCGAGGAGTAAGAGGGCTGAATGGACTTGGTGGACGAATGTAAGAGGTGAACTTAGTGGACAACTGAAGAAAACCAATCAATGTTTTCCGCTTACCGGAAACACCGCTGATTATTACTTCCGTTTCTTGTCCACAACGTCCACTTCGTCCACGACGTCCACCAGAAGCTACTGCCCGCTGTTATTCTTCAAAAAGCGCTTGATATTCCTCGCGGCCTGGCGGATTCGCTCTTCGTTTTCGATCATCGCCACGCGGACGTACTCGTCGCCGTAGGCGCCGAAACCAACGCCGGGGCTGACGGCAACTTTGCCTTCGATGAGCAACTTCTTGCTGAATTCGAGGCTGCCCATGCCGCGCATCGGCTCGGGGATTCTCGCCCAGACGAACATCGAGGCCTTCGGAGTGACAATATTCCAGCCTGCGTTGGCGAAGCTTGAAATGAGCACGTCGCGGCGCTTGCGGTAGACCTCGCTGATCTCCCGGACGCAGCTCTGATCCTCGGTAAGCGCGATGGTCGAGGCAACCTGAATCGGCGTGAAGGTTCCGTAGTCGAGCCAGCTTTTGATCTTCTCAAGCGCGCCGACAAGCTTGGCGTTGCCGACCATGAAGCCCACGCGCCAACCTGCCATGTTGTAGGTTTTTGAAAGCGTGTAGCTCTCGACGGCGACATCCTTCGCCCCCGGCACCTGGAGGATTGACGGCGTCACATAGCCGTCAAAGGTAATTTCGGCATACGCGATGTCGCTGATGATGTAAAATCGCTCCCGTCGAGCCAGCTCGACCAGACGTTCGTAGAACGGCAGCTCGACCGTGGCCGTCGTGGGGTTGTTCGGAAAGTTGACCACGAGGTACTTCGGCTTGGGCGACGATTCACGCAGCGCGGTCTCGATGTTGTGGAAAAAGGCCTCCTCGTCGAGCGTGTAGTCATCATTCATCTCCAGCTTCATGCGATGCACGTTGCCACCGGCGAGAATGAATGCCTGAGAGTGAATCGGGTAGCACGGATCGGGAACGATAGCCAGATCGCCGGGATTGGTGATCGCCTGCACCAGATGCGCGTACCCCTCCTTGGAGCCCATCGTCACCACCACCTCGCGGTCGAGATCGAGATCGACGTTGTATTTGTTGCGGTACCAGTTGCCTACCGCGCCGCGCAGCTTGTAGATACCCTTGGAAACCGAATAGCCATGCGTCCTGGGCTTGTTGACGCTCTCGACCAGCTTGTCGATAATGTGCTGGGGCGTCGGGCCGTCGGGATTGCCCATCGAAAAATCGATGACATCCTCCCCTGCCCTGCGCTCGGCCATCTTCAGCTCGTTGACAGCGGCGAACACATATTTTGGAAGTCTCTTGATCTTGTCAAATTCTATCTCGTCAAACATGATACCTGATTTACTGATGCTCGTTAAAACAGCACTATTTTACTTTGCCAACCTGCATAAACAAACTTAATCATAAACAAAAAGCTGTTTATCTCCATAGGGAAACAACCAAAAAAACGCATCGATTGTTGCCCGGAAGCTCCCGAAAGAGCATGATTTACAACTGCGACGTGCAATTCGGGCAGCGCACCGCCTTGAGCGGAATCGTCGAAAAGCAGTATGGGCACTCTTTGCTCTGCGGAGCCGGAGGTGGCGCGGCCTGTTTATCCGATGCGCTGCGAAGCCGGTTGATCGACCGCACCAGCAGGAACACCGCGAAGGCCATGATCAGGAATCCAATGAGCGTGTTGATGAAAATACCGTAATTAAGGGTCACTGCACCGGCTTTTTTAGCCTCGGCAAGCGCCAGATAGGGGCCGGCCTGAGCGCCCTCTCTGAGGACAACAAAAAGATTTGAAAAATCGACGCCCTTCAGCAACAGACCGAGAGGCGGCATCAAAAGGTCGTTGACGAGCGAGTTGACCAGCGCGCCGAAGGCTCCGCCGATGATGATGCCAACCGCCATATCGACCACATTGCCCTTAAGGGCGAATTCCCTGAACTCTTTCAGCATAGTCAGCGTCGTTTGGTTTGTACAGGACAATACTGTTGTCAGTAACGAATTTTACACATTTGAATTATACAGCTTTCGACATTAATAATTCACGAGAGCGACAAAAAAAGCGCATGACCTCGCAACCGATTATTTTATTGATACTTAACATCAACATACATTCGACAGCCATGCGCTCCCTTTTGCGAAGATAACCAGCAAGTAGCGTATGTAACCGCCGTTCGCGCCAAATTATCTTCCACACTCTATCGCTGGCGTCGATTGAACTTTGGCCCGATGCCTCTCCGACACTCGTCGCTTTTGTTCAACCGCGAATAAGATCGACGCGCTTCTGGCGCGACGACGCTGTCAGATCGTCTGTGCGTCGGACTACCGGACCATTCGCAATGAACAGCTCGTGACGGCAACATTTCCACATCTGGCTGGATTTCGCGTTCGATACATTTGCAGATGACTCGTTTTCGCTTCTTTTTGTGGCTTTATCGGGATTTGTGAACTTTTCTTGTATAGATTTTTCATAGATTACCGAAAGGTAGTACCCGCTGATAACGTCATAACTGTTGAAAAGGACGGGGTTCGATTTCGACTGCTGTTTATGGGTATCGTGATTCCGCCCAAAGACTCTGAGTATAAAATCAAAGTACCGAACTATGAAAAAATCACTTTTTCTCGTCACCGCTGGGGTTGCAGGAATGCTGCTCTGCTCGCCACAGGACAATGCCAATGCAGAAGTCGGTCTTCACATCAGCATCGGAGGCGCACCTTATTACGGATACGACCGGTATCCTGACTTCATCTTTCTCGACGATTACGGCTTTTCGGTCTCATGGGGATGGGATTACGATCTCATCTGGTTCGACAACTACTACTTCATCTATCGCGATGGCGGATGGTTCCGCTCGCTGAGCTATCGCGGACCGTGGGCTCCGGTCAGGTACTGGAATCTGCCCTACCAGATCAGGAGGCATGACTGGAATGATATCAGACGCCGCCGCGACCGCGAGTACCGCAAACACGACAGAAACTTCTGGAACAGGCATTTCGAGGAACAGCGCATCCGTGATCGCCGGGATGACCGCGACAGAAGGCCTGATGGCAGACCCGATTTCAGACCTGATGCCGGGCGGCCCGACGGAAGGCCCGATTTCAGACCTGATGGCGGGCGGCCCGACGGAAGGCCCGATTTCAGACCTGATGGTGGGCGGCCTGATGGAAAACCCGATTTCAGACCTGATGGTGGGCGGCCTGATGGAAAACCCGATTTCAGACCTGATGGCGGGCGACCCGACGGAAGGCCCGATTTCAGACCTGATGGTGGGCGGCCTGATGGAAGGCCCGATTTCAGACCTGATGGTGGGCGGCCTGATGGCAGACCCGATTTCGGTCCGCAGCCGCAGGGACGCCCTGATCAGCGTCCCCAGCCGCAGGCTCAACCTCAGGGACGGCCGGATCAGCGGCCTGAACCGCAGGTCCAGCCTCAGGGACGGCCAGATCAGAGACCGCAGAAAATTTTCGACCGCTTTAATAAGAGTGATGACGGGCAACGCAAGGACAACCCTGACAGCGACAGGCGAGACAGAGATGGACGACCGGATGGCAGACCGTAAGGCGCATTGATTGTCGAAAAGAGGCTGACCCGGAAATAAACCCGGAGCAGCCTCTTTTGTTAATGCTAAATCTGATGGCTCGCTGCATCCTGACTGACCAAAACAACCCGGCGTTTACCACACAGCTCAACTCTTTCGGGAGCTATTGAGACGATGTTGCCCCTGGACTCGCGCCAATCGATAATGAGGCTTTTGCCATATCCGGGCACCGGCAGAGGGATTGCATCCGTCGAGCGCGACCGCATCACCATATCGCAGTTTCTTTTCAAGTCCGATGATTGAGGTATCGCGCCGACAGCGCACAAGACGGTTCGGAAGAAATCACTCGATTCAGTTTTTTATAAAATATAAGGAACGATAACCCCCCTGTTTATATATCTATAAGATTCGTAATATTTGTGAACCGAAAAAATCAGAACAGATTTTACCAACGGCACAAGCTCACCGCCTTGTCACTGCTGTAACCCAACGCGACATGAACGACAAACATGCAACCAGCATCATCAAAAAAGAGAGTGAGCCGAATACCGATCTGCTGAAAAACGAGATCGCTGAACTGAAAAAAGAGCTGACTCGTCTTACGCTGGTTATCGAAGGCACGAATGCCGGATACTGGGACTGGAACGTTCAGACCGACATGGTGACCATCAACAGTGCGTGGGCCGAAATGATCGGCTATACTCCTGAAGAGCTTGGCCAGGTCACCATTACCACCTGGGAGAACCTCTGCCATACCGAAGATCTCCGCAAAGCCGCCGAGCGCATCGAAAGTCATCTGCGCGGTGAAACCGATTATTACGAAGCAGAGGTCCGTATGCGGCACAAAGATGGGCATTGGGTCTGGATTCTCGACCGTGGCAAGGTGTTCGAGCGCAACCTCGACGGCATGGCGCTCCGAATGACCGGTTCGCATCAGGACATCACCATACGCAAACAGGCCGAGGAGAAGCTCCAAAGGGAGATGAACCTCTTTCTCGAAGGCCCGGTCACCGTGTTTCGCTGGCTGAACGCCGAAGGCTATCCGGTCGAATATGTTTCCCCAAACGTCACCCGCCTGACGGGATACCTGCCGTCCGACTTCACCTCGGCTACCATACACTATACCGACATTATCCACCCCGACGATTTCGACCGGGTCATTGATGAAATAACTCGTTATGCATTCGATCTCAAACGAACCTCCATCGAACAGGAGTACCGGATCATCCGCAGAGACGGCGCAATAGTATGGCTCTACGAATTCACGACCGCTACTCGGGACGATGAAGAGCGCATCACCTGCTATGAAACCTATTTGTTCGACAACACGATCCGCAAGCATTCCGAAGCGGCGATTGTCTATAACCGGCGGTTCGAAAACCTGATTTCAGGGCTTGCCAACCAGTTCATCAGCGCCTCGGCGGATGGTATCGACGCCACGATCGACCAGGCGTTGCAGGCCATCGGAGAGTTCGTGCAGGCCGACCGGAGCTATATTTTCCAGTATTACGACAATCTGAAGCTCATGAGCAACACCCATGAGTGGTGCGCCGAAGGCATTGAGCCGCAGATCGGTATTTTGCAGCAACTTCCGACAGCCGAGTTCGAGTGGTCAACGAAAAAAATCACCTCCGGCGAGGTGCTCATCGTGCCGAAAGTTTCGGATCTGCCGGATGAGGCCGCGACGGAGCGGGAGAGTCTCCAGCAACAGGAGATACAGTCCCTGATGCTCATCCCGCTCGTATCGGGCAACCTTCCGTTCGGCTACATCGGCTTCGACGCCGTGCGTGAAGAGCGGCAGTGGTCGGCCAGTTCAGCATCGATCCTCTCGCTGGCTGGCGGCATCATCGCCAACGCGCTGCTACGCCAGCAGGTCGAGCGGCTCATCCAGAGAGAACTCGATCTGGCGCTGAAACTGAGCGCCTCGCAGTCGCTCGAGGAGACCATACAGCACTGCCTCAAGACCGCGATGGAGATTTCGGAAATGGACAGCGGCGCCATCTATCTGCTCGATGAATACGATGACAGCCTGAACCTCACCCACTGGGAAGGACTTTCGGACGAGCTTGCCAGCGAGATGAAAAGATTCACGCACGATACCCCGGAATACCAGCTCACGACCACCGGCAATGTCGTGTACAGCGACCAGAACCCCGCCTTCAGTGACCGGTTAAAAGTGCTCCTGCGCAATGAAGGCCTCAGGTGTTTCGCGGTACTCACCGTACTCAATAAAAATCACCCTGTCGCGACCTTCAACATCGGCTCCCATACGCTCGACAGGGTGCCGGAGTATGCGCGCAAAGCGCTCGAAACCGTCGCGTCGCAGGTTGGCGCGGCGATCATGCAGGCGAGGCATGAAGAACAGGTCAGCGCGGTCAACCACAATCTCGAAACCCTGTTCGCGTCCATCGACGATATGCTCTTCATTCTCGCGGAAGATGGCTCTATTCTGGACGCGAACGCCACGACGCTCAACGCTCTCGGTTATTGGCTCGACGAGTTGCGGATAATGAACGTGCTCGACCTTCATCCAAAGGAACTTCGCGAGCAGGCGCAAAAAAGAGTTGCGGAGATGCTTGCGGGCGCTGAAAGCGCCTGCGATCTTCCACTCGTCACGAAATCGGGCGAGAAGATTCCTGTGGAAACAAAGATCACGCACGGCACCTGGGATGGGAAACCGGTGCTCTTCGGCATATCCCGCAATGTTGCCGAACGCCTTAAAAACCAGGCCGCGCTCGTTGAAAGCGAGCGGAAGTTCCGCGAGCTGACCGAGCACCTTCCTGTGCCGCTGTTCGAGACCGACCTTCGCGGAAACGTCAACTATATCAACCATTCGGGAATGGAGTTTTTCGATGTCTCTCCCGATGAGGTTCAGAGCGGCATATCGGCGTTCAGCTTCTGCTGGCCGGAAAATCTCGAACTGGTCGTGGCCAACCAGCAGAAAATCTTCGATCCGGGCTATCTCCCCAAAGGCAACGAATATACCATCGTGATGAGAGATGGCCGCCGCTTGCCGCTCTTGCTCTACAACTTGCCCATGCGCAAAGAGGGAAAATTCGCCGGAATGCGCACTACGGTGGTCGATCTCACCGAGCTGAAGCAGGCCGAAACGGCCATGCGTGAAAGCGCCCTGCAGAAGCGGGTCAGCGAGGAGTTCCGCTCCATCATCAACAACATCCCCGGCCTGGTCTATCATCTGTCGGAAGACAACAGCCTTCGATTCCTGTCGGAGGGCACGCAAGACTGGTCGAAGATTCTGATGCAGAAGAACAGTATCAATATGTTCGACGACGCCATTGCATTCGTCCACCCCGATGAACGCCAGATGGTGATCGATACCTTCAACCAGCTTCGCCTCAAGCCAAGCTCGACGACCATTGTGTTCAGGATTTCATTGCCGGGCAATGGCGTCAAATGGGTCGAGAACCGAAGCACCTCGGTATTCTCGGAGGACGGCTCTTTGGCGGGCCTCGATGGCATCCTGTTTGACGTAACCGACAGGGTCAAAGCCCAGGAGGATAATCAGCAGCTCCAGGCGAGCCTCCAGAAAACCCAGCGGCTCGAAACCATCGGCACGCTTGCGGGCGGCATCGCTCACGATTTCAACAACATTCTATCGCCGATCCTTGGTTATGCGGAAATGGGCGTCATTCTGATGCCGGAAGAGAGCAAGCCGCGCGAGTTTTTCCAGCAGATCATGCAGGCCGCCGAGCGGGCGAAAAACCTTGTTTCGCAGATTCTGACCTTCAGCCGCTCGGAGGAGTCCGAGTCTGTGGTGGTCAATGTGCAATCCGTCGTCGAAGAGGCCATGAAGCTGCTGCGTCCGACGATCCCGTCAACCATCTTTATCGAAACCCGTTTCGCGAAGTGCGGCAACGTGCTGGCCGATCCGTCTCAGCTCCATCAGGTCATCGTCAACCTCTGCACCAACGCCTTCCATGCGATGATGGAATCAGGAGGCAAAATCACCATCGAGCTTGGCGAAGTGGAGCCGGAAAGCGAGTTTCATAAAAAACTCCCGCGCCTCAAAGCCAGGCGATACGTTCAGCTCAGCATCACGGATACCGGTCTCGGCATGGATGAGGAGACGATGGAGCGCGTGTTCGAGCCGTTCTTCACGACCAAGCCGGTCAACAAAGGCACCGGACTCGGGCTTTCGGTGGTTCACGGCATCGTGACCGGCTGCGATGGCGACATCATGGTCGAGAGCGAACCCGGCGCAGGAAGCAACTTCCGGGTCTTTCTGCCCGTGATCGACCAGGAAGCAACGAGCCTGAACAGCGATTTCGAACCCGGCGAAAAACAGAACAAAGCCCGGGTGCTTTTTGTCGACGACGAACTGGCCGCGACCGAGGTGATGCGCGTCATGATAGGCCATCTCGGCTTCAATATCATCGCCCTGAACTCGCCCATCGAGGCGCTGACCGAGTTCACCAAAGATCCGAACGCCTTCGACCTGGTGATCACCGATCTCACCATGCCGGAAATGACCGGCATCGAACTGGCGCGAAAACTGCACATGATGAATCCCCGGCTCAAGATGATCCTGATGACCGGATATGGCAAAGCAATCGACAACCCTGCCTCGCTCAGCCGTTATGGCCTTCGCAAGCTGCTGAAAAAACCGGTGCGGCTGAACGAGCTCGCCGAAGCGATCAGGGAGGTGATGAGCGAATCGGCTCAACTGTAACACTGGAGAATCGAAGGGTTGTCCGCAGCGACGACGCTATGACAACGCTTCAGCGTGATGGCAAACGGATGCGCGACAAAAACGCTCAGACGATCACGATAGGCCTGGCAAAGGAGTAGCCGACGCCGTGGATGGTTTTCAGCGGAATGCGCAGTTCAAGCTCATCCTTTTTGCGCCGCAACCGGTGAATCAGCGCGTCGAGCGCCTTGTTGCCGAGTTCGTCATTGTCGTAAGCCAAGGTTTGCAGCAGCGCCTGCCGCTCGACGACCTCGTTTGGCGTGGCGGCCAGTTTTTCCAGAAGATCGAACTCCTTCGAGGTAAGTGAAACCTTGCTTCCCTGCGGCGCGAGCAGACCACACTCATGGCGCAGCAACGACCAGCCAGTCTCGCTCGCCCTCTGTGGCGGTGCCTCCGATTGAGGCCGCTCCTGAACCACCGGCTCCGCATCGACATTGATCCGCCCGAAGAGGCTTTGAATCGAGGCCACAAGCTCTGCGAAATCGATCGGCTTGACGAGATACACATCAGCTCCGGAGCGATACGCTGTGATTTTGCTTTCGAGCGAGGTCTGGGCCGTCAGCATCACGATGCGCATGTCGGTGTTCTTGCGGATAAACTCGGCAAGCACCAGACCGTTCTGGTCGGGCAACCCGATATCCAGCACCGCGATCCGGTACTGCTGCCTGGTTATGCTGTTGTAAAACTCAAGCGCGGATGAGATTCCGGTAACGTCAAAACCGGCAAGCGAGAGATATTCCACCATGCTTTCACGGAAATCACGGTCATCCTCGACAACGATAATTTTGTAATGATCAGCCATGGAGAATCGGTTAAAGAAAGACTTTGTCGAATAATTAACTCAAACTTCGCTTCCGGCCAAAGGCAAAATGATCACGGCTTCGACGCCTGAGTCGGTTCCATGCAGCGTGACCGAGCCGTGATGGCGCTCGACGATATCCTTGACCAGCCACAAGCCGATCCCCGCGCCGCCGGTATTGGCCGCATTGCTCCCCCGCCGGTACTTCTCGAACAGCTCGCCGCTTTCGGCGCTGGAAATGCTTTTGCCATCGTTTCGAATCGTGATGATCGCCTCGCCGTTTTCGACGCGGGCCACGAGGTCGATGGGTGATTCCGGCGGAGAGTATTTTCGGGCATTGTCGAGCAGGTTGAAAATCGCCATGCCGAACTGCCCCGGCGCTCCGAGGATTTCGCCCCCTTCGAGATGGCAGGAGGCATAGTGAATCGTTCGCTCAGGCCACATCGAACGGAACGCCTCTACTTGCGAAAGAATCGCCGGTTCGAGCTGAAAATCGGTCACGACCAGCTCTTCGCTCGACTCCTGATGGCGGCTCTCCTGAATCGAAATCTCCATCACCTTCACCAGCCGGTCAATCGCCTGCTTGATTTTGTTCGTCTCCCGCTCGTAGTTACAATTGCCATTTTTATGTTTGAGCCGAATCAGGTCGAGATTGCCGCTGATGATCGCCAACGGCGTGCGGTGCTCATGGGAGATCATGCTGAGAAAACGGTTCAGGCGCACCACCTCATTCTGCAGCTGCTCCGTCCTTTCGGCCACGGCTCGTTCGAGCTGGTTGATGCTTGCCTGCTGAAGCTCCAGAACGGTAATGTCGCTCATCATCAGCAGCACATTGCCCTGACCGGCGATGGTGATCGATTCAGCGGAGAAGAGCACGGTGATCGTCTTGCCCTCGCGGTTCTTCAGTTCGAGCTGCCGGTTCGAAACCCGGCCATGCTCCCGAAGAGCGCGCATGATGTTGCCGTGATCTTCAGTGTCGAGATAAATTCCCAGCTCGCCGAGTTTTTTGCCGATCACCTCATCTCTCAAATAGCCGAACAGTCTGAGCCAGGAAGCGTTGACATCGAGCAGCGTCCCCGCCCGGTCGTCGCTGATGCCGATGGCGACCGACGAAAATTCGAAGATGTTCCTGAACTTCTGCTCGCTCTCCCTGAGGAGCTGCTCGGCCTGCTTTCTGACGGAAATGTCCTGGACAATGCCGGAGAGATAATAGGTTCGGGTGCTCGTATCGTAATTGAAAGTGCCGAAAACCAAAATCCATCGTAACCGGTTATCGGCGGTATGAATCCTGCACTCGAAGGTGTGGCTCAGATGCTTTTTGCAGTATTGCGTGATCGTTTCGCGGATCGTTTCGCGCTCCTCCGGAACGACATGATCGACAAACGCCTCCAGCGACCAGTCGCCATCGACCGAATCGTAGCCGAAAATTCGGGCGTAGTGCAACGAGCGCCGTGCGCTCGAATCCCTCAGATCGACAGTCCAGAGGCCGATATCGCCCTGTTCGATCACCAGGTTGAGCTGATTCTGGCTTTTCCGGCGCTCCTGTTCCGTCCGCCTGCGCTCGGTAATATCCATGATCATCCCGAAATAGCTGCCAGGCTCTTTACCGGATGCTTGCAACGGCACGCCAAGGCACATCAGCCAGTGAACGGAGCCGTCGGAATGGCAGACGCGGTACTCGATGCTGAAATCGGTCTGCCGCTTCGAGGCCGATATGATGGTCTGGAAGGTCAGATCGCGATCTTCGGGATGGACGTTCGTTCCGCAGAGTATGTGCGACGAAATGTCGCCTTGCGGTTCGAGTCCGTAGAGCTTCCATATCTGATCGGACCAGAAGAACCTGTCGGTTTTGATATCCCACTCCCAGATGGCCCCAAGAGTTCCATGCAGCGCCACGAAAAGTTTTTCCTGACACGCGCGCAAACACTCATGGAACCTCCCGCTTTCGCCGCTCTCCATGCCGTTCGACAGCAGGTAAGGCTCGCCATCCATGAGAGTATTTCCCGATTCACCCTCGACCCGAAGCTTTTTTTCAGCTTCCGCGTATTCGGAAATATCCTGAAGAGAAACCAGCAAACTCATCACGGCTCCCGAAGCAGAACGAATCGGACTCAGCGTCGCTTTCCAGGCTTCGCGCCCCACCTCGAACGAAATACGCTTTGCGAAGGAGAGTTCCACGGCAAGCTCTTTTTGAAGAAATCCGGCAAGTGGCGCAAAACGGAGGTCCGCGCCGAACAGCTCGTCTGCAGCGTGATCGAGCCACGATTGCGAAGTCGTTCCGAACATCGAGGCAAACCGCGTATTGATTGCAAGAATCCGGCCATCCGGCATTATGATGATTGCCGGATCGGGAAGCGATTCAAGTAACGAAAACAGGGTTGGCTGATCGTTGTCTGCGGCCTCGCTGCTGATGTAGTTACTTGTCGGCATCGAAAAAAAGCGGTTTGAGCGCCTGATAAAAAGCTGCATGTACGCTGTGTTACGGGTCTGTTCGCCTGAGCTGAAGTATTTTATTCATATCCCATCAAGCGTTACTCAAGAAACACAGAAGTACGCAACATGCAACCAAAGCATCGTCACCGATGCTATCGTTTTTTTTGTAGCAAAATACCATAAATAAGACAATTCTTGGAACAAGTCACAAGATAACTTCTATCAGATATACAACTCTTTTTCTGAAAAGCGCCTGTAAAAAGCGTCATGCGCTGGTCGAGCGCTGCTCCCAGGCCCCTCTCTCCGATACACTTGCCAACACGCAAACTCTTGCCAATGCAACATCATTGACGATACAGCATCGGTTCGACAATGCTCGCCAAATGAGGCGAACGTCAAGCCCGCCAACGTGCACGAATCTCAGCAGACTCATGCGCAAGCACCGACCGTTCTCGGTTAACCATCCATAATAGTACTACAAGTTGTTATAGTTCTGACGAACCTCATCGGTAGCTGATGACGGATTTGCCCCACTGCCATCCAATGGCGGATTCGACTCCCCCACCCATTTTGTCTATTGGGTGAGGGCCACGTCAATCCTCGAAGCTTTTGCGGGCAAACGGGCTGAGGCGCTGTCGAAACTCTGGCGACAGAAGCAGCTCAAGCATTCGTTCCGGCGAGAGTTGAGGCGGCGCTATTGCCCATTCAGCGAATGTACCGCGCAGGCGCTCAAGTTTGCGTGCGAGTCGTTTCAGGTCGAGCTTACCGAAAGTCAGCGCCGGAAACTGCTCGATGGCTAAGGCAGGCTTCCGGCTTTTCCGTATGTCGTGCATGGCCTCGAACGTGCCCGTGATGCGAGATTCAGGTTGTTCTCCTTCTCGAACGGACTCGCTTGCGATGTCGAATCGCTGCTCGATCATGCCGGTATCAGGGCATTCTTTATCGATTGTGTCAGCGTCGAAGAAATCCGTTCGTTCAAACCCGAACCGGCAGTCTATCGACATTTCATGAAGCGAGCGGAGAGCCTGCCTGAACGCACCTGCCTCATCTCGCAGAATCCCTTCGATGTCACCGGCACGCACGCCGTCGGCATAAACTCGCTGTGGGTTTGGCGATCCAGCGACGCGGTTTTCGATCCCTGGGAATTCCAGCCTGCCGCCACCGTCAGCGGCCTGACCCGGTTCGCAGATGTCGTTCAGACAACCCTGCGTCGCGAACGAATGGAGAGCGCCTGCGAATAGTCCCAATTCTTTGCGCCTGAAGGATGCGTGACCTACATTGAAAGAAACCGCGTCGCAACCAAACCTGTTCAGCCATGACAATCACTCCGGAAAAACGCGCGAGAATTATGCAGGGCGAGATTCTCATCGATCTCGACTGGCTGCCGGATGGGGTAATCGGCGCGAGCGGCAGCGTCTTCATCGAGGCGGAGCCGCCGGTTGTGTGGCGGATGCTGACCGATTACGACCACCTCCACGAAACGATGCCCAAGGTGGTGTCGAGCCGATTACTGGAGAGCAACAACCAGACGAAGATTATCGCTCAGTCGGGCAAGTCGGGCATTTTCATCTTCGAAAAGACGGTGAATTTCACGCTCAAGGTCGAGGAGGTCTATCCCGAGCACCTCTACTTCTCGCAGATCGGCGGGGACTTCCAGGTTTATGAGGGTGAGTGGCGGCTCGAAGCGGTCGATGGCAAAAACGGTCACGCAACGCTGTTGACCTACCAGGCGGAGATCAAGCCGGATTTTTTCGCGCCGCAGTTTCTGGTGAGCTTCGTGCAGAGCCAGGATTTGCCGACCATTCTGAAAGCGATCCGCAGCTACTGCGAGTCGCGGGCCAACGGCTGAGCCGGGCGGCGCGGCAGCAAGATCGAGAGCGGCGCATCGCGGAAAAGCTGCCGGTCGCTGACGGTTCGCGTCCGCTGAATCGTGCGCCGCTGATGAAGCGCCTCTGGCAACATCCGCAGCACATCGATGAAGGCCCGCACCACCTGCACGGCTCGCGCAACGCCCTCCTTTCCACTCGCGAGATAGAAGAGCATCGCCGCTACTTCGAGCATCAGGCGTAGTGGAAGCGCCAGAATGAGCGGCACGGCGCTTCTGTTGCGCAGCAGCGTGAGCAAGGCGTTGCGGTGGTTGTAGTAAATTTTCAGCGGCGAACCCTCCTGCAACGACGCCCCGCCCTCGTGCCAAACCACCGATTGCGGCATGGAGCGTACTTTGAATCCCGCCAGCAACATGCGCCAGCAAAGATCGATCTCCTCCATGTGCATGAAAAAGCTCTCCTCGAATCCCCCGAGACGCTCGACCAGCTCCCGCCGGGCCAAGAGCGCCACGCCCGATGCCCAGAAAATCTCCTGCGGCTGGTCGTACTGCCCGCAGTCCTCCTCCCGCCCGCCGAAGCTCCTGCCGAGGCAGAACGGATAGCCGAGCCGGTCGATCAGCCCGCCCGCTGCTCCGGCATAGTCGAACACGCGCCGACCTCTGCGACGCTCCGGCAGCGAGAGAATCTTCGGCTGCAACGCTCCAACCGCCGGGTCACGTTCCGCCGCTTCGACGAGAAAGCCCAGCCACTCCGGTTCGACAACGGTATCGTCGTTCAGGAAAACGATATATGGGGATTTTGCGAGTTTGAGTCCCTCGTTGCAGCCTCCTGCATATCCGGTGTTTGTGAACAGACGAAGCACCGAGATGTCCGGGTGGGCGTGTTCGATGCCGGTGAGATCGGAATCCTCGCCGCCGTTATCGACGACGAGAACAGCGAAGTCGGTGAAAGAAGTTTTGCGAAGAGCGTCGAGGCAGGCTTCGAGCATCGGGCGATTCCTGAGATGCGGAATGATGACCGTCACCGCCGGAGCGGTTTTGCTCGAAGCTTGCATGGTCAGGCGATTAGGATGGTCAACACCGCGGATGATTCGGCATTCGGCGTGTCATTATCTTCTGTAGGGGCGGGTTTCATGCCCGCCCTTCAACGATGATCCTCCGCCGCGCGGTTCACCGCAGCGACTTCCAGAAATCGGCGGCCATCTCGGCGGTCTGTTCCGGCGTTGTTGCGGTGGCTACGTGTTGCAGGAGCGCCGAGCCGACCACCGCGCCGTCGGCAAGTTCCCACATCTTGCGGACGCGCTCGCGATCCTTGATGCCGAAGCCGACCACGAACTTCTTCCTGGCGTGCTGGCGAACACGGTGGAGGTACTCGGCGATTTTCTCATCCATGTCAGCACTGTCGAGCTTACCCGTGCCGGTGGTGGCGTTGACCGCGATGCAGTAGGAGAAGTCGGTGGACATGCTGTCGATGAGCGCGATCCTTTCGGGCGGCGTGACCGGCGAGATGAGGTAGATCACCGAAAGGCCGAAGTGTTTGGCGCGTTCGAGAAAATCCTCCGACTCCTCGGGCGGCAGATCGGGAATCAACAGGCCGTCCACGCCTGCCTTCACCGCGTCATCCATGAAGCAGTCGCCGCCGTAAGCGATAAGCGGATTGCTGTAGCCCATGAGCAGTATCGGCGTGGTGATCTTCTTGCAGCCGTCGCCATTGCGCGCTTTTCTGACCATTTCGAAGATACTGCCGACATGCACGCCGTGGCTGATCGCCTTGTGCGCCGCGTCCTGGATCACCGGCCCGTCGCCGATGGGATCGGAATAGGGCATTCCAAGCTCGATGAGGTCGGCTCCGCTCTCCTGCAACGCTTCGAGCACGGGCAAAGTCGCACCCGGCACAGGAAATTCAGGCATATAGTAGGCGATGAGCAGCTTTTTCTGCTGCTTCACCAGCCGGGTAATTCGGTTTTCAGGCATGGGCTTTGTCAGTGCATGTATGAGTAAACGAGATTCGGTATGACGAAAAGATCCAGGATCATCGAGAACATGGTAATCATGTGCACCAGCACACTGCCCCAGACATTTTTCGACTTGAGCGAAATATAACCGCCAAGTATACCAATCGGAAAAGCCATCATGGCCATGAGTCCGCGCTCCTGCATACCGACGGGCGCGACGGCGTAGTGATTCAGCACATAGCACATGGCGGTCACGAAAACGCTCAGATGAGGATTGACGCCCTTCTCGACCATAGAGGAGAGCATCAGACCGCGCCACAGGAACTCCTCGGCAAGCACGAGTACCGGGAAGAAGTAGAGAAAGTTCATGTTCACGAGAATGCCCTGCATATCCATCATCGGCGGCTTGCCGCTCTTGTACCACATGACCGTGTTAAACACGTCCATGCAGAAGAGGATTCCGCCCGCGATACCGCCCCACTTGAGCGATTTCTTCAGATCGCCGCCCGCGAGGTACATCTCCGCCCACTCGCTTTTACTCGTGCCGCGCCAGATGACGACGCCGATGCCGCCAATCACGTAGAGCGCCAGCGCGGGCCATTCGAGCAGCGGCGTGAAGTGACCGACCAGGCCGGTGATCCAGATGAGGGCCGTCAGACCGAAGGCGAGTTTGAGGCGCTCGTTCAGCGTCGATGAACCGGATGCAATCGCGTTTTCCCTTTCCATGATGTGTCAGGAATTTCTTGGTTTCGATGATTACTGCAAATAGTTGGGCCGGAGTTCGTACTCGACCGGATCGGCGATGCCCGCCGACGCAAAGGCCCGCAAGCGCCGGGCGCAACTGTCGCACACGCCGCACGCCTTGCCCTCGCTCTTGTAGCACGACCAGCTGAAATGGAACGGCGCGTCGAGTTCCAGCCCGCGTTTGACGATCTCCGCTTTGTTCATGGCGATAAGCGGCGTCACGATTTCGATGCGGGTTTCGGGCCGCGTGCCGAGATCGATCACGCGGTTGAAGGCGTCGTAAAAGACCTTGCGGCAGTCGGGATAGCCCGACGAATCCTCCTCGACCGCCCCGATGTAGATGCGATTTGCGCCGATTACTTCCGACCAGCTCGCGGCCATCGAGAGGAAATTGGCGTTGCGGAAGGGCACGTAACTGGTTGGAATTTCAGTACCTGCGAGATCGGCGGGGCCGACGGGAATCGCCGCGTCGGTCAGCGACGAGCCGCCGATAGCGCCGAGGAACAGCGCATCCACTTCGAGGCGATGCTGAATACCGTAATGGTCGCAAATCTGCCGGAAACATTCAAGCTCCTTCGTCCACGTCCGCTGCCCGTAATTGACATGCATGGCCGCCAGCTCGAACCCCTCGTGATGCGCCAGCGCGGTCGCCACGAGGCTGTCCATCCCGCCACTGACCAAAAGTACTGCCTTCATAAATTCAGGTGGTCAATAATCACGTAAAAGATTGTGATGTATTGTACGCAATCTGCGAGATAAATAAAAAAAAGTTGATGATGGTGCCACCCGATGGAGTAACCACAGGCTGCTAGCCTAAAGGAATAGAGGGTAGCAAAAAGAGGCCAAAATTGCTCGACGCCTAAACGTTGCACTATGATGAACCGGCTGATCAATTTCTCTGCCCGACGGGACAGCCGAGGCCGCTGGCTGGAACCAGCAAGCGAAAGCAAAGGGAGGTGGATGTGGAACCGGTTCCTGGTCAGCTCAAACAGAACAGATACTTCAAGCGATTCCTATTACGAGGGCTTCAGTAAGTGGCAGTCGTGATAGGACTTGCGGCAATGGCCCACAACATAGCCAAGCTGGCGGGGTAAATATCCACTTTTTTGTCACCCGCTCGAAACGATCGCTCATGCAACTCGATTGTGGGAAAACAGAAAAGGCTGTCGCGGGTTTTCTTCCGAGACAGCCTCTTTCGGACTGCATGAGACAGCTTTGAACTGTCATATGGCGGAGAGGGTGGGATTCGAACCCACGGTACACTTGCGCGCACAACGGTTTTCGAGACCGCCCGATTCAACCACTCTCGCACCTCTCCGTGTATTGTTCATTCAGGGAGTGTGAATATAAGGAGTTGAGGGTATTTTACCAAGGGTTATCTGCACAGTTTTAAAGAGGCAGAATATCTTTAAGAACTGACTTTATGTTTTGTGAATGACTAACAAAAAAGCAATTAATGACGTACTAATGACGCATCAATAACATGATCAATCTGCGTTCTCGACGCCTTCAGCCATATCCTGCATAATTCACGAGGGACAAAACAAGAGTAGTAAGAACAGGCCAGGATATTATTTTACTGTTGCTTAACTAAGCAAAACAGATGCGATATTCATGCAATCCCTTTCGATGCATACAATCAACCGGCAGTATTCATCACTATCCCTTTTTCTGGTGACACAGCCGTCTCGCGAAGGCTGGTTAAGGACAAAAAGTCATGCTTGATTTCCAGGGCGGCAGCAACTATGCCGACATGCTGCTCCTGACTGAAACGGAGGCTCGCGTCGGCATTATCGATCGGCTGAGTCACTTCATTGCCAATTGCTGAAGGGCAGCTTTGGGGGCGCACTCGTCGCGTGAATTACTGGCGCTGTGAGTCTACCAGAACTCCTGCGGCTACGAGAAATATCAATGAAAGAAACACCTTACGCAAAGATCCTATGCTGGAAATGGCCTTTAGCCAACTGCCGGTCGATCGGAAACGGCGATTTCCAGTGTCCCGGCACGAAAAGAACGAATCGCACGGAACGATCCGCTTCGAGCAGGTTTGCCTCGATGCCTGTTTTATACAAGGAATTATAATCAGCAGCGTATTGCGCTTGGCAGGGCAAAAAGCTTCATAAAAGGTCGTCAGCAGGAAAAGCTGGTCGGGTAACATTATGAATGAAGTGGGATGTGGGGGTAATTTTTACTTATGCGATGCGCATCGAAGCAAGAATTACTCTGATTTTATGCAATCATAAAAATACAGTTTCTTCGCTTTTAAGCTGAATAGGCATTGAACAATTCGTTGTTGCGTGATGAAAGATTGAAGGTGTGTATATCTGGAGTGGAGATGCCGGATAGTGAGAAGTAATAGTCGTGAGCGTTAAGGGATCAATCGGATGATCACCGGAAAGATCGATCAGGAGATTAAAGCGCAGAAACTCACAACGTCGGCTATGGGGAAAAAATATGATTCAGAGCCACGCCACCTTGAAACGCTTGCTCGATGAAACTTATACCGGCCTGGACATTGACGGCGCCGTCTCGCGCCGTGACAATGCAAGGGAAAAAATCTGGATTGATCTGGGAATTTCGAGGACGATAGCGTTTTCGATTGAAGGTGTTCCCAGTAATAAAAACTCTCGCACGATTATTACGTCCTGCGGGAGTTTCAATGTCTGCGTATTCCGTAACCCCCGTCCGCTTCTTCAGCGCCTCAGAGGTAAATCTCCGGCGTGAGTTTGCGGGTGAAGCGGTTCATGAGGAAGTTGACGAACCACACCCAGTTGAGGGGTTTGCCTTGCATCCTTTTCATGATGGCGCTCCCTTTGTACACCTCTCGCTGGAGCTTGATGAAGTTTTCGAGCAGTTTTTCGCCACTGAGCTTTTTCGGCTCGAACATGTAATGATAGGTGTCGTACTTGTCCCAGTCGAGGTGGCGCACGCGCGATTTCATCTCCTCGAAGTAAGGTGTTCCGGGGAAAGGCGTTACCAGCGAGAAGACCGGGAATTCGATGCGGTTCTCCATGATGAAATCGTAGGTCGCCTGGAAGCTCTTTTCGTTGTCGTCGTCGAAGCCGAACATGAAGTAACCCTGGATGGCAATCTTGTGCTTGTGCAGGTTGCTCACCGCCGTGGAGTAGTTTTGCAGGCGGTTGGAGCCTTTGTTCATGCTCTTGAGGATGTCGGGGTTGAGCGACTCGAAGCCGATGCTCATGAGGTCGCAGCCCGAGCGTCCGGCGATTTCGGCCACCTCTGGCTTGTGCAGGAAGTTCATCGAGATGTTGGCGTTCCAGCGCACGCCGAGCTTGGACATCCCTTCGAGCAGCTCGGTGAAGTACTGCGGGCGGAAACTGATGTTGTCGTCCATGAAGGAGAAGCGCACGAGCTTCTTGCCAAGCCGCTCCTGATGGGCACGCATCTCGTCGAGCACCAAGTCCATCTCGCGGTAGCGGAAGCTCTTGCCGTAAACCGTAGGCGTCGTGCAGAAATTACAGCCGACGGGGCACCCCTTGGTGGCGAGAATCGGGATGAGCTGGCTGTATTTTTTGGCGTGCGGCGAATTGATGGCGAAACTGAAGTCGGGTCGCGTCATTTTGCTCATCGGGCGCAGCTCGCTCGCCTTGTAGAAGCTCTTCATCTTGCCCCGGAAAATATCCGTCGCAAGCTCATCCCATACCGATTCGATTTCACCGTAAACCACGCTGGTGCAATGCGATGTGGCTTCGTCATGCAGCATGGTGGGATGAACGCCGCCGAGCAGCACGATTTTGCCCTGTGCTTTGGCGCGGTCGCCGATGCTGTAGGCGTTTTTGGCGTTGAGCGTACGCGAAGTGATGGCGACCACGTCGTAGCCGGAGAAGTCCTGCGGAATCGTGTCGCCGGTGCGCTCGTCGAGAAAGGTCACGTCAAAATACTTGCTGGCGAGGGTGGCGACCATGATCAGGTTCAGGGGCATACTGACCGTGCCTGAATCGACCATCATGCTGGTCTGGCTTTTCGGCTGGACGACCAGCCATTTTTTCCGGCTCTTTTGTTCTGCGGCGAGCTTTTCGAGGGATGGCGCAACGCCGTTCGTGCGGGAAGCGATGGATTCGGCTGTCTGAAGATCTTCTGCCAGCATGCCTGTCGAGTATAAATGGTAAGGACTACGAAACGAAATCACAAGGTATGAAAATTTCCCTAAAAACCCTGTTAAGGCTTGAAAATCAGCGGGTCAATCGGGAGTAAAAATCCAGTCGCTAAAAGCGTCGTTATCTGATTCGAGAATAAAACGTTATCGCGTGGATTGCCACGTCGCTGCGCTCCTCGCAATGACAGATGAGAACTCTTCATCGAAATCGACTGTTCATCCGCGCTTTTCGAGCACGGCGACGGTGAAGCGGCTGACGCAGACGAGGCGGCCCTGATCGTCGCGAATCTTGATATCCCAGACCTGCGAAGTGCGTCCCAGATGCAGCGGGGTGGCGGTGGCGTGTACGGCGCTTTCGCCCTGGCGGACGGCGCGGAGGTGGTTGGCGTTGATCTCCTGGCCGACGATGAAGTACTTTTCGCGATCCACGCAGTATGATGCGGCGATGCTGCCGACCGTTTCCGCAAGCGCAAGCGACGCGCCCCCGTGCAGGATGCCGATGCGCTGGATGGTGCGGTGATCGACGGGCATGCTTGCCGTCATGGAGTCAGCGCCGACTGCCGTGATTTCGATGCCGAGATGGCGAGCCATCTGGCCTTCGACGATCTGCGATTCGTTGATCTCCTCGGGAGTGACCGGAACGGTGAAAATCGAGTCCTGCGTCATGGGACGGTGCGGTTTGGCTGGAGAGGAGTGGCGGCGTGGAACTTGTCCATTATCGCCGAGGTTGCCGGTGAGCGGGTGACGAGATTCGAACTCGCGACATTTTGCTTGGGAAGCAAACACTCTACCAACTGAGTTACACCCGCTTGTTCGAAGCGATACCGTCTGCGGAAAATCAGACGGGTGCTTTAAAGTGTGGTGAGGGAGGGAGTTGAACCCTCGACCTCAGGGTTATGAATCCTGTGCTCTAACCAACTGAGCTACCTCACCATAAGGGCCACAATATACGGCGTCACTGTTCTAAATGCAAGCGACACAAACGATTAATTTGCCTTTTTTCTGGCTTTCAGCCCCGCCAGAATCGCCTCGCCGATGAAGACATCTTCGGGAGTGGTGATCTTGATGTTGTGGTAGCCGGTCTCGTAAATTCTTATCTGCTGTTGCGGGAAGTATCGCTCCACCAGCGCGGCGTCGTCCGTGGCGTACCACTGCTCTTCGGCGGCGCGGCGGTGGGCTTCGATGAGTCGCTCGGGCGCGAATCCCTGCGGCGTCTGCACCTGGAGCAGGCGGCTGCGGTCGAGCGTTTCGCCGAAAATCTCCGGATTGCAGCCAACGTACTTGATGGTGTCCTTCGGCTTGGTGGCGGGTACGCACGCACCGTAGGTGGCCGAGAGGCGGGCGATGTCGTCGATCTCCTCGGGCTGGATGAACGGGCGCGCGCCGTCGTGCACGAGGATGGCGTCGGGCATAACGCCGGTGCTGTCGATCTCACGCTCGATCAGCGCCATGCAATTGCCGATCGAGTCCTGCCGCTCCTTCCCGCCTTCGATGATCGCCTTCACCTTCGTGAAGCCGCTCGTTTTCGCGATTTCGTCGAAAACCGGAATGCTGTCGCGCAACGTGGCGATATAGACCGATTCGACGGTCGAGGCCTCCTGGAACGCTTTCATGGTGTGCCAGATGACTGGCTGGCCTCCGATTTCGAGCATCTGCTTGCTCAGCCCGCCATCGAGCTTCATTCTTTTTCCGACGCCGCTGGCGGCGATGATAACGACACTTTTCATGGGCATCAGCAGATCAGCATGGCGTCCCCGTAGGCGAGGAAGCGATAGTTGTTCTTGAGCGCGGTCTTGTAGGCTTCGAGCAGCAGGCGGTGCTCGGCGAAGGCGCTGACCACCATCATGAGCGTCGTTTCAGGTTGCTGGAAGTTGGTGATGAGCGCGTCGGTGACCTTGAAGGTGTAGGGCGGGTAGATGAACTTGTCGGTCCAGCCCTGGCCGAACTTGATCTTGCCGTCGACCGTGGCGTTGGCTTCGAGCGCGCGGCAGGTGGTGGTGCCGACGACGAAGACGCGACCCGACTTGTTCATCTTGGTCTCGTTGACCTCCATCGCCGTCTGGTAGGGGATGTTGAAGTATTCGGAGTCCATCTTGTGCTTCGAGACATCTTCGACCTCGATGGCGTTGAAGGTGCTCAGGCTCGGGTGCAGGGTGACGGGCAGAATCTTCACGCCGATCTTCTGGAGCTGCTGCAAGAGCGGCATTGTGAAGTGCAGCCCGGCCATCGGAGCGACTACCGCGCCGGTCTGGTTGGCGTAAACGGTCTGGTAGTCGGTGCGGTCGATCTCTTTCGCTTTCCTCGTAAAGTATGGCGGAAGCGGCACATGGCCGATCTTTTCCACCATCTTGAAGACGTCGATGTCGGGATTGAGGAAGCGAATCGTGCGGCCTCTCGACGTGGTGTTGTCCACCACCTCGGCCACAACGTCATCCTCGAAGTAAATCTTGTTGCCGACACGCACCTTGCGGGCCGGATCGACCAGCACGTCCCAGAGTCCTGCCTCCTTGTTCAGCTCGCGGAGCAGGAACACCTCGATCTTGGCGTCGGTTTTCTCCTTCTGTCCGAAAATCTTGGCCGGGAAGACACGGCTGTTGTTGACGACAAGCAGATCGCCCTTCTTGAAGTAGGAGACGATGTCGGTGAAGACCTTGTGCTCTATCTCCTTTTTGCGACGGTTCAGCACCATCAGCTTGCAGGCGTCGCGGGGCGATTCGGGATGATCGGCGATTCGTGTTTTCGGGAGGGTGTATCGGAAGTTCGAGAGCCGCATAGGTTGAGGGTCAATGGGTGAAGTGCCCGTGAAGATGATCCTATATATACCGTTTCAGGTTGAAATAACAAAACCGGGAGGGGATTCGTGCCCTCCCGGCGCTTTTTCGTTCAGCCGAGCTGTACCGTCAACTCCTCGCATTTTCTGAGCGTCACGGAGTGTCCCGCGACAAGGGCCGGGAGTTCGGCCTTCTCCGATTCCGTCAGCGTCACCGAGGCGCTCGATGGCGTGAGCACGATCCGGTACCAGCTTCCCAGAAAGCTGAGGTTCGTCTCGATGCGCTTCCAGTGCGGCGGGAAGTTGGGCTTGACGTTGAGCATTTCGTTCTGGAACGAGATGCCCGAGAAGTAGCGGGTGACGGTGTCGATGGTGCCCGCCATCACGCCGCAGTGGATGCCCTCCGGCGTGGTGCCGCCCTGCGTATCGTGAATGTCGCTCTTGAGCGCTTCGGCGAACCAGCTCCAGGCGGTTTCGTGGCCGTTGAGCAGGTAGCTCGAAATGATCGAGTGCACCACCTTGCTCAGGGTCGAGCCGTGGCTGGTTCTCGGTTCATAGAAAGCGTAGTTTTCGCGCACGAAGCGGAGCGCGTCCGGCACGTGGTAGCCGAGCTTTTCGAGAATGGCGCACACCTCCATCGGCGAGAGGGTGTAGAAGGTCATCAGCACGTCGGCCTGTTTGGCAACCTTGTAGTGATCCGGGGAGTCGTTCTCGGCCTTCAGAATCCTGTCCATCCGGTGGATATTGCCGTACTTCAGCTTGTAGTGCTCCCAGTTCAGCTCCTTCAGCCCCATGTAGCCGTCGAACTGTTCGAGGATGCCGTTCTCGTCGATGAGCACGTTCATTTTGCCAGAGATGTCGCGCCACTGCATGAACTCGTCGTGGCCGATACCGATCTTCTCCATGAGGCCGTCCATCACCGACGGATCGAGCTTCTGCGAGGTTTCGAGCGCCTTGTCGAGCAGCCAGGCAGTCATGATGTTGGTGTAGGTGTTGTCCCTCACGCCGTGTTTGCCGCTGCCGGGCAGCTCTTCGTGGAATTCGTCCGGCCCCATCACACCCTCGATGTGGTAGCGTCCTGTCTCGGGCGAGAAGGCAGCGATGCTCGCCCAGAAGCGGGCGATCTCGAACATCATCTCCGCGCCGCAACTGTTGAGGAACTCCGTGTCGCCGGTGTCGTGCACGTAGCGCCAGGCGTTGTAGAAGACGGCGATCGAGACGTGGCGCTGGCGGCAGCTCAGGTCGGGATCCCAGGCGTCGCTCTTCGGATTGTAGTGAATGGTCGGCGTCTCCTCTCGCCCGTCATCGGCGGTCTGCCAGGGATACATCGCGCCGTGGTAGCCGTTGTCCCGCGCATACTCGCGAGCCGCGTCGAGCTTGTGGAAGCGGTACATCAGAAGTGCCTTTGCCATCTCCGGCAGGTGCTGGATGAAGAAGGGCATGATGTAAATCTCGTCCCAGAAGTAGTGGCCGCGATACCCTTCGCCGCTCAGGCCGCGCGCGGCGATGCTGGCGTCGATGCTGACGTTGTGCGGCGAGATGGTCGAGACGAGGTGGTAGATGTGCAGGCGGATCACCTTCTGGGTGAAGCGGTCGCCCTCGATCTTCATATCGGCTTTCTGCCAGATTTTCTCCCATGCCGCGCTGTGCTTTTCGAGCAGCTCGTCGAAGCTCCCCGCCGAAGCGATGCTCTCGCGGCCAGCGGCCACCGGATCGCGATGACCGGCGTCGCGCGAGGTGTGGATCGAGACCACTTTATCGATTGTGCAACCCTTGTCAGCCGTCACTTCGAGCTTGAAATGCTCGCTGATCCAGCGGGGACTGCTGGTGATGCTGCCGCCGTTTTCCGTCTTGCCGTGGTAGCCGCTGCGCAGCGTCGTTCTGGCGTGGGTGACAATATCGTGCTGCGAATGGCTCGTGCGCACATGCAGGAATGTGGGACCATCCTCGCCAGCGCGTCCGTGCTCGACATGTTCGAGATGGTCGGTCGAAAGGGTGTTGTAGCGCAGGACGTTGCGGTTCTGCACCCGGCCGTCGATGGTCGAGCGGATTTCGATCTCAGCCGAGTAGTTGACCGGCTGGATGGTGTAGCGAATCGCCGCGATGTGCGGGTTGTCCATGCTGCAGAAGCGCTTGCTCCTGATCCGCGTGATGCAGCCGAGCGTATCCTGCACCACCATTTCGCGTGTCATGACGGCGTGGCGCATGTCGAGATTCTGCCGGTAACTGAGAATCTTCTGCTCCAGCGGATTGATGAACTCTCCGTTGCCGATGCGGAACTCGATAGGCAGCCAGTTCGGCGCGTTGACCATGTCGTTATTCCAGACGGTCTGGCCGTGCACCTCGGACGACAGCTTGTTGAACACCCCCGCGATATAGGTGCCGGGGTAGTGGTGCGTCGAGGTCATGCCGCTCTCGAACGCGCCGCGCACACCCATGTAGCCGTTACCGGTCGTGACCAACGACTCGCGGAGACGCTCGTCCCTCTCCACCCATGAGTCGTAACGCAAGTCCCATCCCTCGTGTTCGAGACCTTTGTCGAACCACTCCTCGATCTCCGCGATGGTGATCTCGCCGAGGTCGCGCACCACGATGTCCGCCCCCTGCTCCTTCAGCTTGATCCCTTCGATCTCGCGGGCGATGCCGAGCACCAGGCCGAAGTTGCCCCTCGCTCCCGCCTGCACGCCAGAGATGGCGTCCTCCACCACGACGCAGTCGTGCGGTTCAAGGCCGAGATTGGCCGCCGCCGTGATGAAAATATCGGGATTCGGCTTGCCCTTCAGCTTCAGCTCGATGGAGACCTCGCCGTCCACCCGCGTCTCGAACAGCTCTTCGAGCTTGGCGAGCCGGAGGATGAGCTGGCAGTTGCGGCTCGACGAGGCGATGCCGATGCGAATGCCACGCGCTATGAGATCCTTGATGAACTCCACCGAACTCTGGAACACCTCCGGGCCTTCCTTGATCAGAATCTCGGTGAAGAGGCTGTTCTTGCGGTTGCCGAGACCGCAGACGGTCTCCTGCTCCGGAATATCGTCGAGTTCGCCGTACGGAATTTCGATCTCCCTCGAAGCGAGGAAGCTTTTGACACCCTCCATACGCGGCTTGCCGTCAACGTATTTCAGATAGTCGTGAGCCGGGTCGAAGGGGACGTAAGGCTCATTGTTGACCTCGGCGTAATTCTGCAAAAAGGAGTTGAACATCGCCTCCCAGGCAAGGCTGTGAATTTTGGCCGTGCCGGTAATGACACCGTCGAGATCGAAAATGACGCCTTTGAAATTCATAAGTAATCGCAAATTATCGGTTGGTAAATGATCGGTGAAAGTAACAATCAGAGTGACAGCAATCCAAGAATTGTTAAAAGAATGTCGGGATAGGGCACCATGTAGCTTTTCGGGCACAGTTCCCGTACGCGGCGCATCAGCTTTTCATCCCGCGTGACGAAGATCGCCCAGACATCCTTGTACATATCGATCGCTTTTTTCAGCATCGGAATGTCCGAAGAGGTATCGCCGCAGACCAGCACCGGGCCGCTGGCGTGATCGATCTCAAGCTGGCGGTCAATGAATTCAAGGCCGTCGCCCTTGTCGAAATCACGGAACTGGCCGGTTTGGGGATCGACGTCGATGGTCAGGATGATCTCGATGTCGAGGCCGGTATCCTCGATCCTGAAGTTCTTGCCCTCGGGATCGATGTCGCGCACGATCCCCTTGACCTTTTCGAGGAAGGCCGCTGATTCAGCTTCGTTGACCGAGCGGGTGATGTCCTGCCGGGCGATGGTGGTCTGGCCGAACTTGATCTGCATGGCCGAGCCGATGAAGTTGAACTTCTCGAACGACGGATCGAGCAGGAGCAACTGCATCCTCTCGTTGAGCAGCCGGATCATCTCCTGTTTGCCGGTCTCGATCGGGAAGCTGTGGAAATTGCCGTCGATGTCGATGAATTCGCGTCCTTTCGAGCCTGCGTAGACGAAGATGTGTTCCGGGTTGATCGAGACGTTCAGGATGCCGAAATCCTTCAGCGGTGCCGAGGTGACGATCATCGGATAGCGGCAGCAGTGCCTGGCGAAGCGCGACAGGAAGACCGAGTTGTAGATCGGCTGGATCGACGAACGGTAGCGGCCGCAGTAGTTGTTGGTGGTGCCGTCGCGGTCGGTGATGAAGGCGCTGAAGGATTTTCCCCGCAGCATCTCCACCCCTTCGGTGACGTAATCGGTAAAGCCGGGGATGAATTTCGCCAGATACTCGATAAATCGGTCTTCGCCGTATTCGAGGTAGTAAATATCCTTCTGCAGCTCGCGGATTTCATAGGTGAGGTCAACCTCGATCTGCTTCATGCCGTCGAGGCGCAGGAGCCGCTGGCCGGTGTAGTCGTCGATATAGATCGTTTCAAGCGAATACAGAGCGTTCTTCAGGGATTCGAGGCACCCCTTGCCGACCACGCGCTGCTTCATGATGTTCCTGACAATAGGCTCTCTCAGATCCTTCGTTTCGGCTTTGAGCCGATAGAGTTCCTTGAGCGTCCTGATATCCTGCAAGGTGATCGGAAAGTTGCAGGTACGGAGACTTCTTTCATTGACGATCGTACTATGCATGTGAAGTCGGCTGAAGGAGAATGGTGATAAACTTGAGCGTAAATTTACAAAAAAAAGTGACGGCTGTCCAATAAAATATACATCTATATCGATCAGTCACAGAACAAGATAATCATGTTTCCGGTTCCGTCGCGCCAGCTTTGTCAGCTTTTTGCAGAGAGCGCATCGAGGCTTGAGACGATTTTTCGATGGATTTCCGCCGGACTCAGGATCGCGTCGAGCGTGACAATGCGCTCCGGGCTTTCAGCGCCGATGGCGTGATAGCCGCTTCGCACCCGCCGGTAAAAGTCGAGTCCCGAGTTCTCCATGCGATCCAGCTCCTCGGACTCGAAGGCGAGTGGCAGCGATTTTTCGGAAAACTTCCGCATCAGCGCATCTTCCGGCGTGAGGTCGAGGTAAAAGGTGACATCCGGCACGAGGCCGCATGAGGCGATCCTGTTGATTTCGGCGAGCATCCCGAGATCGAGACCGCGCCCGTAGCCCTGATAGGCAGTGGTCGAATCGAAGAAGCGGTCGAGAATCACATCGGTTCCGCTTTCGAGCGCAGGCAGGATGACCTGCTGCACCAGCTCCGCGCGACTCGCCGCGAAGAGCAGCAACTCGCCGATCGGGGTAATGTCGTTGCGGCTTTCGAGTAAAAGCTCGCGAATCTGTTCGGCCACCGGTGTGCCGCCCGGCTCGCGCAGGGTCATGACTTCGCCGCCAAGCTCCTGGAGATGGCGTTTCAACTTCATGACCTGGGTCGATTTTCCGGCTCCGTCAATACCTTCAAATGTAATGAGCATAATCAGTTAAAGCAATAATGATTCCTGTTGGACAAACTCCGTGATGGCCGTCGAGAAGCGCTCAGGATATTCAAGCATCGGTGAGTGACCGCACTCCCGGAAAAAGAGCAACTTAGCGTTCGGCAGCTCTTGCTGTACGATGTGCGCAATTTTCGGCGAAATATAGCGATCCTGCTCGCCCCAGATGATGAGCACCGGCTGCGTCAGCTCTCCGAGCCGCGCCCGCAGGCCGGTGCGCTGGAGGTCGAGCTTGAACATGTGGCGATTCAGGCTCATGACCGTTTCGAAAGCGTCGCGGGCGCGGGCGATGTCGAGCACCTTGCGCCAGGTATGGCCATCGACGGCTTGCCGGTTGTGAATCGCCACGTCGAGCATCTTCGCGGCCACGCGCTCGCCGGTGACGAGCGGCTTGAGCAGATGGCGCACGCCGGGCAGGCTGAGCGCTCTGGCGAACGAGGGCAGAATGATAAAACCATCGGTGTTGCTGAGCACCATCCTTGTGAATGAACCGGGATAGAGCAGCGCGGTCGCGAGCAGATACTTGCCGCCCATCGAGTGGCCGGTGGCGTACACCTTGCCCCCGTCAGCCGCGCCGGTTTTGCGGAGAAACTCGTGGATGAGGCTGGCGTACAGATGCAGGGAGTACGGCATCGTCCGCGGCTTGTCGGACTCGCCGAAGCCGAGCAGGTCGAGGCCAAGCACCCGGAACGAGCGGGCGAGCAGCGGAATCGACGGGCCGAAGTAGTCGAGCGATGACGAAATGCCGTGCAGGAGCAGCATCACGGGCGAGTCCCCGCCGGTGTCGATGTAACGGTGCCGGTGGCCGCCAAGGGTGATATATCTGCTTCGGGTCGGCATGGGCGGATGGCTTGTTGCGGTGATGTTTGCGAGGGCTTCCTGGCAGCAGGGAAAAATAATCAATGACCGTGAAAAACGAACACTCTCACGAAAGCACGATTTATTTAAAAAACGGATTGTCCCGGCTCATGGTTTATCGAAAAAAAGTGTAAGTTCCCGCCAATGAACGCACACAGCCGACGATGACTTCATCCAGCGCGCAACGCCAATCTCATACGGACGAAAGAAAGCCTCTCATGAACAGAAAAACCACAATCACGGCGGCGCTCGCGGCGTGCTGCGGCTTGAGCGCCTGCTCAGGCAACTCCGACTCTCACTCCTATTCGCCTCGTACCGACCTCAACGGTGCCATTATCTCCTCCTCCAGCAATCCACCGGTCACCTCCTTCAGGGAGATGCCGCCCTGGATCGAGCTCTACCGCGAAAGAAAAGTGGTGAAGGTCTCGACCGTCGATCATGTCGTCATCGTATCCTTCGAGTCGCAAGGCAGCCGGGACGAGGTCTTTCACTACTATTGCGACAAGTTCGGCGACGAAGAGAACTTCGAATCGTTCCGGGACAATCGTGACATCATCAGCTTCATCCGTGATGGCTTTGGCATCAAAATCACCCTGATCGACACGACCAAAAACCTCTGGACGCTCGAATTTCACCGCCAGATGATCTGAAGTCTGAAATTCCTCAGTCGCCTCCCTCGCCTTCTCTTGCTGCTCAACCGACAAACCGGCGATTTTTTCCCGCATCGATGTTTCCTTTCCGGCTCGAATAAAATTTTTTAGACGAGCGCATGAATCACAGGGAAGGCGTCGTCCCATGTGGTGAAAAGGATCCCAACCGATGAATTCAAGGCGCCTCGAATCGAAATGCAAATGAAAGAATAACGATGAAAAAGAAGTTTATGATGACAGCCCTCGTTGCGGGGCTTTTGGGAAGCGTCGGCCCGGTGTTCGCCGCCGATAACGTTCAGCCTGCACCTTGTGCGAGGCCAGGCATCTCCGGGCCGGTCGATGGCCGTGGTTATGGCAGCGGCCCGGATGCCCGGTTCGCACGTCGGGAGATGAGGCAGAACAGGATGAAACAGGCGCTCGGCCTGAGCGACCGTCAGGAGCAGAAAATGATCGAGCTGAGACGCGGCTTTGTCCAGCAAAGCCAGCCGGTGATGCAATCGATGAGGGATTTACGGCACGATCTCGCGCTCGAATCGGTAAAAAAGTCACCCGATGGCCGTAAAATCGCGAGTCTCGTCAAAAATATTGGCCAGCAGAGTGTGCGCCTGGCGCAACTCGAAAGCCGCCATATGCACGATTTGGCCACGGTGCTCGATGCACGGCAGATCGACCGTTTGCTTCAGATGAAAGATCATTTTGGCGGCAGACGTTTCGGCAACGGATAAGCCGTTTCCTGCAAAGGATCGGTGACAAGAAAAAGCCGGGAGTTTTCCCCCCTCCCGGCTTTTTTTATGTATGGCGAAACCGTCTTAGTGCGCCTGCCCCGTCGGGCGGATGATGATTTCGCTCACATCCACACGCGGTGGCTGGTTGATGGCAAACATCACGGCGCGGGCGACATCCTCCGAATGCAGCTCCGGCGCGACCGGTTTCTGCAAACCCTCCCAGAATGGCGTGTCCACGATGCCCGGCTCGACCAGCGTGACCCGCACGCCGAGGCCAGCCACTTCGTTGCGAATCGCCTGAGCCATGCCGGTGACGCCCCACTTGGTGGCGGCGTAGAGGTTGCGGATCGAGGTGACGCGCCCCAGCACCGAGCCGGTGACGAGGAAGTGGCCTTTGGTTTTGATCAGCTCGGGCAGCGTGAGCCGCGCGGTCGCCGCCGCGCCGAAAAGGTTGGTCAGCACCATGTCGCGCCACTCGTCGGGCAGGTGTTCGCCATCGATGAACGATGATCCTTTCGAAAATCCCGCATTGGCGAACACCGCATCGATCCTGCCGAAGCGCTCGATGGTTTTCCGCACCATCTCCTCCTGCTGCTCCCACTCCGCCACGTCGCACGCCACGGCCATCGCCCGTTCCGCGCCAAGTTCCGCTTCGAGCGCCGCGAGCTTCTCAGCCGACCGCGCCGCCAGCACGACCCGCCACCCCTCGCTGACCGCCTGAATCGCCGTCGCCCTCCCGATCCCCGTCGAAGCGCCGGTGATGAGAAGTAACTTGTTGTTGTCCGGTGTGCTCATGGTATCAAGTCCCTGTGGATGAAGTTGTTATCGATCGAAAAGAACCGTGGCAATATACGACGGCGGTGAAATGTTTTTTTTTGATGCGAGCTTGTCTCAAAAGGCTTTTATCAATCGTTTATTCAGGACTCAGTTTCCTTGTCATTCTGAACGAAGTGAAGAATCCAGTTCTCGGAATATGGCTATAAACGGCTAATCCGCAATACCTTGCGAGGCTTTTCTGGATTCTTCGCCCGACTTTGCCGGACTCAGAATGACAATTGAAAACAGAGCTGAACTTTTGTTTTGAATGTCTTTTGAGGCGGCCTCACTTCATCAACTCCGGCAGCCGCGTTTTCCAATCCGGGAAGAGCACGAGGTCGCATTCGACGGTTGTGCCGCCTGCGTGGACAAGTTCGAGTTCGCCGATGCGCTGGCGGGGCTCTTCGGCGAAGGTGGTGGTCATGAGTTTCAGGAGGGCAGCTTTGTACTCCGTGTCTTTGTTGCCCGCCAGTTGGTCGCCCTTAATTTCGAGCACGACGAGTTTGCTCTTGCCTTCGGCTTGCTGCATGGCGAAGATGAAGTCGGGGTAGACCTTTTCGCGCCGCCAGCCTTGCACGGAGTAGTGGTTTCGGGCGACGTTGCGGTGCCACCAGGTGAGCGCTTTCTGGCTGTCGAGATAGACGGCGACGTCACGTTCGTCCTTGCTTGAAAAGTCGCCTTTGTAGATGGGGGAGAAGAGGCTCTTTTCGAGCGGGCCGCCGCTTTTGCCAATGAGCTGATCCGCGCCCTCCGGCTCGAAGGTCTCCGCCGTTTCGGGGAGCTGCCAGTTGCGCCCGTCGGCCCGCAGCCGGAACTGGATGCGTCCTTCGGCGACTTCGTGGCGAAAAAGCGCTTCGGCTTTGTCTGTCCGCAGTTTTTCGAGCCACTGGCGCAGCTCTTGGACGATGAGGCCCGAAATACGCCCGAGCGCCGCGTCACTAAATCCCCGCGCCCGAAGCGCTGCGCAGAGGTCGCCAACTATCTCCTGCCCCCACCATGCGTTCGGCACGATGTCCGAAATCATGCGTACGGCGTAGGCGGCGTCAAAGACGAGCCGCTCTTGCGACGCGCCGACCGCTTCGGAGACGATGCGCTCGCCGCCGGAATCGACGAGGCGGATGCGCTGCATCTGCTGCTCGGCGGCGCTGGCGTTCTGCGGAATAATCGCGGCGAGCGATGAAACGTCGATCTCCCGCCATTCGATGGCCGATATGATGTCCTCCTCATAGCGCAACGGTCGCGCCTCGTCGCCTTCGACGCGCAGCACCAGCGGCAGATAAATCTGCGTCCGGGTGAATTTCGGGCGGCGCGGCACTGTTCGCGCTCCCGATGGCGCGGCGCTGTCGCTCGACCTGATCTCTCGCACAAGATCGCTCATGCCGTCCTCTTCGAGTCCTTTCTTGATCGCCGCGACCACCTCGGCGCTGTTGGCGTGGTGCGTGATGACGTAGCTTTCATCGAGCAGCGGTACGCCGGTTTTCCGCGCATCGGGCTGGCGGAGGATTTTTTGCCTGCGCCTTTCTTCATGAGGTACTTCAGTTGCCTTGAGGTGGGTTTACCTCCAAAGTTTTGATTTCGCTTAAAAATCCCTCAAGAGACATGATCTTGGAACGGATATCCTTGTGGTACATTTTGATGATGTCAGCCGGAACGACAAGCTGCACATCGTGAGCCTGCATTTCACGGAACTGGTTCAGGGAAATGCCTTCCTGAAGCGTGAACAGGTGTTTTTTGCCGATTCTGTTCGCCTCGTTGATAACCTGCCGCCATCTGTCCTTGCAAGTGGTTTTAACCGCAAGTACCCTGAGCTTTTCAGAAGAGAACGCAGGGTCACGGTAGCGAGCAATTGACGGAAAGATGAAGTCCGGCTTTTTGCTGATTTCGGATATGCGCTGGTACGAAAAATCCATTTCTTCTCTGAGAGACTCTTCGATGAAAATTTCCCTCAGGTGTAATTCAAGTGAGCGGCCTGATCGCGACTTTCGCCGTTGCAGGATGGTTTGGGCAATATCGAGAAAGGTTTCGAGACTGGAAAAAGGCCCTTTTATTCTTGGGAATTCTATTGCCAGTTCAAGACTTTTGAACAACTCGAACTCACAATCTCTTCTCTTTATGAGGCGCTTGTCTGGCGGATAAACGGAAAATTCCGGTCTAAGGTCGATGGCTTTCCGTATGACTTCAATACCAGACGGAAATTCTTTGAGCCATGAAGCAGGAATGTCGTCTATAGCCAGCCAGCAGTCGGTTCTGGTTAGCTGCTTGTCTTCTTTTCTTTGAAGGGTAGTTGCGCCGTTACACTTGTGGAGTAACCACTTCCCCGGTTCGACCACACCAATATGGCTTTCGGCAAGCTCTTCTTCATCCGTGGTTCTGCAAATCCATACACGGCAGGCGATGTCGTCGTTTTCGGCCTCAAGACGAAATGCGAAGATCGCCAGTGCCCCTGTATTTTCGGGGTCAAGAAGCGCTGAATCGATGCCACCGAATCCTGTCATGCGAGCTTCATTTCGCGTACCACCGAACAACTTGTTGTTGTACCAAATCGCACGAGCGTGTCTCTCGTACTCGTGCGAATCGATGGAAATTCTGAACCGTATATCCGGATTTTCCTTTTTCGGATTGTCAAGTAACGGAAAAACCTGAAAAAGGACATTTTTCGGAACATAGGGGCCAGCCTGATGGGTGGCGTTGGCAAGCGTATCATTTCCCGAAAGGCGTTTGGCATACCACAGCCAGTTGGTGGCGTAAAAGTCAGAAAGCCATGAGGCGAGATCATGTGTCATGTTCAGTTCCCTGTATTTCCCTGAAAATGGAGGTTCCGTGCAACCATTCGCTGATTTGTCTTGTCAATTCATCGTGTGGCAGACGTGTTTTTCCTTTCACGGCGCACTCCCAAACAATTCCAATCCGCCATCCGGCAGCAAACAATGCAGCCCGAGATTCAACGTCTTTTTGACGATTTCTGTTGATTTTGTCGCTCCAGAACTCCACACGGGTCGATGGCCATTTGAAAAGTCGGCAATCATGCCCGTGCCAGAAACAGCCATGAACAAATATTACGGCATGGTATTTGGGCAATACCAGATCGGGTTTTCCTTGCAGATTTGCTACGTGCAGCCGGTATCGGAAGCCCGCCGAATGAAGACCTTTGCGAACAATCATTTCCGGTCTGGTATTTTTCGGGCCAATGCCTGACATCATCAGGCTCCGTTTTTCCGGCGTGACTATGTCAGCCATGTTTCACGTATTGTCAGGCAAGTTCAGTCATAAAACTCAGTCTGAGCTGGTCAGACGAAATACCCTGAAAAAGATACTCAAGCATGTACTGACCGACTGCCCTGATAACGGGAACGACAACTGCATTGCCGAATTGTCTGTAAGCCTGGGTATCGGAAACAGGAATGACAAAATTGCTTCCGGTTGGTGAGTCGAAGCCCATCAGACGCGCACATTCTCGGGGCGTCAGCCTTCGGGGATTTTTTCCCGGTTGCCGGACGAGAATTTCAGAGCCATCCTTGTAATACCTGGCAGACAAGGTTCTTGTCGTATTATCAGGCCCTACCAGCCCAAATCCGAATCCGTTACCACGGGCTTTATGCTTTTCCGCATATTTTTGCAAATACTCCCATAGATGATCTGATAGGGTGTATTTATCTGCAACCTTGCCTGTTGGGCCGATTGTGTATGGTGCTTCTTCCGGTTCCGATCCATCTTCGGGATGCAGGATCGACTGGATCGTTGGCAGTTCCGGCTCGGCGGGGTATTCAAAACGGTCAAAACTGAAATCACAGTCTTCACGGAACCCGATGATGAAAATCCGTTCCCGGTGTTGCGGAACCCAGTTGATGGCATCGATGACTTTCGCATCGAAGAAATAACCTAACTCCCTGAGTGTATCACAGATTACCTGGAATGTTTTGCCTTTGTCGTGACTGCCCAGATTCTTGACGTTCTCCAGCAAAATCGCTTTGGGGCGGTGATGTTCGATAATTCGTGCAACATCGAAAAAGAGTGTTCCCTGTGTTTTGTCCGCGAAGCCATGAGGTCTGCCGAGAGCATTTTTTTTCGATACTCCAGCAATTGAAAATGGTTGGCAGGGAAAACCGGCGACAAGAATGTCATGTTCGGGAATGTCCGCAACCTCAATTTGCGTAATATCTCCGGCAACGCCATGATCGTTCTGGTAATTTGCTTGATAGGTTCGCTGGGCGTATTTGTCCCATTCGCTTGTAAAAACACACTTGCCACCGAGTTCATCGAGGGCTTTTCTCATGCCACCAATACCTGCGAAAAGATCGATGAAGGTGAAATCGTATGACGATCTGCCGTACAAGGCCGTCGGTTGTGCGAGCCTGAGAAGCTGGTCAACGATCAGTTTTCGAGGCTTGATTTCGTTATTTTCCCATCGATAGACTTCTCTTGGGCTGTAACCGGTCAGGGTAGCCACCCTTTCAATGGTCAATCCCGATTTCAGGCGAAGTTCTGTAAAAGACTTGATGTCGGTCATGGCGAGTGCCTCCACGGGAAGAATTGTGACATAATGGCAAATATAGCCAATTGACGTGGGATTTTGCAAAGCTTGTAGATTTTTCAGCAAGCGAAAAGCCGGATGGTGAGCAGCGCGTGCAGGTTGTCGCCGTGAATGACGAGGTTGCCGTCGAGCCGGGCGTCGCCGAGCGATTTCGATGCGTCCGGAACCAGCGGTCGGTGGGGTACGGCAAGGTGGTGGTTGAAGACGAACTCCTTGCCCTTGAAGCTCAGTTCTGGCATGAACGTGCAGGTTCTTCGTGAATGGAAGGACGATGGGCGGGCCATCGGGTTAAGCCAAGATAGGAAAACCCGCTGGCAACTCCGCCATGCATCCTCTCTCCGAAATGCAGAGGCCAGTCGTCGCGGACTATGCCGAATAAATCAAGCGAGCTTCAACCCGCAGATAAACAGCCTCAATACCACGCCGTCTGCCGACTCCGCGACCTCACCTCGACTTGTGGCCTCGATGCGGCGTAGCGCCGCAGCAGTTCGCGTTGCGCGGCAGTCATGAATGGACCCGGGACGAGCAGCATCCTGCGAGGGCGGGTCGAGGCGATCCAGGCATCGAGCCGCCGCCACTCCTTTCCGGTGAAACGATAGACCCAGAACACCACGTCTGCCCCGTCCGCCCGTTGCGCTTCGAGCCGCTTCAGCCCCGAAACGAGCAGGAGCGAGCGCTCCCGGCTGTCGATCTTCAGCGCCTTGTCGTCAAGTCGTCGGACGACCAGCGTCCGGCGAGCGGAACTACCGGAGCCTGATGGCAACGTCGGAAACGGCAATGCCCGCATCACCGAGTCGGGCGTGAAAATGCTCGCCACCGCAACCGGCGTCGCCACTCCCCAGCCTTCCGACTGTTGCCGTATTCTGTCAACACTACCAGCACGACGTCCGGCATCGACGAGGCAGGTTTCACTGCCTGACGAGTAGAGCACCGCCATCTCCTTGCCGAAATTCACCGTCACCATCGTCGGAAGCTTGGTAGTCGGTCTGAGCACTTCATGCCAGAGCGTGAGGTTCAGACCGACAAGCACGGCAATCGTTACCCGTCCCCAGCTCCCTTTGCTGAAAGCATAAAAGACAAACGCAACGGTGAGATAGAACACCGCGACAGCAAACAGATCGGGACGTACGGCGATGCTCGCCATCGGCATGGCGCTGAACAGATGCACGAAGTAGAGCGTCAGCCGCGCAAAAAGCCAGGTGCTCATTCCGAAAAGCGAGGCGATCCATCCGCCGAAGCCGTGAAACATGAAAAGCGGCAGCGCCGCGTACATGGCGAAATTCGAAAAGAGCACCGCCGGAAGGTTCGCCACAATCCCCGAAACGGAGAACGTCCCGAAGTACAGCGCGATCACCGGGCTGACCCCGATCATCGCCGACAGGCTGACGGCAAATCCATCCCACACGAGGCGCAACAGTCGCCAATGCAGCGCCTTACCATCCGGCGCAAGAGAAGCGAGCGGCTGGTACAGCGTGAGAATGCCGAGCACCGCGCCGTTGGTCATCACGAAGCCCGGATTGAAGAGATCGAACGGATCGAGGAGAAGAATGAGAAGATCAGAGGCTGCGAGTGAGTTCACCGCGTAGCTTTTGCGCCCGAGCGTGCTCCCGCCGAACATCATCGCCGACATGATCGCCGCCCGCTTGATCGACGGCGCGTGGCCGGTCACGAAGCTGTAGAGGGAGATGATCGAGATGAGAATCAGCATCGCCACCCACCGTCCGGCGGGGGTTACCTTCAGGCGTTGCAGGCAGAGGTTAACCGCGTAGGCGAGCAGCGCCACATGCAGCCCCGACACCGCCAGCACATGCGCCGTGCCGGTGCGCCGGAACGCATCGTTCAGCTCGGCGGAGAGCATGTCACGCTCGCCGAGGATCATCCCCTTGACGAACTGCCGCTCCTCGCCATCCGGAAGATGACTGTCGAGCGCCTCCGCGAGATATTGCCGGAGCGGATTAACGACGCTTCCCATGAAGGACAACCCCGGCTTCGGCGGTTCCCGAAGCACGCGCCACGGGCCTGCGCAGAAAATCTGGACATGAATCCCCTTCAGTCGGTTCTGGAAACGCGGATCGTACTCGCCTCGATTCGCCGCCAAAGGAATCAGCCCGGGCCGCCCCTTCACTCTCACGAAATCGCCCTCCTGATACCGGGCCTCATCATCCCCCGGCATCCGTACGACAACTTTCGCCTTGTCCGAAACCCGCGCCGTCCGCCCGTTTTCAAACACTTCGGTCACGCGCAACTGCATGGTCGTCACGCCATCACCCTCGACCGGACGAGCATCGATGAAGCCGGACAGAATCACATCCCTCCCCACCCACGAAAGCAGCGACGGCGACGGCGCGAGCCTGTACGATGCCGAGGCGTGAAACGCGAATGCGCTGAAGACGAGCACGAGGTAGCACAGCACCGACCAAGCGGAGAGCTTACCGTTCGGGAATTGCTTCCTGTCGATCAGCAGCATGAGCAGCGCCAGAAGAGAGAGGCCCATTGCCGTGACAAACCAGACGAGCGGTGCGACGGGCAAGAAGATGGCGGCCACGATTCCCGCCACGGCGCAAGCGAAGAGACGCGCCGCCGGGTAGGCCGGAAGAAAATACCGCATAATCAGGGGTTTATGGCGGTTATTTCAGAAGCTAAGCAACAGGATAATTTACTATATTCAGGTCAGAAATTTACGCCTGTTCAATCAGCAAAAAAATACGCGGATGCTTGTCAAAGAGATTCTCCACAACGGAACCGAACCGGTCTTCAGCCTGGAATTTTTCCCCCCGAAAAAGCAGGAAGATTGGGACAAACTCTTTGAAACCATCTCGAACCTCAGCCCCCTCGACCCGTCGTACGTCAGCGTCACCTACGGCGCGGGCGGCTCGACGCGGGAGCGCACCCACAACCTCGTCACGCGCATCCAGCAGGAGACCGGCCTGACGGTCGTGTCGCACCTCACCTGCATCGGCGCGGAGAAGAGCGAGATCGAAAGCGTGCTGCAACTCTATCGCGAAAACGGCATCACCAACGTGCTGGCGCTCCGGGGCGACAAACCCGCCGACGTGCCCACGCTCGAAGAGGCGATCAGGGATTTCCCGCACGCCATCGACCTGGTGCGCTTCATCAAGGCGAACTTCCCCGAAATGGGCATCGGTGTGGCAGGCTTCCCCGAAGGCCACCCCGAGACGCCGAACCGCATGAAGGAGCTGGAATTCCTCAAGGAGAAGGTTGACGCGGGCGCGGACTACATCGTCACGCAGCTCTTCTTCGACAACCGCGACTACTTCGATTACGTCGAACGCTGCGAACTGGCGGGCATCAACGTCCCGATCATCCCCGGCATCATGCCGATCATGACGAAAAAAGGGATGATCCGCATGGGCGAACTGGCCCTCGGCTCACGCATTCCGTCAAAGCTGCTGCGCAAAGTGCTGGAAGCATCGGATGACAAAGAGGTCGCCGAAATCGGCATCGAATGGGCTACAAACCAGGTGCAGGAGCTGATCGACCAAAAAGTCAAAGGCATCCACTTCTACACCCTCAACCTCTCCGAAGCCACGCTGAAGATTTTCAGGAATTTAAGGCGGGGGTAAGAGCTGACGAGAGTTCTATCATTCGGAAGAGAGCAATATATCTCAAAGATTGACCGGCAGGCTTGCGGCTTCTGTCAATGACAGGCACGCTTTCGATGCTGTAATCCGGTTTACTTCTCAAAATACCGCACGTTCTCCAATCCACGGAAATCCGAATCCTGCGTCCACAACGTCGCGCCATGCGCCCGCGCCGTCGCGAGCATGATGCTGTCCGCCATCGGAAGTTTTTCCTGAACGCTGATTCGTGCGGCGCTCAAGGAAAGTGGAGCCGTCAACTCGATCACCTCTCCCTGCTGCATAAAGGCGATGGCCTGAAGTGCGCTCCCCTCGCCTCGTTGCTGGAGAATCCGTTTGAATACTTCATACAAGCTGATAACCGGCACAACCAGATTCGCAAAATCTTCAATGGCCGCCGCGTAATGTTCCGCAGTCGGTGAGCCAGCGAAGTACTCCAGCCACCCGGAGGAGTCCACGACGTTCATACCCGATCTCCTTCCCGGACGACTTGCGTGTCAAGTCCCGGCAGGAACCCGCGCATCTCCTTTGGCGACCTGATCGGAACCAGCTCGATGCGCCCCTCATAAGCGATCGCCTGAATCTTCTGGCCGGGTTGCAAATCCAGACGCTCACGCATCTCCTTGGGAATAACGACCTGAAATTTCGGTGAAATAGTTACAGTTGTCATCGCACATCTCCATCGTTAAGCTTTTCGTCATACGATCAATATATCGATCTGATTTGCACAAGTCAACGAGCCATCACTAAATTCAGGAATCTGAGCGGGGGTGAGGTCAGATTATATCATTCAGGAGGTCACGATATGTCAAAGCAAGAACGTATTGTCAGATATACTGATGAGGAGCTGGAGCAGATGAAACTGAACGGCGAAGACAAAAGCGACTGGAAAGCAGCAGAGGCATTGACAGACGAGGAAATCGAAGCGGCCATTGCCAGTGATGAGGATGAAGCTGGAATGAACGTCGATTGGTCAACCGTTTCTGTAGAACTGCCTCGCCCAAAGGCCGTGCTCAATATGCGCGTCGATTATGAAGTGCTCGAATACTTCCGCAGCCAAGGCAAAGGCTACCAGAAAAAAAATCAACGCTGTGTTGCGCTCATACGTAGAGCAAAAGCAACGGCAATGAGGTATGATTGAGAGATAAACATCTTTGACATCTCAGACTGCCTGTTCCAGCAGAAAAAGCAGAATACGAAATCCTTATATTTATTAGATCAGTTGTCATAATGTTTTTATCCCTTCCTATCACAAGGGCTTACTTACACGGCATTTGAGCAATCCTTAAGATTTATAAGCCAGATATTAGGCTTCGATTCTTCTAAATTCTGGTAACTCATCAAGACTTGATTGACGACATAAGATGTTATGGAATCCAAATGCATGAATGGTATCTTGAACTGTTGGCAATAACCATGATGGCGAAGACGGTGCTAAATATACATCTTCTATAAACTCATCGATATTTACCTTTAAATCTAAACCATTTTTGTCAGGAGGCACCCCAATTTTAATCGCACGACCATCAGGACGTCCTTCGCTCGGCTTAGGAACATCTGGTATTTCCTGACGAATAACACGAATCTCTTGTTCATAAGAAAATGCGCTTCGTTTATAGCATAAAGGCCCCACAAGATCATTAATTTCTGGATGACTTGTGCGATAATCAATATACTGAACGCTGCAAACCTCTTGAGTTATGATAAGGTTATCCGTTCGCTCAATAATACTGGGAAAAGCCTTCTGAAGAGAACCCACCTTACTCCGTATTGATATGCAGCCCTCAGTTCCTGCATAAATTTTCCACAGGGCTGCCGATTCAACTTCAGATGCATGCCAACAACTGATAAATGATCGACATGGGATCCATTGCATCAGTGCTATATGATTCTCTGGAAAATAAGTTCTCCCATCCCCTGCATGTTCGCGTAAGCTACCCTCACTAAATGACCCTTCAAATATATCATCAAGCAAATCTGCACGGCAGAGAAATATCGATTGCGTCCTCAATATAGCAATAAACTTCGCCAAGCTCATATATCGCCAAACCGGCGTATCTGCAGGTGGAAGTGTTTCGTAAGGGAGTTTAGTCTTTGTTGTATTTTTCATATAGAATATAGCGCTAATTCATTACCCTTATTTGCTTTTTCCTCATCGCGACACACCTCGTCGCAACGTTTTTTTTCTTTGGTCACCATCGTTGTCACATTGCCTTTCCCCGGAGCATTCCTCTCAAGGCTGAACGCGATAACATCCACTCTCAGTGCGACCTCCAGTTCACCAATCGTTTTCAGGGTCGGGTTGGCGTCGCCTGACAGAATCCTGCTGATATACGGCTCCTTTTCTGCTGATCTTTGGATATTTATTTTATATTTGCCCATCGGTATCACTCTTTTTGCCTGTCGGCAAGATAATCATCTAACGAACGTGACGGCTCATCTTTTCTTTGCTTTATGATAGATATATCAATCAAATCTTCCATAAATTCATTATCGGCCAGCAATTTATCTATTACCGCATTTCGTTCTTTTTTTGACATGGCCCTGAATGCTGTCAAAAAAACCTCAGCAGTTGCATTGGTGGTCGTCATCATAGTTTCAACTCCTGTCAATTTATTTTGAGAAATACAATCTCTCGTTCAAATATTTCAATCAATACCATAACAAGAATTTATGCCATCGCGTACACTTTGGCAACAGTATTTTTTCGGACAGCTTACCGCGAGACCATCGTTGTCACACTCCCATTCTCCTCGATGTTCTTCTCAAGGGTAAAAGCGATAACATCTTCTCCAAGCGCGACTTCCAGTTCGGCAATCGTTTTCAGGGTCGGGTTGGCGTCGCCGGAGAGAATGCGGCTGATATACGACTCCTTCTTCCCCATTTTCTCCGCAAGCTCTCGCTGGGTCATGCCGACCAATTTCAGCTTTTTCGACACCGTAGCCGCAAATCCAAGCTGTCGGTTGACATACTTCTTCGTACCCGAAGGCACTGTATCCAAGACATTTTGAAATAATGACATAGCTGCTCCTTATCACCGTTCCTGACTAAAATTCAATGCGCCCCGCAAAACACCTGAATGGCGTTCGACAAGAATACGACCGGAATAAATCCTGTTCATCACAAGCTTGTGTACCCGTTGCAACTCCTCAACCGAGGCGTTTAAATGAGAATCCTGCTGGTAGGTTCGTGTTTTCTTTACTCCGCCATTACCGACAATCAGCAGAAAATCTTCGGCTCTTAAACAGTAAAGCCTTAACCTGCCTTCCTTTAAAGCGACGACATAATCCCAGCGCTTACCTTCCTCTTCCTTGAAAAACTCGCGAACAAAACCATACTCATGCACCATTTCGTTCAACTTGGCGACAAGACGTGAACGCGACGAACGCTCCTTCTGAACCTCTTCGTTTTCAAGGAACTTGTCGAACTCCGACTGCGACTCTCCATCATACTGAATCGTGTAAAGAGAACCGCCGTCACCCGATGTGACAGGCACAATGGCGAACCCTTGTTTCACTTTTAAGTTAAGTATTATTGAAATCAAACGCAACAACTGAACGGAGTCAGAAATGATCCCAACAGCGAATCATATCAAAAAAAGCGTATTTTATCCATTTATAATACTTTATCCGGTCAATTCAGGTCAGGGGTAAAAACCCGGATATAAAAAAAAGATACGCAACTCTGGCTATAAAACGAGAACGCTCATGACTGCGAGAGACTTGATAGCCACTCCCCTACTCCCCGCACAGCTCGATCAGTTTGGGATAGACAATATCCACCTTCTGGTCGGGCTGGTTGGGGTCGATGATGTCGTGGCCGATTTTCAGGGATGCGTCGAAGGTATATGATACGACAGTTGCGCCGTGGGATTTCCAGAGGTCGGCGATCTTTTGGGTGCTCTCGTTGTTGACGGCCTGGTCGTTGGCGTTGGAAACCATGACAATCTTCCGGGCCGCTGGCGGGCGTTGCCTGGCCGCCTCTTCGACTACGAAGCCGAGGCGCAGAATGTCGGTAAGAACGTGTTTTGAGCAGCGGGGATAGCCGTACGGCGGCTGCACTTTCTCTTTCAGCTCCTCATTCCACCATGCCCAGCTATCCGGCAGCGACGAAAACAGATTCATGACCGCCGCCGTGAACGGCACAGGAACCGGTTTGAAGCCCAGCGTCGGGGCGATGACAACGGCGCAATCGAGGTCGCGGCGATTCTGCGCGGCCCATGCGGTGATGACGCCACCCGCCGAGATGCCCATCATCGACACCTTCTTGCCCAACCCCCGACCAATATCGACAACCTCGTCGGCATAGGCGGCCATCTCTCCAGCCGTGAGCTTTGACTGCGCGGTATTCATCCGGTCGGCGAGCCCATGATGCGGCAACGGCGCGATCAGCACGTTGTCGCCACGTTCGAAAAAGCGTTTGCCGAGTTCGCGGAACTGTTGCGGACAGTTCGTGTACCCATGCACGAGGACAACCACGCGCCCCGTTTTCCACCCGTGGGTCATGAACTGAAGCGTACAGAGCGGGTTCATGGCTACGCCCGCCTCTTGTTCACGAAGCGCTTCGATCCTGCGGAGAGCATCGTTGTAATCAGTCGCCGGATGCGGATGCGAGGTGAGTTTAGGAATATTCCAGGGGGTCAGAATGACGTATGCTGATGCAAGCAAGGCTACTGCGAAGACAAGCAGCTTCTTAGGTAAACGAAGTGATCTCTTCCTTGTCATAGGTTATCTCAGAAATGTGTGATTCGAATGTTGTTCGTCACTTCGCTCATTCCATTCTGAAACAAGCATCCCGATTTGCAATATATGCTGAAGATCATCTGAATCCGATGGCGGGATAACCAACCCAATGTCGGAGCGTGGCAATTGCCGTCTGGCCCATGCCGAGATCATCAACTTTCAGATGCGGCTGGCTGATGCTTGTAGCGTAGCCAACAGGCA
>JAAXXD010000133.1 GCA_013334655.1 Chlorobaculum sp. | reverse complement strand
TCGCTCCCGGCAAAAGAGGCCCCCGTGAGGTCGGCTTCGGTGAAGTCCGCCTCCTGAAGATCGCAGTTATTGAACACGGTCTCTTTCAGGCTGAGCCTGAGAAAGGTCGTGAGTTTCATCATGCAGCTTTCGAAGCGCAGTTCGAGAAGAAAGGTCCTGCACTCGCCGAACTGCACGCCGAGCAGCTTGCACTCCCTGAAGAGCACCTCCTGCAGGCTCAGGTTTTTCATCTTCGCCAGACTGAAATCGCACCCCTCGAAGGTGCAGTTCCTGAAGGTTATGCCCGAAAGCTCCGCGTTGGTGAAGCCGCAGCCGAGAAAACGGCACTCCTCGTACACGCCGCAGAGCGGGTTTTCCGAGCCGAATACGCTTTTTTCGAAAACCCGGTTCTCGGTAAGCTCGATGTTCGTTTTGTTCCCCTTGTTCATGCCTGCAACTTACCATCCGGAAACCTTTTCTGAAAATCAGTCAGGCTCACGCCGCCACAATTACATTATTGAGTGAATTGATTCGTATTTTGCACAGTGTTAACACTGAAACCTATTGGTGCAAAAAATGGACAGAAATACAGCGCTCAACCTCCTGAAAGCCATCGCGGCGCCGATCCTTGTCGACGGGGGATACTCGCAGTTCGGACGCATGCTCTATGTCCTGACGGACGAAGGGCTGATCAGCGTAGATTGCCGGGTGTACGACCCCCTGCTCGGCCCCATCGAGTTCTCGCTGAAGCATTACGCTGAGATAAAAGAGATCGCCAAAGAGAGCGAATCCCTCGAAGAGAACGAGGATCTCGACCCCGACGAAAAACTCTTTCTTTTCAGCGACGGCAAACCGGGCGTACCCTACTGGGCATTCCAGCCCCACGACGACGCTGCCCTCGAAGACTACGTCTTTTCAACAGATATAACAGTGATCGAGAGCGCCTTCATCGAACAGGCGCTCACCGGGAAGGTCGAATCATGGGAGGGTATGGATGAGAAGAAGCTGATCGAGTGGGCTGAGAGGGTTGAGGCGCATTCGGATGCTGGGGGATAGGCCGGGTGTTTAGGTGTTGAAATTGTTGACCATTCAAAAACCTGGGCAACTGTGGCGACTGATGGGGGAGGGAACTGCTGTTCCGTTTCAATCACGTGTTATGTGGCGTCGTTAATGCCTGGTTGATCGATGTGATATTTTGATGACTTTCTGATGTTTCGCTATATTTTCAGTATGCGATTATTGCGGGATGAGTAACCATGACGATTGAGGCTCACTTGCTGTTAAGCGGATATGATTTACTTCCCACCATGGTTTACACGTATGTCTTGAATCGAGGGCCGTCTGGTGTCCGAAGTTTTGAAAATCGGCTGTAATCAACGTTTTTATGCCGATCCATATAAGACGCGGAAATAAAAACTGATATAAGGTATAAGAGATTAATGGTTAGGTAATTAACGGTACTCTGATTTGTTTTTCGATTGCGTGTTATATGGGTTGTAATTCAAAAATCCGCGGTTTAGGCGGATCAATCTAATTATTGTTCGATGCACCGCTGGGAGCTCTCACGTCGGATGCGGCGTGTGGGTCCTATCCGGGTTGGAGACAAGCATGCCGGTTCCAGCTGAATACCAGCGCGCCACCGACGACTTCTACGCGTTCCTGCTCGAGGTGCGCGAGGCGGCTTCGTTCGGCAGCACACATCAGGCGTTCACGATGACCGAGGGCGTCCTTCGTGTCTTTCGCATGCGGCTCGAGACCGACGACGCGATCCGCTTCGCCGTGGTGCTGCCGGCAGGCCTGCGGGCGTTGTTCGTCACGCACTGGGACCCATCGGCGTCGCGGGTGCCCTGGGGAGATCGTGCCGCGCAGATGCGAGACGTCCGCTCGCTTCGCGCTGACCACAACTACTCGGTCGACGACGCGATCGAGATCGTCTGGGTCGCGCTGCAGCATGCGGCGGACCCAGCCAAGCTCGATGCGGCGCTTGACTCGATGCCGCCGCAGGCACGCGCTTTCTGGATGCCGTCGCTCGTCGGCCGGGGCATCGAACAAGCGCATCGAGTGGACGCAGTCAGGTATTCTCATCCCAATGCGCCGGAGCGCCGCTCATGCGCAACACGTTAGCCATTCATAGCCTATGACGCCTGCTGAAACTCTGATGCACACGACTGTCCGGCTTGAGTGTTTGCTGGATGGAAATCGTCAGTCCACCGGAACGGGGTTTTTCTTCTCGTTCAAGATTGATGACAAAACCCACGTGCCAGTAATCATCACCAACAAGCACGTAATCAACAGCTCGAAAGTCGGTACATTTGTTCTGACGAAAAGCAACGACCAAGGCGAGCCAATCCTTGGTCAAACCGAACGAATCGTCCTCGATAATTTCGAAAGTCTCTGGACAAAACATCCCGAGGAAAACGTCGACCTAGCAGTCTTTCCAATTGCTCCCCTGTATTACCAAGCCGAAGCAAAAGGGGTGAAGTTCTTCGCTCCTCCGATTGGAGAAGACTTGCTGCCTACACCAGAGAAACTAGCCGATCTCTCCGGTCTTGAAAACATAACCATGATTGGCTACCCGAACGGCATCTGGGATGAAAAGAACAACATGCCAATCGTAAGGCGGGGCATTACGGCTACGAATCCTAAGAACGACTACAACGGGCTCCCAATATTCGTAATTGACTGCGCCTGCTTTCCCGGCTCAAGTGGGAGCCCTGTACTGATCTTTGACCAAGGCGGCTACCTTGACGCAAAAGGCAATCTCAACCTCGGCGGGGGTCGCATCATTTTGCTTGGCGTACTGTTTGCAGGCCCTCAACATGTAGCCGAGGGTGAAATCCAAACCATCGAAGTCCCCCTAGCTCAAATTCCGATCAGCTTGTCCAAGATACCGAACAACCTTGGCTTTGTTGTTAAAGCCCACAAGATTGCAGATTTCAGAAAGCTGCTTATACCAAATGGCTAACCCATCAATCCACCGGACGCTGCGCGATGAAGCCGCGCAGCGCCGGTGATTTCAAACGTTCACCCGCCCTGAGGTCGGGTGAACGTGGCCGCGGATCGGGTATCTGCCTGTCCGCCCGCAGGCGGGAGAAGAAGCGGCAGGAGCAGACACTCCGCGTCGTCAAATAAATTTTCCGCCGCGGAGCGCTGCTCATCCGCGGCCACTTTAGGCCACAAGGAACATGAGTTACACATCCGAGAGTGAACTATCCAAAGAGGCTTCTATCTCAAGATTAAGAGAGGTAATAGATTTGCTTGGATTCGAGAAGGTGACTGATGGCTTACAAGTTCCAGATCGTATCGGA
>JAAXXD010000004.1 GCA_013334655.1 Chlorobaculum sp. | reverse complement strand
CCAACATGCTTCAGCTCGGCAAGATTCTCTCCATCTGGCCGAAACTTCCGGAGCTGAACATGGTGATTGTCATGAACCGCCTTGAAGAACCGGTCGAAGAGGTGGTCGATCTCGGTCAGGCCAAAACAGAGGGGATCAAAGTCCTGCAAGCCACACCCTGGATGTTCGACGGCATCAAAAGCAAGCCCGACGACGTGGCCACGATCATCTACACCTCGGGCACGACCGGCCTTCCAAAAGGGGTGATGCTCACCCACCGGAACCTGTGCGAAAACGTCAAATCGTGCTCGACAGTCATCCGCCTCGATGAAACCGACAGCAGTCTGTCATTCCTGCCGCTTTCACACGCCTACGAGCGCACCGGCGGCTACTACCTGCTCTTCGCTTGCGGGGCGCGGATCAATCTGGCCGAAAGCATCGAAACCATCTCGCTCAACATCTCGGAGTCAAAGCCCACCATCATCTTCACGGTGCCGAGGCTCTTCGACCGCATGAAGGCCAGCATTCTCAAATCGGTGACGTGCGAAGGGGGCTTGAAGGAAAAAATCTTCTTCTGGGCGGTCAGCACCGGTGAAAAGTACTACAAGCAGCTCGCCGCCGGAAAGGTATCGCCAATACTCGCCGCGCAGCACAACCTGGCCGACAAGTTGGTCTACAGCAAAATACGTAAAAAATTCGGCGGAAGGCTGCGTTACTTCGTCTCCGGCGGCGCGGCGCTTCCTCAGAAAACGGGAGAGTTCTTCCAGTCCATTGGTATCACGATTATGGAGGGCTTCGGCCTGACCGAGACATCTCCCGTCACCCACGTCAACCGGCCCGAAAAGGTGAAGTTCGGCACGGTCGGCCCGCCAGTCAAAAATGTCGAAGTGAAAATCGCCCCGGATGGCGAAATCATGCTCAAAGGGCCCAACATCATGAAGGGGTACTGGAAAGACGAGGAGGCAACCGCCGAGGTGCTCAAGGATGGCTGGTTCTATACGGGCGACATCGGCGTGATCGATGCCGACGGCTACCTCAAAATCACTGACCGCAAGAAGCACATCATCGTGACCAGCGGCGGCAAGAACATCGCCCCCCTGCCCATAGAGAACCTCATTCTCGACAGCCCGTATGTCGATCAGGTGATGATCGTCGGCGAAAAGCGACCATTCCTCATCGCGCTCATCGTGCCGGACTTCCTGAAACTCAAGGATTTTGCGGCGGAGCACCAGATCAAGACCGCCAACACCAAAGAGTTGATCGCTACCAAAGAGGTGATGCAGATTTACGATAAGCTGCTCAAGAGCATCTCCCGCCAACTCGCCACCCATGAAAAGGTGCGCAAATTTCTGCTGGTCGATGAGCCGTTCTCGATTGAAAACGGCATGATGACCCCGACGCTCAAGCTCAAGCGCAAGGAGATCATCAGCAAATACAACACGGAGATCGACAATCTCTACAACGCGCTGAACATGGTTTACAATACGGAGTAAGCTTCAGCGGGCGAGCGCTTTCGGAAAATGCTCATAGTGTCAAGTCAAAACCAGACAGTCTGGTGTATTCCCCGTCATTGCGAGCCGCGCATATCCGGCAGGATTCCGCACACGGACAATGAACAATGCGCTCCATCGCAATGACAGGATAATGTGAGACTTGTTTTTTTCTGTCATTCTGAGGAGGCTTGCCGACGAAGAATCCAGTTCTTTCGAGTAGCTCTGAGGCGTTTCGACTGGATTCTTCACTGCGTTCAGAATGACAGAAAACCTAAAAGAAACGCATAATTACGGCAACTTCATCCATGTTCATGGAAAAGAGCATAGCGACGCGGCAATCCCGACAAGTCGGGCCTCGCGATGACGAATATCCGTCATTTTTTTCTTGACACGCCAATAGGTGATGTCTCTTTTCTCATTCATTCTGATTTCAGGATGACATCCATAAGGATAAAATTCAAACTTTTCTTGGTTTTACTTGACTTTTGTCGTAAACTTTAAAAAGTTCATGACAAGACAGTCTCACAGAACACTGTTGATGAGCGTCACATGAGACGAGATATGAAGAAACGAACTAATAACTTGTTATACACATCAAATTAAAAGGCTTAATCATGAAACAAGATGAAGCAAAACGAGAAATAAAAAAACTGCGGATAGAAAAAGGTAAACCTAAGGCAGAATTTCAAGAGGCGATGGATTTTTATAATTATCTTGTTAAAAACCATCCAAATTTACTTTCTTTTAGATCCAGAAATGTAGACAAATACCAGATTATTAAGGGATTTATCCATTCATTTGAATAAATTTCACTAACATATTTGTAACTTAATAAGGTGTAAAAAATGAGTGATGAATTTAAGAGACTACAAAGGTTAATTAATTCCAAACAAGTTGAATTAAAACTAAAAAAATCATTGAATGATACATTTGGTATTTGGCTTTATTGGATTAGTGAGACAAAAAAACCAAAATTTATTTGGAAAATATTTTTTAGAATGTATTGGTTATTTTCAAGTGAGTGGTTTTGGATTCCTCTTTCAATATTCTTGGCGATAAAAATGAATCTATTTTATCTATTTGGTTTTTTGGTGCCGTTTTTTGTTACAAAAATATTTAAACCTATTGGCCAAGGTTTTATAATATATGATGCCCAGAAAAATGAGGAGTTATTTGATGACTTGTGGGACAATCAGCAAATTGGGATAATGAGTACAAAAATGAGTGGAAGTGTCTTAGACCAAAAAGAGTTTCCAGAAATTATTATTGATTCATTTAATCAAAATTGGCGTGAAGAAATTATTAAAAATTTTAATTCCTAATTTGTCTTTACTTTGGGGTTGCTCTGTAATATATAAAAGTGTATAACAAAATATTGTAGCCGAATTTGCTCGTCGGAGCATGATTTCGGTTTGGAAAGTTTATAATCGCAAATTGGCTAAATATCAATCGTTATGAGAAAAATAAAAAAATGAAACACTGTCCCTTTTCTATTATTAATTTTGCGTGCGATAGGCTTTTTGAAGCTCGTTGGCATTTAGATAATGCAAAACAAGAATATCATAAGCCAGATGGCTTTAGGTATTCAATAAATGCTTTTATACGTTGCACAAAAGAAATTCCAGGGATGATTAGCAAAGAAATGCAAAATAAAAGCAATTATCAATCTGAAATAAAACCAATATTAGATGAGTTAAATAAAAACCCTCTTTTCCAAATTCTTAAGAAAAAAAGAGATTTTATTGTACATCAAGGCAAACTAGAAATGCAAAGCACAGGGAGAATCGGAACTACAGAATTAAGAGTTGATAAAATTTCTATACCTTTTCCTGTTCATCCAAACGAACCGAGTAGCCAAGCTTATAAAAGATTTTTAGATACTTGCAAAAGGGAACCAGTGTATCGCTCGTTAGTGACTCCAGACTGCGATTCTTTGCCTTTCCTAGAACGTACTTGGAAAATTGAAGAATTTGAAGACGATGTCTTTGATATTTGCGCTAATAGTTTTAATGCTCTTGCAATGGCTATAAATCAAATTGTTACCCTTGAAGGTACGTTGGGGTTTGATCTAGAAAGTATGGGGCTAGGTAGCTCCAATGATATAAAAAGAATTGTTTACGATAGAGATGAATTTCATGAATACATGAACTCATAACAAGGCGCTCAAGCGGACAAAACACTGCGTGTTTTGCCCCTTAGCTTGATCGTTAGCGGACATCCTTGCTCAAGTAAACCAAAGGGTGTCGAATCCAGGCAGCCTGAGTCGCCCGGCTGGAAGAAAAAAGTTGAAATCGGAATCGAAGCACAACGTGACCGTGATCGCTCCTTCGGGGAAAAAAAGTGTTCATCATTTACCTCCGCCCCCACCAGACTCCCCTGCAATCCGCAGCATCCGGTTGTCGCCGTACTCCTCGATCATCGACTCCATGACCATCGAATCGACAATCGAGCCGATGCCGTGCGGGCAATCGGCGTAGCGCTCTTCGACCGACTCGCGTGACAATTCGCCAGCGGCGAGCAGTTCGCGCAGGAGCGCCCCGCGATACCAGCGGCGCGAGCCTTTGAAGCGGGACTGCTTCGTCAGCGGCGCGATGCCGGTTTTTTTGCCGGTCAGCTCCATCGCGCCGTAATCCATGAGCGCGTTGTGCCAGTCGCGGCTCCGCCCTTTCGGCAGCACCTCGTGAGCCACGTCGAGCAAGGCTTTCGGCGTGATCGATTCGGGAAGCTGCAGCTCGTGGATCAGCACGCGCCGGATGTTGGTATCGACGGCGGCGATGTCGAGGTTGTCGGCGAAGACGGGAATCGAGCGGCTCGTGTAGGCGCCAATGCCGGGCAGCGCGATGAGTTTGGCGGGATCGCCGGGCACCTCTCCGCCATGCTGCTCGACGATCATCGCCGTCGCGCGATGCAGCCGCTGGCCGCGCCCGTTGTAGCCGAGGCCGCTCCACTCTTCGAGCACCTCGCGCAGCGAAGCCGAGGCAAGCGACCGAACATCGGGAAAGCGCCCGAGCCAGCGCAGAAATCGCGGCGCGACGCGGTCAGCCTGGGTCTGTTGCAGCATCACCTCGCTCACCATGACGGCATAGCGGTCGGTGGTCGAGCGCCAGGGAAAGCTCCGCCCCTTCTTTCCGTAAAAATCGAAAATCTTCGCCTGAAAAGCCTCGACACGAGCGGTATGCATGGCAGGGTAAAATCAGAAAGGAAATAATAACGCAGCTCGCGCTCTTCGTCCATCAACGTCCATTGCGTCCATCAATGTCCATCAAAGCAACGCCGCGCAAAAACCAACAAAGCAGCGCCGCCGGTTCACGGTTGCGCTGCTCTGCTAAAAGTCGGAAATGCTCAGGCTCAGGCGTGAGCGCTCTTGCGCTCCTTGACCTTCAGCGCGGCCTTGCCGGTACGCTTGCGGAGATAGAAAAGCTTGGCTCTTCTGGCCTTGCCGTTCCTGACCACCGTGACGCTCTCGACGTTCGGCGAGTTGATCGGGATGATCCTCTCGACGCCCACGCCGTGCGAAATCTTGCGGACGGTGATGGTCTTGGAAGCGCCCATGCCCTTGTCGCCGATCACGACGCCCTCGAAAGCCTGAAGGCGCTCTTTCTCGCCCTCGATAACCTTGAGCTGAATCCTGACGGTATCGCCGGGGCGAACTTCGGGAATATCGCTCCTCTGCTGGGTTGCTTCGACCAACTGAATTAACTGATCCATGATGACACTGTTATCTTTATGTTGTCTTTACTCTTCTTCACTCTCTTTGCCGAGCAGCTCCGGCCTGCGCTCGATGGTGCGCTCTCGCGCATTCTCCTGCCGCCACTGCTCGATTTTTTCATGATGGCCTGAAAGAAGCACATCGGGCACGCTCATTCCCCTGAACTCCGCAGGGCGGGTGTACCATGCGCAGTCGAGGAGATCGCTCTGGAACGAATCGGTCAGCGCCGACTCGCCATCACCGAGCACTCCCGGTATGAGCCTGACGACCGCGTCCATGACCATGAGCGCCGGAATTTCACCTCCGGAAAGCACCACATCGCCGACGGAAAGCTCCATGGTGACCAGCGTCCGGCGAATCCTTTCATCCATGGCCTTGTAGTGGCCGCAGAGAATGATGAGATTCCCCGCTTGCGAAAGGCGGTTTGCCCGCTTCTGGTCGAAAGCCTGCCCGTCCGGCGTCATGAAGATAACCTCGTCATAACTCCTTTCAGCCTGCAACTTCTCGATGCACGCGAAAACCGGTTCGGGACGGATCACCATTCCCGCTCCGCCTCCGAATGGCGCATCGTCCACCTGCTGGTACTTGCCCAAGCCATAATCGTGCAGGTTGTGCACGTGAATCTCCGCAAGAGCCTTTCGCCTTGCGATGCCGAGCAATCCCTTTTCGAGGGTCGATGCAAAAAAATCCGGAATGACGGAAATGATATCTATCCGCATGGCTTCACACCTGAGTCGTTGCCTGTCAATCTTGTCAAGAACACTGCGCCTGAACTTCATCGCTGAAGCCGCGACGCGCTGACGTTACAAAAATTCCCTGAATCTGCGTAACGTCACGATCCCTTTTTCGAGATCGGTTTCAGTTATAAAATCCTCCACTGCCGGTATCAGCACTTTGGAGCTTCCCGTGTCGATTTCGTAGACGTCGTGCGCGGGCATCTGCAACACATCGCTGATCCTGCCAACGCGGCCCGCCTCTTCGTCGAACGCCTCCAGACCGATCAGTTCATGGATGTATGCCCGATCGTCCGGCAGAGATTCCAAAGAATCTTTCGTGACGTAGAGTCCGCAGCCTGCGAGCGCTTCGGCCTCTTCGCGCGATCCGACCCCTTCGAGCACCAGCCAGGCAAAACCCTGATTCAGCTTCGCCGACAGCACCTTGCGGAGCGCGGCATCTTCCGGCGTTTTGCCGACAAAGTACTCCTGGCGCTTCAGAAAACTTTCCGGAAAGTCGGTCACCGGCTTCACCTTGAGTTCGCCTTTCAGCCCCTTGGGCTTCAGGACGATGCCTGTCAAATACAGTTCCACTCAGGTTCAGCCGGTTCGATGATTTCCGGTCCTCAGCCTTCGGAACCAGCGCCTTCGGCGGCCTTCTTGGCCTGGCGGCGGCGCAGCTTGGCGTTGAGACGCTTCTGACGGCGCTCGACCTCTTTCTGCTGCCACGCTTCCATCTGGGCGGCGATATCGCTCTCGCTGAAACCACGACGCTTCAGGTTCATTTCGTGAAGCAGACCGGTGCCACGGATAAGGCTGTGAACGGTGTCGGTCGGCTGCGCGCCAACATTCAGCCAGTAAGCCACGCGATCCTTCTCGATGGTCACGGCGTGCGGCTTGGCGGTCGGGTTGTAGTGGCCGACCACTTCGAGAAACTTGCCATCTCTCGGCGCGCGCCCGTCGGCGGCAACGATCTGGTAGAAAGGCATCTTTTTCCTTCCGGCTCTTTTCAATCTGATCTTAACCAATGCGTAAAGAGTTTAATTTATTGTAAGAGACATTGTTCATTTATCGTTTCAAAAACTTGTCGAGCGCCAGGTTCTCCGAGGTGATCTTCCGCCCAGACTTGGCGAGGCGGTTGACCGAGCGCATCATCTTCTTCATTTCGGAGAACTGCTTGAGCAGCATGTTCACCTCCTGCACCCTCGTGCCGCTGCCTCGCGCGATGCGCTGACGGCGGCTGCCGTTGATGATCTCGGGCTTTTTGCGCTCCTCTTTGGTCATCGAGGAGATCATCGCCTCGATGGGCCTGAAGTTGATATTTTCGAGATCCTGCTTCGGGACCATTTTGTTCAGGCCGGGCACCATCTCGATGAGGCCCTGGATCGAACCCATCTTCTTGAGCTGCTGAAGCTGATCGAAAAAGTCGTCAAGGTCGAACTCGTTCTTCATGAGCTTCGACTGCATCTCCATCGTCTTTTCGAGATCGAGGGTCTCCTGCGCCTTCTCGACGAAGCTGACGATGTCGCCCATGCCGAGAATCCTCTGGGCCATGCGGTCGGGGTAGAACACATCGAGATCATCGACCTTCTCGCCGACGCTCATGAACTTGATCGGCTTTTCGACCACCTGGCGGATCGAGAGCGCCGCGCCACCGCGGGCATCACCGTCAAGCTTGGTGAGCACTACGCCATCGAAGTCGAGCCGGTCGTTGAACGCCTTGGCAGTATTCACGGCCTCCTGGCCCATCATCGAATCGACGACGAAAAGCAACTCGTCCGGGCTGAGGCGATTCTTGAGCGCCTCGGCTTCGGCCATCATCGCCTCGTCGATCTGCAAACGACCGGCGGTATCAACGATCACCACATCCTTCGCGCCATTACGAGCGGCTTCGAGACCGCCGAGCGCGGCTTTCATCGCGTCCGGCTCATCGACTGAGAAAACGGGAACGTCGATCTGCTCGCCGAGCGTCTTGAGCTGCTCGACCGCAGCCGGACGATAGACGTCAGCAGCAACAAGGATAGGATTCTTTCCGTTCTTTTTGAGGCGCTTGGCCAACTTGGCGCAGAAGGTGGTTTTACCGGAACCCTGGAGACCGGCAACCATCACGATGGCGGGAATTTTTTTCGGAGGCAGGTTCAGCGGCTTGTTCTCGCCCCCCATGATCTCGGTCAGCTCGTCGTTGACTATCTTGACGATCATCTGCGCGGGCGAAACGCTCTTGATGACCGATTCGCCGAGAGACTTCTCGCGAATATCCTCGACCAGCTTCTTGGCAACCCTGTAGTTGACGTCGGCGCTCAGCAAGGCGCGCTTGATGTCGCGCATGGCGATACCGATATTGACCTCATTGATCGTCGCCTGTCCGGCGAGTTTTCTGAAGGTCAGCTCAAGTTTGTCACTGAGATTGTCGAACATATTGAACCTGTCACATAAATTCTAAAAATGGATAGCTTTAAATATAAAAATATTCTGCAAAAATAAAACCAAACAATGCAGCAGTCTCCGAACTATTTTCTTTTATATTAGTTAAGTCAATTTTCAAAGCAGAGACCATGACCCCGGAAACCATCGACCGGATATTCCGATCATTCAAAAACAAGAAAATCGCCGTTATCGGCGATGTGATGATCGACAAATATATCTTCGGCCACGTATCGAGAATTTCGCCCGAATATCCGGTGCCGGTGGTTGACGTCACCAACGAGTGCAGCCGTCTCGGCGGTGCAGCCAACGTGGCGGTCAACATCCATTCGCTTGGAGCCGAAACCCTCCTGATCGGCGTCACCGGAGACGATGCGGAACGCCGGAACCTCGCCAACCTCATGTGGGAGCATGGACTCGATCCGGGAATGCTCGTGGCCGACAGCAACCGCCCGACCACCTGCAAAACCAGAATCCTCTCGCAAAACCACCATATCACGAGGGTTGACTACGAAAGCCGCAAGCCGGTGGATACCGGGCTTGAGCAACAGCTGCTTGGCATGTTCATGGAGATCGCCGATTCGGTCGATGCGGTGGTGCTCGAAGATTACAACAAGGGGGTACTCACCCCGTCGCTGATCGCTTCGGTGATCGCTCTCTGCCGGGAGCACGACAGGCCAGTGCTGGTCGATCCGAAACTGAAAGGCTTCTTCTCTTACGGCGGCAGCACGGTCTTCAAGCCCAATCTCTCGGAACTTGCCGCCTCGCTTGGCGTTCCGGTGGCCAACACGGATCGCGAGGTCGAGGAGGCGTGCCTGATGCTCCTTGAAAAGCTCTATGTCGAAAACCTCGTGGTAACGAGAAGCGAGAAGGGAATGACCGTGTATGACGGCTCTTTCACCCACATCCCCGCCCTGTCGCTCGACGTGGCTGACGTCTCCGGCGCGGGAGATACGGTGATCGGTACTCTCGCGCTCGGTCTGGCCTCAGGCCTCGATCTGGTGACCAGCACCCGCATCGCCAACCTCGCGGCGAACACTGTGTGCCAGGAGGTTGGTGCGGTGCCGGTCAGGCCTGAAAAGCTTTTCAATGCCTGCCTGGCTCATCTTCAATGATGGTAATGTGGTTGTCCACGACCGACGGCCATGCCGGATTGTATGAAGGATCCTGCGCAAGGTTCCTCATCTTGAGCAGCGAGTAGAACGGCACCTCGAACAGGGCCGCGTTGCTGAGCGCTGCCGGAATGTCGCTGCCGGGATCGAGATGCATCACGAAGGTCACGTGCACCTTGCCCTTTTCCACCGGCATCAAGATCCATACCCCTTTGGCGTCACGCACGCGGTGAACATCCGGCCTCGACGGAGCATAATCGGGAATCCCCGTCATCGTCAGGGCCAGCGCCCCCTCCTCGGAGGCGTGCAGGCAGGTGCGAACAATCATCTCCCTTTTTGGAATTGGCCAAGGCGTGTTGAGCACCTGGCGAACGACATAGTCGAGATCGTCGCTTTGATGCAGCACCTCCATCTCCGCAAGCTGATGCACCCATTTCCCATAGCTTCCAAAATCATGAAAGATGCTGATCAGCTTTTTCAGAGACGCCTCGAACACGGTCTCCCCCTTGAAACCCAGCACCTGGGAACCACTGATCTTCGATGAAAAAATCTTGATGTTCTTGTGATCGACCCGAAATTCCCAGTTGCCCTCCAGGGCGCTTGCTACTTCCATTGGCTTGACTCTTATGGTAATGATAGGGAGAGACCTGGTGGCTTACTCGACAATGAAATCGTTGTAATTCCTGATGATCACCTCTTTGGACTCCTTTAACGGAACGCCGACAGGATTACGGTATTTTTCGCGTTTTACCATATCGCGCATATTGTTCAACGTATGGTACGGCGTGTCGATAACGGCGATGTTGGCCAGCCATGACGGGATTTCACCGGCAGGCTCGATATGCAGCCTGAAGACCACGCGGCACGAGTTTTCCGACAGCGGCATGATGTTCCACGCCCCTTCGAGCTTGCGCACCCTCACGCAATTGTTTTTTTCAGGAATGAAATCGGGCAGGCTTTCGATATTGACGAAAGCTTCCGATGTCTCGGGATCGATATAGGCCGTCGAGCGAGTGACAATATCGCGATCCGATACCGGCCATGGAGCGCTGACGACCTGATAGACCACCCGCCCCTCGTTGTCGTCGGCAAGCTCCTGAAGCACGCGCATCTCGCGGGTTTTCCACACCCACTCGGTCGCGGACTCAATGTCGTACAAAAGACTGAGCACGGAGTGCTGGGGCGCATCGATCGTGGCTACGCCGACGAACGACAGAAAATCGGATGAAGGCACCGGGCAGGTGAAAATCTTCAGCCAGTCGTTTCTGAACCTGAGCGTGCAGGTGTTACTGTTAATTGTTTCAAGTAATGACATAAAGAAACTGATTGTATGATAAAATGCTGAACAACCATCGATCCGTCCGGTAAAGAGTTCTTCCCCGGCGGCTCATGAAGCCCGCTTTTCAATGAAATGACGCGCAACCTTCATGACCGGATCGCCTTCACGGATCAACACCCTGACCTGCTCTTCCGTTCCGAACAAATGCCTCGCAATCCGTGCTTTGAGCGCAAGGGCTATGATAGCTCTGTCCCGGCCAAACTCTACCGGATCAAACTGAACCTTCGCATCTGCGCATCTTTTTCTGACCAGCGCTTCGAGGTTCACCGGCACACGATATCCGTCAAGAAACAAGGCCGCCGAGCGCCGGTACTGCTGAACGGGATCGGATGCATCGTCGATGAGCTTCAGGGCGATATCCTCGATGACTCCCTTGGCATAAAGCTCCTGATAGAGATTGCTGTACGGCCTGCCAAAAACCCAGTAATCGGGCATGATGCCGCCCGCCTTGGCCAGCGCCGCGCTGAGGCTGTCAGCCGAACCTTTTTTCAGCATACTGCCGGTACTGTAAACCGAAATATCCTGCCCCTCTTTGTACATCAGGCCGCCGTATTTTTTCATAAAAATTCCGGGCAGGTTCCGGGTAAACATCTCCTTGTAATAGCGCTCGCGCCCCTGAAGGCCCTCGTCATACTCCCGCTGGATCTGCCGTCCCGAGGGCGTGAAGTATCTCGAAACGGTAATTCGGATAACCGATGCATCGGGCAGCTTGAACTGGCGCTGGACAAGTCCCTTGCCAAAGGTCAGCTCACCGATAAGCAATGCGCGCCGGTTGTCCTGCAAAGCGCCAGCAAGAATTTCAGCCGCCGAAGCGCTTCCGCGGTCAACGAGCAGGCAAACCTCGCCCTGCTCGAAAATCCCTCCTGAAGTTGAAGAATACTTCATCTGGTCATCCCCGCCGTGGCGGCTTTTGGTATAGACGATGAGCTTTCCCGCCGGCAGCAGTTCATCCGCTACGGCCACGGCCTGATCGAAATAGCCACCCGGATTGCCGCGCACATCGACAATGAGCCGCATCATCCCCATCGCACGCAGCTTTTTCAACGCTTTGTGAAACTCGCTTCCTGTGGTCTCGACGAACTGGCTGATTCGAATGTAACCGGTGCTCGCATCGTCGAGAAACGCCGCGTCTATACTCGATGTCGAGATTTTACCGCGAGTGACCTTAAAATCAATCGTCCGGTGGGTCAACGGACGATAAACTTTCAGGCCGACTCTCGTGCATCGCTCACCCCTGAGCTTGCCGAGTACCGCCGAAGGCTTGATGCCAATGACACTCTTCGAGTCGATAGCGATGATCCGGTCGCCGGGCATGATGCCAGCCAATTCGCTCGGCCCGCCCGCAAGAGGCGTGACCACGAGAAGGGTATCGCGCACGACATCGAACTCGATACCGATCCCTTCGAAATTGCCATTGAAGGTCGATTGGGTGAGCGCCGCTGTCTCCGGTTCAAGATAGATGGAGTGGGGGTCGAGCGACTGCAACATGCCGCGCACACCCGCGCTTTGCAGGCTGTCCGCGTTGACCGGATCGACATAGAACGTCTTGATCAAACTGTAGGCATCGACCATTTTGCCACTCGGCCCGCTATTCATCCGCCATCCGATAAAGTAACCGAATCCCCCGACGAGAATCATGAGAAGGACACTGAATATACGAGACATAGAGAAAGCTTCAGATTGAATATGGAATTAGTGCTGAATTGACTGAACGTGATCTCGTCAATCCCTTCCGAACAAGATGATAACGAAACAGCGGAAGAAATTCATGAAATCCTGCCCAGGAATTCCAGAGCAGGATGTGACACGAGCATAGAGTAGTAAAGACAGATCAGCGGAAACCGGCCGATAGAGCATGGCAATTAATTACCTCTAATTGTACCGAAGAGAAGGGGAATTCGCAACTGTAACGATCACATCAAGAAATATCGACAGCAAAAACCTGCAATTTTGCAGCTTTTCATCATGAATTAAGCCATCATTAAACTCATAAAATAAAAGGGTATTTTCAAAACCTTAATCGCATATAAAATTTATTAATTTTTAATTTAATGAGAATTTTTAAAATAAAATATAAAGAATATTGCCGCAAATAATGTGAAATATCGAAGAAAGATATCAGATACACTATATCACATAAATAACAATATTAATACATTATTTATAAAAATATTATCCGCACAAGAAAAATTAATAATATTCTATTTTTTAATACAATAAATTAGTTTAACAAATTTTTTATAAAATGACTCTATATTATTTTAATATAACCTCTTATATTAATTTGATTAAAATTTCTATTAAGTGTTTTTGAGTATATTTTCATAATAACATTACACAATAATAACAACAATCACACAAAACATTATAAATTATAATACACATTCTAATAAATAGAATTTGAAGTTTAATAAAATAAATAAGGCAGCTATAATTGTAAAATTATGCTGCCTATTTCGGATTTTTTCAAGGATGTTAAAGACAAATCTACTCTTTTTTTATTGGACAACATGCAATCATATCGATCTCAACGCTGGCATCAAGGGGAAGAGATTTAACGCCGACTGCAGAACGGACATGCTGACCCGTTTCGCCGAAGATTTCACCGACAAGTTCCGAGGCTCCGTTGGCCACCTTGTGCTGATTTGTGAATCCTTCGGCGCTGGAGACATAGACGGTTAACTTGACGATATTCGTCACGGCGTCGAGGGTTCCGGCGACGGAACGCAAAACCGCGACCGCATTGAGCGCTGCCGTTCTGGCGGCTATCGTCGCCTCTGCTTCACGCTCGATGCTGACGCTCCCCTTTCCTCCCGGTTCGATCAGTTTCCCGCCGACCAGTGGTAATTGACCCGAGGTATAGATCATGTCGCCGACTCGAATTCCGGGACGATACAGTCCGGCGGGAGCGGGTAATTCAGGCAGGACAATGCCTGAGCGTCTCAGATTTTCTTCATTTGATGCCATCGCTGTTGTTATGTTTTGCTTGAAAAAAGGCCGGAGAACCTGAGTTGCCACGTGGAATTTTCCGGCATTGGGATTCCTTTGAAAAATAGTTATTGTGCCAGAAATAGTACCTATGGCTGGAAAACATCCCTCACTCCCCCGGCTGATGATTGTCAGCAGTGGCGGCGAACATCTCGCGCAGCGCGGCCTCGTTCAGAAGCAGGCTCAGGCTCTCGCTCACTCAGCTCCGGTGATCTTCCAGATTCGCGAGAAAATGCTCGACGCCTCTTCGCTCTGGGCACTTTGCCATGAGATCGCGCCCGTTATCGATGCCGCCGGATCGATACTCGCCGTCAACGAACGCTTCGACATCGCGCTGGCTGCGGGTGCCAAAGGCGTGCATCTTCCCGAATCCTCATGCCCTGCCGATACCGTCCGGAAGGCTACAAAAGGTCTGATTGTCGGACAGAGCGTCCATAGCGAAACCTCCGCGCTGAAAGCCTCGTCAGCGGGCCTCGATTACCTGCTTTTCGGGCCAGTCTTCCATACTCCATCCAAGGAGCCTTTCGGCCCTCCCCAGGGCCTCGAACGCCTCCGGGAAATCTGCGCAAAAGTCCGCATCCCGGTCTTCGCCGTCGGCGGCATCACGCCTGATAAAGCGCTCGCCTGCATCGAATGCGGAGCATGGGGCGTCGCCGCGCTCACGCCGTTTCTCGATGCCGGATCAATGCCGGAAACCATCAGTCGCTATCTCTCATTCATGCCCTCATGACCCTGCCACGAAGACTCCTCTGCGTCATCACCGATGAGCGATCCGATCCCGTCGAACTGGCCCGAATGGCCCTCGAAGGTGGTGCGGGAATCGTGCAATTGCGAAGAAAAACAGCCTCGGGCCGACAGCTTTTCGAGTGGGCGGTCAGGATTCAGGAACTGTGCCGTGAGCGGCAAGCGATGTTCATCGTCAATGACCGGGTCGATATTGCCCTGGCGATGCAAGCCGACGGCGTGCATCTCGGCCAGCAGGATATGCCGGCCCCCGCCGCCCGCGCCCTGCTCGGCCCCGGCGCGATCATCGGCGTATCGGTCTCCTGCACCGCCGAAGCTGTTAGCGCAGCGAAAGATGGAGCGAACTACATCGGCGTGGGGCACATCTTCCCGACATACTCCAAAGACAAGCCCTCGCCACCGCTCGGCACAGCAGCAATCAAGCCAATCCGCAATGCCGCGCAGTTGCCGGTCATCGCCATCGGCGGTATCGAGCTGAAAAACGCCGCTGAGGTGATCCGCGCTGGGGCCTCGGGCATCGCGGTCATCTCGGCGGTATCCGAAAGCGACGATCCTGCGGACGCTTCCCGCGAACTGGTGAGAAGGATCAGGCAAGCATGATGCGCAACTATACTACAGTGCTGACCATCGCCGGTTCGGACGGCAGCGGCGGAGCGGGCATCCAGGCTGATCTGAAAGCCATCGCCGCCAACGACTGCTACGGCCTGAGCGTCATCACTGCCGTGACAGCGCAGAACACGCTCGGAGTGCGGTCGATTCACGAGATTCCGCCGGCATTTATCGCCGAACAGTTCGAGACGATTGCCGCCGATATTCGCATCGATGCTATCAAGATAGGAATGCTTGGCTCTCCTGATGCGGCAGAAACGGTCGCCAGGCTCATCGAAACCCTTGATGCGGTTCCTGTCGTGCTCGACACCATTTTGCGCTCATCAAGCGGAAAATCGCTGTTTGATGCAAAGAATATGGCATCGATGCAACGGCTCTTTTCTCTGGCCAGCCTGATCACCCCGAATCTGCCAGAGGCGACGTTGCTGACAGGCCGCGACAAAGCGCCCGTATCTCAGGTTGAAATCGAGAAAATGGCGATAGAATTACATAGGCAAGGAGCGCGTTCCGTGCTGATTAAAGGGGGACACGGGGAGGACGAATACTGTAATGACTGCCTGCTGCACGAGGGGAGATTTTTCTGGTACTCGAATCCGAAAATCGACACGATCAACACGCACGGGACCGGCTGCACCCTCTCGTCGGCAATCGCATGCGGAGTGGTGAAAGGATTGCCGATGAACGAAGCCGTGAAAAGCGCTATCGCTTATACGAGAGAAGCATTACTGGCTGGAGCGTCGTGGAGGATCGGGCGCGGCAACGGCCCACTGGAGCACTTTCCCGGCCGGAAGGTCGAATGCCGACCGGGAATGAATCGATAAGGCGGGATCAGCGAACCAGACGGGGACGGCGGCCGATTGAGTAGTAACTGATACCCATCTGCTCCACCATGTCGGGGTTGTAGATGTTCCTGCCGTCGAAGATGACCGGCTCTTTCAGGGAGCTTTTAATCAGCTCGAAATCGGGGCTGCGGAAAACCATCCACTCCGTAATGATAGCCAGCGCATCAGCCCCCTTGAGAGCCTCGTCGGGATGCTCGACAAGCACCAGATCGGGCCGGTCGCCATAGATGCGCCGCGCCTCGTGCATGGAGACGGGATCATACGCCCGAACCATCGCGCCCGCCTCCCACAGCTCTTCGATGATCTTGCGGCTTGGCGCTTCGCGCATGTCGTCGGTATTCGGCTTGAACGCCAGACCCCACATCGCGATGACACGCCCCTTCAGATCGCCATCGAAATGGTCGCGGATTTTCGACACGAGACTCATTTTTTGGTCGTCGTTGACCGCCTCGACCGCTTGCAGGATTCGTGATTCGTACCCGAGCTTCCGGGCTGTGCGCTCCAGCGCCTGCACATCCTTGGGGAAGCAGGAGCCGCCATACCCAACGCCGGGATAGATAAATGAAAACCCGATTCGCGAATCGGAACCGATCCCCTTGCGCACCGCCTCGACATCCGCGCCCGCGCGTTCGGCGATATTGGCGATCTCGTTCATGAAGCTGATCTTGGTGGCGAGCATCGCATTGGCCGCGTACTTGGTCAGCTCCGCCGAACGAATGTCCATCGCGATAAACCGCTCGTGGCTGCGGTTGAACGGCGCGTAGAGATTGCGCAGAAGCTCCTTGGTGCGCGGATTATCCACGCCGACAATGATACGCTCGGGCTTCATGAAATCGTCCACGGCGTTACCCTCTTTGAGGAACTCGGGATTGGAGACGACATCGAAATCGAGTGCCTTGCCCCGCTCTTCGAGCACGGTACGGATCGTTTCGCGCACCAGATCGGCCGTACCGACAGGAACCGTCGATTTGTCGATCACGATACGGTAATCCTCCATGTTGCGACCGATACTGTCGGCAACGCTGAGCACATGGCTGAGGTCAGCCGAACCATCTTCGTCGGGCGGCGTACCGACAGCGATAAACTGATAGATGCCGAAATCGACCCCATCGGTTATGCTGGTGGTGAATCTGAGCCGTCCTTCACGAAGATTGTTGACAACCATTTCGTCAAGACCTGGCTCGTAAATAGGAATTTCACCCTTCAGAAGACGGGCTATCTTGTTTTCGTCAATATCGACACACAGCACGTCATTGCCAACCTCGGCAAAACAGGCACCGGTCACCAGTCCGACGTAACCGGAACCGAATATGGTTATCTTCATGCACTCACTTGTTGAATTGATCTGAACAAAATCGAACGTGACCGCTCACTGCACCACGATTATCAGACATCTGGACTTCTTCCAGAACTCCGTCTCGTTTTTTATCAGTAAAAGCGTGGAGGTTTTACCGCCGACAAGCGCATAAGAACCTTTGGTATGAGGGGTTATGATATGCAGTCGGCTCAGCGGCTTGTCAAGATATATATCCTTGGTTTCGGTAATATCAATGGTCCTGAATGGCCGGACATCGAAATCGTTGGCCAGAACGGGCTGGGCGCCAAGAAAACGGGAAAAAGCTCCCGGCGAAAGCAGAATCCCCCGGGCGACAAGCTGATCGACTGTGCCGCTGATGTAATAGGCTTTGACCATTTGCTCCTCCTGGTCGCTGATAGCCTCATCCATCACATCGACCGTGTTGGTAAGCCTGGCGATCTGCTTGCTCAGCTTTGAAATCTCCCCTTTCATGGCGCCAACTTCGAGGCTCTTCTTGTCGAGCTCCCCTTTCAACTGACCGGTCATGCGATCGAGCGCCGCTATGCGGTATTGGGATTCGTGGTTCTGCTGTTCGAGCGTTGTGACCAGGCTCTTGCTGGCCGTCAGCGTGGAGTCGATGAAGCGGATATTGTTGTCGATCTCCCGCCCGATCTGTTCGGCGCTTTGCGGCTTGCGTCCCTCGACGTCCGATGAAAGCCGGACGACCACGGCCTCTTTCTGACGAATCCGTCCAAGATTTTTCTGCACCTGGACAAGAATGGACATCATCGATTCGAGATGCTTCTCTTCCTCCTTTTTCCGCTCGTTCCGGGTGCAGGAGGCGGTCGTGGCGATTGTCGCTCCGGCTAAAATGATGACGACGATGCGCCTCAATGGCTTCATAGCCACGCTATCCATTGTTCAACTCCATCTTTGGTACCATACCACCTTGTATGCGGGGCTGGCAAATGTTCGCATTCGGGTATAGTAACATTTTCAGCGCCTTCCAGAAAACAGCTTTTCGCTGGTACGACGCCATCTCCGGCAAGATTCCCATCGTCGGTAACTCCCCGGTAAAACATATAACACAGTTTCTCAGTAATTCCGCCATCGAGTGAACCTTTGTATCGATCGCTGATGACTGAGACCACCTGATATTTACGGAAAAATTCAGGACCAAGATGCCGGAAAATAAAATCGGTCTTGATTTTTGCGAAATGCTCGTGCGTATGAAACGGAGTACCGAGCGTCACCAGCCGACCAACCATGCCGTTCACGGCATACGAATCGCCCTGGAACGGTTGTTCCAGCAGATAGACCATGGCCACCGTGCCGCCGCCGCTGTGCGCGACGATTGTCACCGGCTCGCCGGGAAATTTCCTCGCCATACGACGCACCGTCCGGTCGAGCACCGCCATGACCCGGTTGGTCGAGCGCTCGGGCGATGGCGGAAAGCCGATCCAGTCGAGGAGATTGACCGGCGCGATGGCGATTTTTTCTGCCGGTATCGAGGCGGAAAGCGCCTCTTTCATCACCTCGTAGAGGGAGTCCCAGAAGAGCACACCCGGAACGATCACCACCGGATTCTGTCTGACCACTGACATAAATGACAATTCTACGCTTTATAACAGATGGCTCCTTTGGCTCTCCTTATGACCAGCTCTTGAGCAGATCAAGCACGAGGCGCACGCCAAAGCCGGTAGCACCTGGCGTTTTCGAGCCGCCTTTGGCCGGAAATGCGGGGCCGGCAATGTCGATATGCGCCCAGCGCTTGTGGCCGTCGATGAACTTCTGGAGGAACTTTGCCGCCGTCACCGAGCCCGCGCCACGTCCGCCGGTGTTGTGCACATCGGCCACGTCGGATTTGATCAGCTCGTCGTACTCGTCCCAAAGCGGCATCCGCCACACCTTCTCGCCCGAAGATAGTCCTGCCTTGAAAATACTCTCCGCCAGATCGTCGTCGTTACTGAAAAGTCCTGCGACTGTACTGCCAAGCGCTACGATGCAAGCGCCGGTCAGCGTCGCCAGATCAACGATTACGTCGGGATCGTACTCCTTTTTGGCGTAGGTGAGCGCATCGGCGAGAATCAGACGACCCTCGGCGTCGGTGTTGCCGACCTCGACCGTAATACCCGACATGGTCGTGATGACGTCGCCCGGCATCTGCGCCGAACCGCTCGGCATGTTGTCGGTAGCCGGTATGAGACCGACAATCCTGAACGGCAGCCCCAGTCCGGCGGCAGCCTCGACCGTGGCGATCACCGCGGCGGCTCCGGACATGTCCGACTTCATCTCCTCCATCCCCTGGGCAGGCTTCAGCGAAATGCCGCCGGAATCGAAGGTGACACCTTTGCCGACCAGAGCTATAGTTTTTTTCGTTTTGCCCTTTGGCTTGTAGTCGAGAATGGTGAAGGTCGGAGGCTCCTGGCTGCCTTTGTTGACGGCGAGCAGTCCGCCCATGCCAAGCTCGGTGATCTTCGCTTTATCGAACACCGTCACCTCGAAGCCGCCGCGCTTGCCCGCCTCGATGGCCGCATGGGCCAGCTCCCCGGCGGAGAGATGGTTGCCCGGAAGGTTGACCAGGTCTCGCGCCCGGTTCTGGCACGAGCCGACAATCATCCCTTTTCCAGCCCCTTTTTCGATGGCGTCGAGCCGGTTGCCGCATCCGGCAAGCACCAGCTCCTCAATGGCTTTAGGCTTCTCTGCCTTCTCCTTCTTCTCCTCCTTGTCGAGCTTGCCGCTCTTCAGGCGGTCGAAGCGGTACGCGCCGTACTGGATACCCTCGACAAGCGTGGCCGCCAGCTCCTCCGGCTTCTGCTTCGAGTGCTTCGCCCAGTCGTCGACCGGCGAACAATCGATGGCGAGCACGCCGAGATGCATATCTACCGCCTTGCGAGCGACCGCTTCGGCTGCCTTGCGATAATCCGCGACCTCTTTGCCCTCGCCGATACCGACAAGCAGCACTCGAGACGCCTCATCGCCAGAAGCCTGACGGTAGAGCAGCGCAATCTCGCCCGCGGCAGCCTTGAAATCGCCATCGGGACTCGCGACAACGCCCAGAGCGGCGAGCACCTTTGCTGCATCGCGCTTCATCTCTTTTTTGCTGAAAAGCTGGACGAGGATATCGGCATTGACCAGCCCACCCTCTTTTGCTGTAACGCTATAATTCATATTCGGGACGCAAGTAGTAATATTTGTAAGAATTAAGTATTGACCTGCTCAAGGGCGAACTTGCGTACATCCTCGAGAATCACGAGCTGCGCCTTCTCGGCGGACATCCGCAACAGGCAGCCCGCGGCGTTCATGTGGCCGCCGCCGCCGTGATGCTTGGCCAGCTGGTTGACAAATATTTTGCCTCGTGACCTGAAGCTCACCTTGCACCGCCCATCCTGCATCTCCACGAGCAGCACGGCCACCTTCACGGTCGGCACGCTCAGCAGATAGCGAATGATGAGATCGGTGTCGAACAGCTTGCTGCCGGTTCGTTCAAGCATCTCCTGCGTAATGAAGAGCCAGGAGATCAGCCCGTTTTCGATGATTTTGATGCTTGAGAGCGACAGGCCTAGCAGCTTGAGCGCCTCCGGCGTGAGCGCGTTGTAAATGCGGTCATAGAGCAGTTCGGGATTGGCCCCATGATCGACCAGCATCCCGGCAAGGCGGTAGGTGTAGGGCGTCGTTTTGGGAAACCGGAATGAACCGGTATCGGTCATGATGGCCGCATAGAGCGCCGAGGCGACTTCGGCGGTGAACAGCTTCTGTCCGGTTCGCTGCTCGAGGGCGAGGATGAGATCGCAGACCAGCTCGCCGGTCGAAGAGGCGTAGGTCTCGCAGATCGTGATGTCGGCAAAATCTTCGGGTTCCAGATGATGATCGACGCAAAGCACCCTGAGGCTGCTCATCTCCCTGGCGAACTCGACATGCGGCCAGAGCTTGCCAATCCGGTCGTGCAGGTTGGCGTCGAGCACCACGAGCAGATCGGCGATGAAAAACTCCTGCATCGACTCCTCGTCGCGGTCACGGAAGAGCTTGATTTCATGCAGCTCCTTCAGGAACTGATAGTTCGGCGGAACCTCCGAGGTGTTGAAAATCGCCACCTCCTTGCCAAGCGCCTTGAGTACAAGAGCCAGCGCGACCTGGCTGCCAAGCCCGTCGCCATCGGAATTTTCGTGGGTGGTAAAAAGAATGTGCCTGGATGCCAGCATCTCATCGATGACCGGTTTCCACTCATCAGGGGTCAATGTCCGGCCATATTCGGGTATAATCATCAGCTCAGGAAATGGTTGTCAAGAATCCTCGACGAAAACAGACGTTCAATATATAAATAATCGGACGGACGAAATCCGATAATTTCAGAACGGCAGCGAAACGCCAAACGTTCTGAATTCCTGAACTTAATCAATAAAGAGACGATCAGGCTGTTTTTGCTTGCAAATCTGGCATATCGTCGCAGAATTTACCCACATTCCTGAGGTACTCGGCAAACGCCTCGCGGCCCTTGTCCGTCACCCGGTAATTGGAGAGAGGCTTGCGGCTCTCGAAGCTCTTGATGCACTCCACGTAGCCCGCCGTCTCGAGTTTTCTGAGATGAATGCTGAGATTTCCATCCGTCGCTCTGATGCTGTCGCGAATTTCCACGAACGAAGCCTCAGTGACGCTCAGCAGGTAAGCCAGCGCCGCGAAACGGATTCTTGCCTGGATAACCTTGTCGAGAAGCTGGTGGTTGTAATCTTTTTTGTCTTTCAATGGTTCCGGAGACATTCTATTTTGAATTGATTTGATGCAGCCAGATTCCGTCAATGAACTGTTTTAACACAGTGTATAAGGTAAAGTACTTTTTTTATTTTTTAGCAGCAAATTTATCTATAAAATGCTTGTCTATAAAATGACGAAAAACAGAGTAGAAGCCGGCAGTGAAAAACGACATGAAACGCTGCCAAACATCAGGAGGCTGAACCGGCAGGAGCTTGGCGAACTCATGGCCGCTCTCGGCGAGCCATCTTACCGCGCAAGTCAGCTTCACCGATGGCTTTACAGCAACCAGGCTCTCGACTTCGAAACGATGAGCACCTTCGGCAGGAAACTGCGCCAGAGGCTCGCTTCGGAATGGAGCATCATTCCTGCCACTCTCGCCGGTTCCGAAAGCGAATTTCTTGACGAAGGTTCGACCACTCCCCTTTCCACAGCGAAATTTCTCATCCGGCTTGAGGACAGCGAACTGGTCGAAAGCGTGCTGATTCCGTCGGAAGAGCGCATGACCGCCTGCATCTCATCGCAGGTTGGCTGCCCGTTACGCTGCGCCTTCTGCGCTACGGGCCAGATGGGATTCAGAAGAAACCTGTTGGCCTCTGAAATGACCGATCAGGTGTTCCTGCTCGATAGCGAAGCGATAAAGCGCCACGGGCGTGGTCTGAGCAATATCGTCTACATGGGCATGGGCGAACCGCTGCTCAATCTCGACAACGTGTTCGAGTCCATCCGCATGTTGTCCGAGGCGGATTACAACTTCAGCATTTCCGAAAAAAAGATCACGATCTCGACCGTCGGCCTGCCCGCGGAAATGGAGAGAGTCGCCCGCTCGGGCCTCAAAACCAAGCTCGCCATTTCGCTGCACAGCGCCGATCAGGAGGTTCGGGAACGGATGATGCCGGTCGCTATCGACGTCACGCTCGACCGGCTGGCAAACGCTATATCGTCATACAACGCGATGACCGGCCAACCGGTGACACTTGTCTATATGCTGCTCGAAGGCATCAACGATTCGCCCGATGATGCCCGAAAACTGGCTCGTTTCGCCAGGCGAGGGTTATGCAAAATTAATTTGATTGATTATAATTCTATCGTTACTTTGAAGTTCAAGCAGTGTTGCGACAGCTCGAAAAACATGTTCATTCAACGCTTGCTGGACGCCGGATTGCTCGTGACCGTCAGGAAAAGTCAGGGCGCGTCTATAAACGCAGCATGTGGACAATTGGCCACCCGGCCCGCGCGGTAATAACAGCTTGAAACCGAAGAAATCTTTAACCGGCCCATCTCATATGGATCTATCCTCTTTTCTTCCCTTCAGAGACGAAATGGTCAAAGTGTATCACTGCCTGACCAACAATGCGACCCATACTTCGGAGAAACCGGTTTTCAGCGAACTCAAGGTTCGCCGATACTCCTGCCCGCTTGAGGATGTCTCCGACTTCATCGTGCACAAAACAGAGGGGTGGGTTGGCTGGGAGTTGAAAAACCAGAAAACAGCCGTCGGAGGCATGAAGACCATCCGCACCGAGGTTTCATCGTTCGCCTTGCTTGGCATGAAGATCGACGTCACCTTCGGGCTGATCGAGGAAACCGACCTCAATGGCCGCAAGATCACCACGGTCAATGGCAAGGCACATACGAAAATCGACTCCAAGGGCGATCTCGGCGAAAGCCGCAGAATGCTCAGAATGATGCTGGTCGCTCTCGATTTCGAGTTCAGGCCGCAGATCGTTCATGAAGATGAGTACATCCATCGCTCCATCGACCCGAAACATTCGAGCGCCGCATTCGAGCATCTCTTCAACGAGTCCACGCTCGAACACCGGCCCAGCACGCCAAAAGCCAAAACCATCGAGCTGAAAAAACCGGCGAAGCAGGCCATTGAGTTCAAGTCATCCAAAAACAGTGGAGAAACCGTAAAAACCCCAGCCTCATCCCAGGCCATTCCGGTCGTCCAGAATGGCGCGCCGTCGTCCGCCCCGGAACCGGATGTCGAAGAGGCGAAAAAACCAGCCAAACCCAAGATTACCGTCATCTCCCTGAAAAAAAATTCATAAAAGGATATCGTTTCATGAGAGTCATCCTGTTGGGCGCACCGGGCGCCGGCAAAGGAACACAAGCACAATACATTTCGGAAGCTTTCGGCATACCCCAGATATCGACCGGCGACATGCTGCGCGCCGCCGCCAAAGCCGCCTCGCCGCTTGGCATGGCCGCCAAGAAGGTCATGGATGAAGGAGGTCTCGTACCCGACGATATTATTTTGGCTCTTGTCAAAGAGCGCCTCGAACAGTCTGACTGCGCCAACGGCTGCCTCTTCGACGGCTTCCCGCGCACCCTCGTCCAGGCTGAAGCCATGCGGACCGAAGGGATACACATCGATCATATCGTTGAAATCAACGTCCCCGACGAGGAGATCATCAAACGCATGAGCGGCCGCCGCGTCCATCTTGCTTCAGGCCGCACCTACCATGTTCTCTTCAATCCTCCGACCGTGCCGGACAGGGACGACGTCACCGGCGAACCGCTGGTGCAGCGCGACGACGACTGCGAAGAGACCGTGCGCAAGCGTCTGAAAGCTTATCATGATCTGACCGAGCTCCTTGTCGGCTACTATCGAAACCTCTCGATGAACGGCTCTGCCGATGCTCCAAAATACTCGCAAATTGCAGGAATTGGTGGAGTCGAGCAGATCAAAACAGAGATCATCGCCGCGCTCAGCGAGTGATTGCAGCGAACAGATCGTTCAAAAAAGCCAGCCTTCCAAAAAAGCCAGCAAATCCTGCTGGCTTTTTTGAATTATGAATGATGAATTTTGAGTGAACGGTGAAAGAAATGAGAAATCGTCTCCTCTTCCCTCTCATTGATGTCCTTGCAATCCTTGCTGTCCCTGATTTTACTTACTGATTGCCGATGCAAGCAAGTGTCTATGTAGAACGAATCTATCGTGACGAGCCGTTTCTCCTTGACGTGCCGGAGGGGCTGGCGGCAACGATTCAGCCGGGATGCCAGGTGCTGGTGAACCTTGTACACCACAAGGCATCGGCCTACACCGGCTATGTCTGGTCGCTGGAGGCGGAGAATCCAGACGAATGCGATGGCGAGGTGCTCGACCTGCTCAATGGCGGCGTGCCGGTGCTTACCCCGGTCATGCTGAAACTCGCCTTGTGGATGTCGGATTACTACCTCGCCCGCCCCATCGATTGCCTTGCCACCGCCCTGCCCGCCCCGCTCAGGAGCGTTGTCGATGATGTGGTGGAGCTTGCCGGTTTCCAGCTCGAAAGCCCCGAAACGAAAATCAAAAGCACCGGACTGCGCCGGAGCATCCTGAAGGCGCTTTCGGCGGATAAGCGGCTCACCGTGCGGCAGCTTCGCAAACGCCTCGGACGCAAGGAGCTGTACGCCGCGCTCGCTGAACTCGAACGCGCGGGGTTGCTCACGGTGCGCAAAAGCTTTATGGAAACAAAGCCCCGCACCGTCACGGCCTGGCGTCTGGCGACGACGCTTCCCGATGAGCAGGAAATGCTGATTGCCCGCTCGCCGAAAAAGCGCGAGGCGTTCGAGCTGCTCGCTTCCCGACCGGAGCAGCGCTTCCAGGCGGGCGAGGGTGGTATATCGAGAGCGATATTCAACGGCCTCGTCGCGCTTGGGCTGGCCGAGAAAATCGAGACTGACGCGCCCGCCCGCGAGAGTTTGCGCTTTGATGAGCCGCAGAAGGAGATCACGGCGCTCGGCAGGCACCAGCAAATCGCTCTCGACGCGCTTGGCGAAGCACTGCGCCAGAAGCGTTTTCAGACCTTTCTCCTGCACGGCGTGACCGGCAGCGGCAAGACGCTGGTCTATATCGAGCTGCTCCGCCGGGTGCTTGCCGAAGGGAAAACCGCCATCGTGCTGGTACCGGAGATCGCCCTCACGCCGCAGACCGCCGCCCGCTTTCGGCACTATTTCGGCGACGACATCCAGATCATGCACAGCGCCATGAGCGACCGGGAGAAGTACGACGCCTGGCAGCGGTTGCGACAAGGCAAGGCGCGAATCGCCCTCGGCGCGCGCTCGACCATCTTCGCACCGCTTGAAAATGTCGGCGCGATCATCGTGGACGAGGAGCACGACGCCGCCTACAAGCAGGATCGCACGCCGCGCTACCACGCCCGTGACACGGCGGTGATGCGAGCGATGTTCGAGAAAGCGCTCTGCGTGCTCGGCTCGGCCACCCCGTCGTTCGAGTCCTACCGGAACGCGCTCGAGAGCAAATACACCCTGCTCGAACTGCCGGAGCGGATCGACAACGCCCGGATGCCGACGATCCAGCTCGTCTGGATGCCCGGCAGCCAGCGGGTCACGCCGTCGATCTCGGGGGCGCTGTACGACGCGATCCGGCTGCGGCTCCAGCGCGACGAGCAGGTGATCCTGCTGCAAAACCGCCGGGGCTTCGCGGGCAGCCTCCTCTGCCTCGACTGCGGCCATACGCCAACATGCAGATATTGCAATATCTCGCTGACCTACCACGCCTCCGACCAGAGCCTGCGCTGCCACTACTGCGGCCACATCGAGCCGTTCCGCCAGTCGTGCCCTGCGTGCAAATCGGAAAACCTCTTCTACAAAAGCAGCGGCACCGAGCGGATCGAAGAGGAACTGGGCAAGCTCTTCCCCGGCGAGAAGATTCTCCGCATGGATGTTGACACCACCTCGACCAAGGACGCCCACGCTTCGATACTGACCGCTTTCCGCCAAAAGAATGCCCGCATCCTGCTCGGCACGCAGATGGTCGCCAAGGGCCTCGACTTTCCGGAGGTGACGCTGGTCGGCGTCCTGATGGCCGACATCGGCCTGCACCTGCCGGACTTCCGCGCTTCGGAACGCATCTACTCGCTCCTGATACAGGTTGCCGGTCGCGCCGGGCGCTCGACGATGCCTGGCGAGGTGCTGCTTCAGCTTTACAACCGCGACAACGAGCTGTTCCAGCACGTCATCCGCGCCGACTATCGCCACTTTTTCGAGGCCGAGATGGCCTCCCGTCGCGAGCTTGGCTATCCCCCATTCACCCGCCTGGTCAAGTTCGAATGCTCCTCGCCATCGGAAGCAGTTGCTGAAAAAGGAGCCGAGACACTCCGAGAGCTCCTGCTGCCACAGGTGCCGGAACAGTTCGGCAGAATCCTCGGCCCGGCTCCGGCGGGCATCAACAAGATGAAGGGCCGTTACCGCTACCAGCTCATCCTGAAACTCTCCGGCATCAAGCTCAACTCAGCCGTGATCCGTCAGGCGCAGTATGATACGCTTGGTGCATTCAGAGGCGAAAATCTCGTCATCATGGTCGATGTCGATCCGCAACATCTTTTGTAAAGAGGTTTTTTTTGTAAATTCGATGAAATTCAAAGCTGTCGCCAAATCAAATAAAGCGACATGACGATACACCATTGAACCCATGTTTCGCAGGCTATGACCGACTTTCAGTGGAAACGCAACTACCTGAGCGAGCACAAACTCAAAGCATCTGGCGTCATCTTCGTGCTTGTGCTCAGATACCTCTACACTACACTCTTCATCTACGGCTTCGTCCATAAAATAATGCGCGGCTGGATGTGGAGCGACATTCTTACCCAGCACTTCACGAAAAGGCTGCATGAGCTGCTTGCAACAGCGACCTGGAGCGGCTCTGTCGAAGCGACCATCGCCCTGTGGCAGGCGTCATACCTTCAGCACTTTGCCCTGCCTCTGGTCATGCCGATCGCCTGGATCGTCACCATCGGCGAGTTGATCATCGGCGTCGCGCTGCTACTCGGTGTCACCACACGCATCAACGCGGCTTTCGGCCTCTTTATGCTGCTCAATTTCGCGGCGGGCGGTTACTATAACGAAACAATCCCGCCGCTGGTCACCATTTCAATCCTGCTCATCGTGCTGCCGACCGGCCACTGGCTCGGACTCGACCGCAGACTCAACATGAAATACCCTGATTCCCCATGGTTCAAATGAAGAAGTCCCCGATACAGCTTTTTCTCTTGACTTCGTCCGGCTCGCGCAAAACCCTGACCACGCTACTGACCGCGCTTCTCCTGCTCTCGCAACCGGCCATGGGAGCAAACACAGCGACAAAACCGAATGAAAACGCCGCGCTCGATACCGCCGATCAGGCGTTCAAATCGCTTCATTACGAAGAGGCCGATTCGCTCTACAACACGATGCTCCAGTGCGGCAAGGAAACGGCTGACCTATACTGGAAACTCGCCCGGCTGAATATCGGTATCGCCGAATCATTCGAGCCGAACGAGACCGCAAAGAGGATGCCTTATTACGCCAAAGCTGTGGAGTATGCGCAAAAATCGGTGCAGCTCGACGGCAACAGCGCCAGCGCTCATACATGGCTTGCCGCCGCGCTGGCCCTGAAGGCGGACAAGATCGGCTCGAAAGAGAAGGTGCGACGGGCGGCGGAGATCAAGAAAGAGCTGGACAGAGCGCTCGAACTGAATCCGCACGACGATGTGGCCTGGTCGATGCTCGGCTCGTACAACTATCAGGTGTCGAAAATCGGCTGGTTCAGCCGCATGGTGGGCAATACCTTCATCGGCGGAATGCCGGAAGGCAACCGTCTGGAAGCGGAAAAAGATTTCAAGAAAGCGATCAGCCTGAATCCGAGAGTGATCCGGCATTATCACGAACTTGGGCTGATCTATCTCGAAGAAAGCAGAAAGCAGGAAGCGCTGAATATCCTGAGGATAGCAGAAACCAAACCGGTGCTCATGAAAAGCGACGTGAGGCGGCTGAAAGAGATACGGCAACTCATCGCCAAACTGACGAAAGAGTTGAGCGTAAAACCGAAGACCTACGACGAATTGCCAATGGGAAACTAAGAGGGTGGTTTGCAAGCCACCTTTTCTATTCCATTCTCCTTGTCGTCCTTGCAGACCCTGAAGTCCCTGCAGTCCTTCACCTCCTGCCGAGACTCCCCAAGAGCGCCCTCACGCCGAGATGGTAGCTCTCGACGCCAAAACCGGCGATCACGCCGTTGCAGACCGCGGAGATGACCGATTTGTGGCGGAACTCCTCCCGCCTGTGCACGTTGGAGAGGTGCACCTCGACGACGGGAACCTTGATCGAGCTGATGGCGTCGCGCAGAGCGATAGAATAGTGCGTGAACGCTCCCGCATTGAGCACGACCCCCGCAAAGCCGCCACGGTCTTCGATTTCGAACAGCTTTTCCAAGAGAGCGCCTTCATGCTCAGACTGGAAAAACTCGAACCTGACCTCTGGAAATGCCCCGGCGATTCCCCGGTTGATCGCGTCGAGCGTGAGGCTGCCGTAAATTTCAGGCTCGCGCTTGCCAAGTCGCGAGAGATTCGGCCCGTTCATGACCAGGATTGAGATCGCGCTCATGGGTGCTCCGGTTTGGCTTAGAGGATATACTGGCTCAGATCCCTGTCGGCGACCACCTTACCCAGCTTGTCACGAACCTGATTGGCATCGATGACCACCCTGTTCCCGGCAATCGAGCCGTCGGTGAGCATCTCGGGAACGCCGAACATCAGCTCTTCGAGCAGGTTGGTCAGAATGGTGTGCAATCGTCGCGCGCCGATATTCTCGACGGTCTCGTTCACCTTGGCCGCCGTCCGGGCGATTTCGCGGATCGCTTCATCGGTGAATTCGAGATCGATCTGTTCGGTCTCAAGCATGGCGCGGTACTGCTTGATCAGCGCGTTGCGCGGCTGGGTCAGGATCAGGTAGAAATCCTCCTCGGTAAGGCTTTTCAGCTCGACCCTGATGGGAAAACGGCCCTGAAGCTCGGGAATCAGGTCGGAGGGACGGGCGACGTGGAACGCGCCAGAGGCGATGAAGAGCACGTGGTCGGTCTTGACGACGCCATACTTGGTGGCCACGGTCGAACCCTCGACGATGGGCAGGAGGTCACGCTGCACGCCTTCGCGGCTGACATCGGGGCCTTTGCCGCCAGCGCCAGTGGTCGGTGCGGCGATTTTGTCGATCTCGTCGATGAAAACAATGCCCGACTCCTCGACCTTGCGGAGCGCCTCCTTGACGACGGCGTCCATGTCGATGAGCTTCTGCACCTCCTCCTGTTCGAGCAGCTTGCGAGCCTCGGCGATGGTGAGGCGGCGCTTTTTCTTCTTCTTCGGCATCCCGCTCATGAGGTCCTGCATGATGCCGCCGATCTCCTCCATCTGCCCGAGCGGCCCAAAAATCTGCATCATGCCGCCCTGCCCGTCGCCGCTAATTTCGAGTTCGATCTGGCGTTCCTCCATCCTTCCAGCGCGCAGCCGTTCGAGCATCTTCTGGCGGCTCTTGCGGTTGACCTCGCGTTCGAGATTCTTCTCCTGAACGACCTCGGCGTCACCTTCGACAACCTCGGCCTCCTCTTCACCGGAGTGCTCCGGCTCTTCGTGGCCGCTCACGGGAGGCAGCAGAATATCGAGCAAGCGCTCCTCGACCAGCAGCGCCGCTTTTTCGCGAACCTCCTCCGACTTCTCACTGCGCACCATCGCCACCGACTGCTCGACCAGGTCGCGAATCATCGACTCGACGTCGCGGCCAACGTAGCCGACCTCAGTGAACTTCGACGCCTCGACCTTCACGAAGGGCGCACGCGCCAGCTTGGCGAGACGGCGGGCGATCTCGGTCTTGCCAACACCGGTCGGGCCGATCATGATGATGTTGTTCGGCATGATCTCGTCGCGCAGCTCCTCACTCACATTCTGGCGGCGAAGCCTGTTGCGCAGAGCGATGGCCACCGATTTCTTGGCGTCTTTCTGGCCGATGATGTATTTGTCGAGCTGCTCGACAATCTGGGTCGGCGTAAAATGCTCCTTGTCGATGAGTTTGACTGGCGTTGCCTGGGGTTCATCCGGCTGCGTCAAATCCTGGGTATCGTTGTTCATTGAGTTTCGTTCGGGGGTTCATAAATGGTGGACGCCGACGCGCAGGGTCACAAGGTTTCGATGACAATGTGGTCATTGGTGTAGATACAGATGTCGGCGGCGGTTTGCAGACTTTCGCGGACGATCTCCTCCACGGAGAGCGAGGTGTGCTTCATGAGCGACCGTGCGGCGGCCAGCGCGTACATGCTGCCGCTGCCGATGGCCACGATGCCGTCTTCCGGTTCGATGACATCGCCCGTGCCCGAGATGATGAGTGCCTTGTCCGGGCTGACGATGGCGAGCATCGCTTCGAGACGGCGCAGGTATTTGTCGGTGCGCCAGTCCTTGGCCAGTTCGACGGCGGCCCGGTCGAGCTTGCCGCTATAGGCTTCGAGCTTCGACTCGAAACGGTCGAGCAGCGTGAGCGCGTCGGCGGTGGCTCCGGCAAAACCGGCGATAAACCGGCCCTGATAGAGCAGGCGGATTTTGCGGGTGGAGTGCTTCATCACGGTGGCACCGAGCGTCATCTGCCCGTCGCTGCCAAGCGCGGCCTTGCCATCCCTGATGACGCCGATGACGGTGGTCGAACGTATCTGCGGTTTTTCGTAGCCCATGTAATCGTAATTGAAATAATAATTAACCTATTTTCTTCCTTAACCTTGCAACTGGAATTTGCATTTGTTCACGGTATTTTGCAACCGTGCGCCGTGCGATACGCACCCCTTTTTCACTGAGCAATTCAGCCAGCCGGTCATCGCTGAGCGGCTCGGAAGAGTTCTCCCCCCCGATCAGCTCACGAAGCTGCTGCTTGATGATCCTCGACGACATCTCCTCACCCTCGTCGGTTGAAAGAGACCCGCTGAAAAAGTACTTCAGCTCGAATACGCCATACCGTGTCTGCACATATTTGCCATTGACCGCGCGGCTGATGGTCGAGATGTCGTAACAGGTCTCTTCGGCGACCGTCTTCATCACAAGCGGTTGCAAATAGCGTGGCCCGTCGATGAAAAATCTCGCCTGCGCCACGAGCAGTGCCTCCATCACCTTCAGCAGCGTCTGGCGGCGGATTTGCAGCGCGGCGGCGAATTCGTTGGCCCGCTGGAGCTTCTGGCGCATGAACTGCCGATCCTCCTTCGGAACCTTCCGCTTCGAGAGCACTTCGCGATACTCGTCCGACACTCTCACCGACAGGCTGCTCCGGTCGTTCAGCACGGCGGTCAGCGCACCATTTTCGTAGGTGACGATGAAATCGGGCGAGATGTAGTGGCCACCTTCATCAAAAAACACGTCGCCGGGATGCGGGTCGAGCGACGTAATCACACCAATCGCCTCTTCGAGCTGCCGCTTCTCCAGATTCAGCTTCTTCATCAAGCGGTCGAAGCGCTTGTTCATGAAGTCGTCGAAAGCGTCCTGCAAGATCGTCCGCGCCACCGCCACCGCATCATCATCGTGTTCGCGCTCACAGACCGAAAGCTCGACCAGGAGCCGCTGTCGGAGGTCAGAGACCGCGACGCCGGGCGGATCGAGGTACCAGATTTTCTGCTGAATCTCGCGCACCTCCTCAAGGCTCGCGTCGATGCCCGACTGCCGGAGACCGTCGATGATCACCTCCAGCGCTTCGGTCAGGTAGCCGTCGCTGTCGAGATTGCCGAGAATCTCGGCGGCGATCAGCACCTCGCGCTCGCCGATCTCCTCCTGAAGCGAGAGGTCGCGCAGCAGCCGCTCGTGGAACGTGTCGTGCTGCACCGCCTGAAAAAAGCGCTCCTCGCCGCCCGAAGCCGAGCCGCCGCTTCTGCCGACAGAAACGGTCTCCCGGTTCCCTCCATCGGCCCGCGTCTTCATTGACGAGCGCTCGAAGCGGGCCACCGAATCGAACATCTCCGTCGAATCACCGGACGCCGACTGAGCAGTGGCGGATAAGCCGTCCTCCTGACGGCGCTCCTCGACCAACTCCAGCATGGGGTTGTCCTGCACCTCGTCGTAAATCCGCTGTTCGAGCTGGGTCAGCGGCAGTTGCAGTAACTGGCTGGTCATCACCTGCTGCGCCGACAGTTGAGCCGTCTGGCGCTGCTGTAATCTCATCTCCGCCATGATACTTCAGATCGATCCGATAAATTCCTTCAGGCTCATGTACCAGTCGCGGCCATAACGTTCGACAAGCGGCGCTTCGAGGAAATCGATCAGTCTGACGTTCTGTTCGGCCCCCTGCCGCCGGGCATCACGACACATCGCGTGCTGCTCATAGACAAGATAGTCCAATCCGAACTTTTTCCGCACCCTGATCGGGAAAAGCCTGCACGACAAGGGTTTGGTGGCCGGAAGCGATCCCTGCCGCCACGCCGTCTCGACCGCGCAGAGCGCCTTGCCATCTTCGTAATAGACGAAAACGCACTCGCGCCCGTCGATGGTTTTGGTGTAGAGATTTCCCTGATAGACCTCCGTGCAGCCGTGGCGGCGGATGTAGCGGAGATTGCGCTCCGGCAGCATCGGGCGGAGCGGCTCGACGGTGGATTCGAGGTATGTCGCCTCCGCCACGTCGATTGGCGCACCAAGCTCGCCCTCGACGCAACAGGCCCCGTGGCACAGATCGAGATTGCAAGAGAATCGCGCTTCGAGCACCGCGCGGTCAACGAGAACTTCACCGATGGAGATGACTGACATGCTCAGGGCTGAATGAGGGAGAAGAAAGAAGCCTATAGTTTTGGGGAAGCGGCCACGCTGGATGAAAATGGGGAGAAATTCTGACTCTTCATTACACGGCGCTTCACTATCTTTTTATTGCTTGATCGTTTGTATCGTCCGGGGCGAAATGCCGGACAGACTGATTTCGAGCACTATGTACGCAATAAACCCAAAAGATGCAAAAAGCGCCGCGTCCAGCTGGGAGCACGTCTGCGACAACGCGACGGGCGGATAAAATCTGCTGCGCTAAAGGCTTTTTGGATGACAGAACAATCAACCGACGAAGATGGCAAAATCGACCGTCCGATATATCTGCTCCGCCTGCGGGGCGGTTTCGCTCAAGTACCAGGGGCGCTGCTTCGAGTGCCAGAGCTGGGGCACGCTCGTCGAAACGCATGACGAACCTCAAGAGAGTAAAACCCGCAAGAAAGCCCCGTCCGGCGCGATGCCGGAGGTGCAGAACCTCGACGATGCCGCGCCCGCGAATTTCCACCGCACGCTGACCGGCATCGGCGAACTCGACCGCGTGCTTGGCGGCGGCCTGATGGAGGCCTCGGCGATTCTCGTGGGCGGCGAGCCGGGCATCGGCAAATCGACGCTGATGATTCAGCTCGCGCCGCGTCTGCCGCAGAAAAAGGTGCTGTACGTGGCGGGTGAGGAGTCGCCGAACCAGATTCGCGAACGCGCCCGGCGGCTCTCGATCAAAGCGCCCAACCTCCGGCTGGCGGCGGAGGTGGCGCTCGAACGCATCCTCGACGCCATCGCGGGCGAGCAGCCCGATCTGGTGATCGTCGATTCGATCCAGACCGTCTACTCGACCGACTACCAAAGCTCGGCGGGCACCATCACGCAGATCCGCGAGTGCGCCGCCTCGCTCATCCGCGCGGCCAAGGAGCAGAACTTCATTTTGCTCATCATCGGCCACATCACCAAGGAGGGTTCGCTGGCCGGGCCGAAAGCGCTGGAGCACATGGTGGACACGGTGTTGCAGTTTGAGGGCGAGGGGTACCAGCGCTACCGCATCATCCGCTCGGTCAAGAACCGCTTCGGCCCGACCAACGAAATCGGCGTTTTCCGCATGGAAGAGAGCGGCCTCGAAGAGGTGGCCAATCCGTCGGAGTTTTTTATTTCCGACCGCCGCTCGGACGTGCCCGGCACGGCGGTGCTGGCGGGCATCGAAGGCTCGCGGGCGCTGCTCGTGGAGGTGCAGGCGCTCGTATCGCGCACCGGCTATTCGATGCCGCAGCGAATCAGCACCGGCTTCGACCTCAAGCGCATCGCCATCATCCTCGCCGTGCTCGAAAAGCGGTTGCAGTTCCAGACCGCCGGGCAGGATGTGTTCGTCAAGATCGCCGGTGGCTTGCGGCTCGTCGAACCGGCGGCGGACCTTGCCGTGGCCGCGGCCATCGCCTCTGGCTTGCAGGACAGGCCATGCAACCCGGCGGCGGCCTGCTGCGGAGAAATCGGCCTGGCGGGCGAACTCCGCGCCATCAGCGACGGCGAGCGCCGCATCCGCGAGGCGGTGCACCTCGGCTTCAAGTCGATCGTTTTACCAGAATCGAACACCCGCGAGTTGAAGCCCTCGCTCAAAAAGCTGCCCATCAGAATCGCCGGATGCCGCACCCTCCACGAAGCGCTCGAAGCGATGGGGGTGTAATTCGGGACAAAAACATGAAAGCCCGCCTTTCGCCGTTGCCGGAACAAAAACGGGCTTTCGCAGCTACTTTCCAGACGTCAGCGTTCAGACATTTACGTAGCTTTGCTTGGCGTCGTTGCGGCAATCTGGAGCGACCAGGTCTGCTTGCCCTGGCTGATGACAATATTCAGCGACTGGATTCCGGCAGGAACATCGGTTGCCGAAATAATTTGAGCCACAGGATCGAAAGAGAACCACTGTGGCAGAGGCTCGCCGTTTGGAAGGGTAACCACAACTGGCATATCAGGATTGATAACTCCCGGCGGCAACGAGAGAACTGAAGTGGACCCCGGCGATCAGACAGAATCGGGTCGAGTTTAAGCTGGTAACTCGCTGTTGTTCATGAAGCCGATTGCTGCTGCGCTATAACCTCTGACAACCCATCAGAGGATTGCTTTTGAGAGAACTTGTCGACGATGCATGCGCCGCCACCAGTACCGCTTTCGTACACCTCGTCCGGGGTTTTGCAGCCCTGCGACTGATGCGGCCGCTCCGTATTGTACAAGCGGAAGTACTCCGCTAACCCCTGCTTCAATTCCACCAGCGTTCCGTAGCCTTTCAGGGAGAGGTCTTCATGCTTGACGCTCCTCCAGAGCCTCTCGACAAAAATGTTGTCCAGCGCCCTGCCGCGACCGTCCATGCTGATGCGAATCGTCGGATACTTCATGAGCGCCCGGATAAATACGTCACTGGTGAATTGCGCACCCTGATCGCTGTTGAAGATTTCCGGTACGCCATACTTTCGGATCGCCTCTTCGAGACATTCCACGCATAAACTGCTTTCCATCGAGTTCGACAGCCGCCACGCCAGCGCCTTCCGCGAATACCAGTCGATGACAGCCGTCAGGTACATGAATCCTCCCGGAAGCCGACACCAGGTGATATCCGTTGACCAGACCTGATTCGGCCTGGTGACGGTAACTCCGCGCAACAGATAAGGATAGATCTTGTGCTCTGGATGCGGCTTGCTGGTGTTTGGCCCCGGAGCCATGCCCGCCAGACCCAACTGCCGCATCAAACGCTGCACCCGTTTCCGGTTGACAACATACCCTTTTTTCAGAAGAATATGCCGCATACGTCGGCTGCAGTAAAAAGGATAAAGCGTGTACTCCTCGTCGATCAGACGCAGCAGCAGCAGGTCATCGTCACTGGGCGAATACGGCTCTGGCTTGCCGTAATAACTCGCGCGACTTACCTCGACCAGTTGGCATTGCGTCGAGACCGGCAAGTGCTCATCGCCGCTGATCCAGCTTTTACGGAGCTTCACAGGTAAGGCCCAACTTTTTTTTGAGCCAATCCAGTTGAACCTTGAGCCGACCGATTTCGGTGTAGAGCTTTTCAGGATCCGATGACGGATCGACTGGTTTCGGCCCTCGCTGCGCATCGAAAATTCCGGGAGCGTTCTCGAGCAGTTCCCGTTTCCACAAGCCGATCTGAGACGGATGTACACCGAATTCCTTGCCGATTTCGTTCAGCGTTTAGTCGCTTCTTATTGCCTCCAGCGCGACCTTGGCCTTGAACGGTGCCGTGAACTTGTTGCGTTTCTGCTCGCTCATAACTTGACCCTCTTTTCGGGCAAGTTACCACCTTAAACCACTGTCCGAAAATCGGGGGCCACTATAGTCGACGCGGTAACAGGTCAAGCGCCTGATTTCATTTGACGTGCCACCACAATATACGCAATTTTCACACAGTCAACGCAACATTATTTAACAGTAACAAGATTCAGGCACTCGCCCGATTTCATCCTTTTCGTGAGTTATAGATTTGTCCGCCGCTTCGGGCATAGAGCTGCAAAACTTCGCAAGCCGCGTCACGCTCCACGCCAGTGATGACGCGATTGCCTCTGGATTCGAGTTCCTCTATCCAGTTCGCCGGTTTTGGCCCCTCATCGAATCCAATCGCCCGCGCATCTTCGGAAAGCGCTCCGGTCACGAGATGCCGGACACCCGACCAGAGAATCGCGCCAAAACACATCGCGCACGGCTCTGCGCTGGTCACCAGCTCATGCGCGGGCATACCGGAGCCGCCAAGATCATAGGCGCATAACTTCATTTGTGCAAGTGCTATAGCCACCATCTCAGCGTGGAGAATCGATGATTTTTGAGTGAAAACCAGATTGACACCAAGCGAAACCAGCTCGCCCGTCCCGCATTCAAACACCCCCGCCGCAAACGGCCCGCCCGTACATTCCTCGACATTTCTACGCGCCGCCCCGATGACAAACATCATGCGCTCATCCAGCGAGGACGATGGCTGGTAAGTGCCGGAATAGCTTTCCAGCCATTCCGGAAGTGCGAAGTTTATGTGACTGGGTTGATGGAACATGTGGTTTTTTATAAGTTCTAGCGTTTACCTTACTTAAGATTATGATTAAGTACTACAATCGTCCTATTTTAGGATAGCAATAAAATAATTTTTATTTTATTCACTAACCATTTCATGAAATACTACAAAATAATCCAAGTGCAACTAGATAATCATATCTCACTAAGATACTCTTCAATAGTTAAGTAAAAACTGAATCTCTTCTCTTAAAGACAACAGTTTTGGATCTGTAATACCCTGCCTCAGATATTCACAAAGATAATAATAATAACCTTTTCTCCCCTTTGATGCTTCTAACATACTATCAATATAGTCTTTATTAGCATATTGTTTATTAATAGCATTATAAAACCATTTAATAGCTTCAGCCACATACAAAACGTCACCATACTTCATCAATTGACACAACTTTCCATACAACAACGCAATAGTGAACTCCGCATTATCAACTGTCTTATCCCTACGACCATCAAGAAATGCTTTTTTTGCATAATCTATACCATTAAGAACATCACCAACTGTAGCAGCTCGAATCTTCATTATTGCCTTTGCCCTTTGCAACCAATAGTCTGGATCGGCATACATTATATCCTGTAAACTCTCGTAGAGGGCAAGTATAACGTGAGCCGCACCACCATCACGACTAAACAATTGATTCAAATTATCAAACATAACTATTTTTTTTGATATATAGTGATACTCACCATACGGATCAAACGTTTTAACCAAATCAGTTATAAGTTTTATTATTCGTTCAACACCATTTTTTCTATAATATTGATTTGCATACCATGCAACCCATAACTTTGAGTTAACTATAACCTTATAGCCAGAATGTTTATGAGCCTCAATAGATGACGTGATTTCCCTTTCTAATAGAGGACTCATTTTTTTTACCATTTCATCTACAGACTTAAGCGAAATATCCATAACACGAACAACCGCACTGTAAACCTTATCAAAAACAGACAAAATTACCAATAATCTCATTTCATCATAATCAAGATCAGTCAAGCTAACGACATTAGCTTTTCGTTCTTTATAATACTCACTATACTTATAAATATTATCTAATATATTCCTTCTCCCATCCCAGTTAACCACACCAAGCTCTGAAAACTTTTCATTAATTTTCAGCAACTCTTTCTGATCATACTTATTTTGAATTTCAAAAAAACCATGATCCTGCATTACCAAAAAAACGCCAACAACATCTAACTCAAATGAATTACAACAAACAACAAATTTGATATCTTTTTTCCTCATCACATCAAGTTTTGTTCGAATCATTCGCGCCATATCATAATCAAGAACATTTGAATCAATAAAATAAACAGCACAAGATCGACTCAACATTCCTACAATAAAATCCTCAGACAAGCTCACACTCGAATCTATATAATAAACGGTTCTATCTTTAATGGCACTTGCGATATCAATCAAAAATAGTGTTTTTCCAGAAAATCGACGACCTCTTATGACAGTAATTTCATATTTATCAATAGAAACTAAAACATCTGACCTAATGGACCGAGGAACATAATAATATGGCAAAACAAACCGTTTATTCATCAATGATGCATCCGCACGCAACAAATAATCAATATTGACGCCTATATCTTTAGCAAGAATCTCTCGTTCTTTAAAAAGAAACTCTTTCATGTAATCTTCAAAATCAAGAGAAGACTCAACACAAATATCACAGATATCCGAGTAGAATTCATCGTAATCACTAACTAATAAAACCCTATCAATGCCGTAATTCTCTAAATCTATTTCCTCAAAATCACCAAGACGCCTTGTAGTAACATATATGCGCGTATTATTATTCAAAGAGACGTCATCAACTTCTGAAAGAGTATACATCAAATCAACCTCACTTGTCAAACTACAGCCTATATATATGAAATTTTTTTCACAATAATCATTTTTCAAAGCGCTCAACATAGACTTATTTTTTATCAAACTTTTAATATATTGTGAAGAAGAAAAAATAAGGCTTGATAAATCATCATATAATACCTCTTGAGATGCACAGCCATGTAATTTATAGACACGTCTAAAACTATCAGCATGTTCCGATATTTTTTTATATGGCAATAACGCCTTATAATCTCCAGTCCGTTCAATAGCATCATCAATATTAAGAGTATAAATATACGGCCAACCCATACTCAAAAAACGACTCTTAACATCACTCAAAACAACCCCAATAAAACGCTCACCAATCTGTCTCTTCACTACATCTCGACTAACATACTTCAAATAATACTCCGAAATCTTATTAAAATCTTTCTTTTTTAACTCGATTTTCTTATCATGAAACTGCTCTTTACATTTAATGATAGCGTCAATCATCACATCTTTAAATTCATCTGCATCAGGAACAACGCCCTGTTCAGTTTTACAACCCTTGGTAAAACCAGCACCGATAACAGGAATCAGTCCTTTATTCCTTATTAAACCACTAACATATGCACGATCTTCTTGATTATCTAGACTAATGTATTTCATGTAATTCTGTTTTTTTATTTGCGGTTCAACAATATTATTGATTAAAACGAATAAACAACAATCAAACACAATATCTCATATTTACAGATACACTCAAGCAGTCCAGTTAATAAAAGTCATCCTTCCCCTAAATTGACATTAAAGTAATATTAACCATTTACTCTTTACGTACGACCGAATAATAAAAAAACATCATCTAATTATACTTCAATATATTGTTCATAGTCATACCAATTGCTAAACAAGAGTCACAGTAAAAATTGAAAACTCAGTTGCTATGCACGACATCACCACACTATATACCAATTTGTCACCCCATTCACAAAGGCTAAGATCACAAGCAGCAAAAAGTATCTAAAAACGTAACGAATCACTTCCCCGCCCCAACAATCTTCCCGTCCCGCCTCACAAGCCATCTCACTCATCAAAACAAAATCAATCCCAAATCACACCTGTTTCGCTTCCCGCCCCTGCTTGCCTTTTGCGCTGAACAGTGCCGTGAGCATCAGAATCAACAATACCACTGACATCAAAACAATCTCCAGAACATACTTTGACGGCTGGATCCAGATTTCGGTGAAAACATTCCATCTGCCGAGGATTTCGACAAAGTTCCAGAAGATGAGTACCGTCGGAATCGCGTAGCGGATGGCGTAGGCCAGATTGTTGATTTTCAGGAGTTTGACGAAGAGCAACACCGACCACAGCAGCGAACCGAAGGCGATAAAATAAGTTACGGGATGGCGGTCTCCGGCGAAATGATCGTCGTAGGCAAACAGGAGCAACAGGTAAAAGCCCCACAAGAGCACGTTGAACTCCATAAAGGTGATCATGGCTACGTTCTTTGACGAACGAGCCGGGCCGAGGCGGGAATCGAAGCGCAACAGGCGCTGGAACCACAGGAAAAACCGACATCCCGAACGCACGCCGAATAGATAATAGAGCATGATGATCGCGAAAAAGCCGACCGAGGAGGGCATGAGCAGATACTCCGCGCGTGTCACGACTACGCCGTTTGCCATCACCGGCGCGATACCGAGGCGGCGGGCGTAGTACTCGAAGCCGATCTCGATCCACCCCGACCAGACAAAAAGCGCGCCGAACATGCCGAGCAGCGTGGCGATCAGCTCTTTCTTCGCGAACAGTCCCGCGAGCAGCAAGCCGCTTCCGGCGATGCCGAGCAGCACTCCGGCCAAGGCGACATGCTCCTGGCCAAGCGCGGTTTGCAGCACGATGACGGCGGCGTGACCGAGCGGCATCGTCAGTAAAACTATCGAAAAAGCGGAAAATGCGATAAGTGGCTTGAAGCGCTTCATAGAGGTGGTGTTGAATCGAAATATCAGTGATTAGCAAAATAACCGCTGCGCAGCCGAAGCGCAACGTTATCGCAATCGCGCGTGGGCGTAAAAAAAGGCGTCCCGAAACCGGAACGCCTTGAAAGTAACGATTTTCGGCGGTCAACCGCTTCAGCGAGCGGCTTCAAGCGCGGCGATTCGCGATTCGAGCGGCGGGTGGCTGCTGAAGAGCGCCATGATGCCGCCGCCGGTGATGCCACTGGCCGCCATCTGTTTCGGGAGCTGGCCAGCTTCGAGATTGCCGAGCGCACGGAGCGCTTCGATCATCGGGCGGCGGTCGCCCATCAGCGAAGCAGCTCCCGAGTCCGCGCGGAACTCGCGTTTGCGCGAGAAGTACATCACAATGATGGAGGCGAGAATGCCAAAGAGAATCTCGAACACAATGCTGCCGATCATGTAGCCGATGCCGACCCCGCCCTCATCGTCGTCCCGGCGCAGAAAGCTGTCGATGGCGTAGCCTGCGACGCGGGAGAGGAAGATAACGAAGGTGTTGAGCACGCCCTGAATCAGCGTCAGCGTCACCATGTCGCCGTTCTGGATGTGGGCGACCTCGTGAGCCAGCACCGCCTCGACCTGCTGCTTGTTCATGCTTTGCAAGAGGCCGGTCGAAACCGCGACCAGCGACCTCGACTTGCTCGCGCCGGTAGCGAAAGCGTTGGGAGCGCCGTCATAGATGGCCACCTCGGGCGTCGCCAGACCGGCTTTGGAGGAGAGGCGCTTCACCGTGTTCACGAGCCACGCCTCGTCCTGGTTGGCCGGTTGCGTGATGACACGCGCGCCAGTGCTCCATTTGGCCATCGTCTTGGACATCACCAGCGAGATGAATGAGCCGCCGAAGCCGATCAGGGCCGCGAACGCCAGCAACATCCCCAGGTTCAGCCCATTGGCGGTCAGGAATCTGTCGATGCCGAGCAGGCGCGCGCTGACCGACAGCACCAGCAATACCGCAAAGTTGGTCAACAGAAACAGAACTATTCGTTTCATCCGTATCCTCCTGATAGAGTATCAGTTATGGTTTGTTTTCGAGTAAATACAAGTTTGATGGCTGACTCTCGTGACCGCCTTGCAGGACGCAAGATCAACCTTGAGGTTTGACGTTCAAAGCTCCATAGCCTTGCGAAATTATCTGAAAGTGAACGATCAAAAATAGCCATTTTGCCGTGCTCTCCGAAATTTGAAACGCCAAACGTCGAAGCTGGAAAACAGAAGCGCTTCGGAGGAGCGCTGGGCAGTTCCTATAAACTTGATGCCGCGTTTCCTCATGGCGGGCGATTTTTGTATTTTGCGCACTTTCAGCTTCACCTAACGGCATCCGCTTCATGAAGAAATCACCGCTGATCATCCTGTTCCTGACAGTCCTGCTCGATCTGATCGGCTTCGGTATCGTGCTGCCGCTGCTGCCGACCTATGCCAAGCAGCTCGGCGCGTCGCCCTTCATGATCGGCCTCATTGCGGCGATCTACTCGACGATGCAGTTCATCTTTTCGCCGATCTGGGGCAAACTGAGCGACAAGATCGGACGACGCCCGGTGATGCTGTCGAGCATCTTCATCGCGGCGGTTTCCTATATCTTTTTTTCAGAAGCAAGCACCATTTACCTGCTGATACTTGCAAGGTCTCTGTCGGGCATCGGTTCGGCCAACATCGCGGCGGCGCAGGCGGCAATCACCGATGTGACCGACTCGAAGAGCCGCTCCGGCGCGATGGCCATGCTTGGCGCAGCGTTCGGCATCGGCTTCATCATCGGCCCGCTCGTCGGCGGCGTCCTGATGACCAACTTCGGCATCTCGATGGTCGGCCTCTTCGCCGCCGGACTCAACTCCATCAACTTCCTGCTGGCGCTCTTCCTCCTGAGCGAAACCAACAAACATGCGGAGGGCATCTCCTCGCTTTTCAAAAAGAACCCGGATGCGGTTCAGCATGCCTCATTCAGCGCCGCGCTGTTGAGCAAAAGCAGCGCTTACGCCGACAAGATTCGGACGGTCGTCAGCTCGCGTCCCGTGGCGCTTTTAATGATTATCAACCTGATCTATTCGCTCGCCATCGTTAACATGCAGGTATCGGCAATCCTGCTCTGGAGCGACTTTTATCACGCGACCGAACAGCAGGTGGGCTATCTCTTCGCTTATGTGGGCTTCATCACGGTCATCGTGCAGGGAATGATGCTGCCGAAAATGTCCAAGAAGTATGGCGAGCACAAGCTGATGGTGATCGGCCATATTACATCTTTCGTCGGTGTGTTTTTCGTTCCCTTCGTGCCGATGAACTCGCTCTTCACGGTCGGCCTCGGCGTTCTGCTCTTTTTCGCCATCGGCACGAGCCTGGTGCATCCGCTCAACATATCGATGATCTCGCTCTACAGCTATAAGCAGAAGCAGGGACAGGTCATGGGCTTCGCCCAGTCGGTCAACGCGCTGGCCCGCATTCTCGGCCCCTTCAGCGGCAGCATCCTGTACGGCATGGATCATCGCTTTCCCTATTATCTGGCTGGAGCGCTGACCGTTGTCGGCACCTTCATTTCGATGGCGCTGTTCAAATACGATATCGAAGCTTTCGAGCCGTCGCCGGAAATAGCTGAATAAACTGCCTGAATCGAAAAGGAGAGAACCATGCGCATAGGCGTTGCAGGCGTCGGCAAGCTCGGCGAATATCATACCGGCCTTCTGAAGCAAATCGCCGAGGAGAGCCGCGATGTGGAGTTTTCCGGCGTGTTCGACCTGAACCTGGAGCGGTTGCAGGAGATCGGCAAAAAGTACGGCGTGCGCTGCTTTTCATCGCTGGAGGAGATGGCCGCCTCGTGCGACGCCGCGGTGATCGCGACGACGACCAGCACTCACTACGCCATCGCCCGTCAGTTGCTCGAAGCAGGGCTGAGCCTCTTTATCGAGAAGCCGATCACCGCGACGCTGGAGGAGGCCGACGAGCTGATCCGCATCGAAGAGGCGAAGGGGCTGACCATCCAGGTGGGCCACATCGAGCGCTTCAACCCGGCGCTCTTGGCAGTGGAGCCGTATATCGGCGAGCCGATGTACATCCAGGCTGAGCGCTTGAGCGGCTTTTCACGCCGCGTGACCGACGTATCGGTGGTGCTCGACCTGATGATTCACGACATCGACCTCGTGCTCTCGCTGATCAAGTCCGACATCCGCAGCATTGCGGCTTCGGGCGTGAAGGTCTTCTCGAACGAGCTTGACATGGCAACGGCGCGGATAGAGTTCGAGAACGGCGCCATCGCCAACGTGACGGCGAGCAGGTTGAGTCGCGTCAAGATGCGCAAAATGCGCTTCTTCAGCCGCAAACCGAAGAGCTACGCCTCGCTCGACTTCACCAGCGGCAAATCGGAGGTGTTCCGGCTGGTCAGGCCCGATCAGCTCTCCTCGAAAAACCCGATCAAAAATTTCGCGACGAAAAAAATACTTGAACAGTTTGGCGAAATTCAGGAGTCGCTCAAGGATATGGCGCTCGATTACGTCAGTCCCGACGTACCAAAAATCAACGCGCTGAAGGTGGAACTTGAAGAGTTTATCGACGCCATCCGCCTTGGAAATCCCGCGAAGGTGACCTCCGAGGAGGGACGCCGCGCCCTGATGGTAGCCGGACGAATCACCGAAGAGATCCGAAAGAATACGGCAGACCTTGACTGAAGCCTTGCTGACGAATACGATACCGACGACCGAATGCTGAAGAGAGAGCACGAAGCCATTCCTGAAATCCTGTACCGCATCGGAGACCTGGCCGACGAAGCCGCTCTCCCCTGCTACCTCGTGGGCGGCTACGTCCGTGACCTCGTCATGCAGCGCCCATGCTCCGATATTGATATTATGGTGATCGGCGAGCCGGTGCCCTTTGCCCGCAAAATCACCGAGCGGCTTGGCGGGCGCAACTTCGTGCTGTTCGAGCGCTTCCGCACGGCGCAGCTCGAAATGGAGGATGACTGCGGTGGCCACTTCAAGCTCGAAATCGTCGGCGCGCGCAAGGAGAGCTACAACCCCGAATCGCGCAAGCCGATCACGAGCATCGGCACCTTGGAGGACGACCTGTCGCGGCGCGACTTCACGATCAACGCGCTCGCCTTGCGCCTGAACCGTGAGGAGCGCGGCGAGCTGGTCGATCTCTATGACGGACAGCGCCACATCCGCGAAAAGCTGCTCAAAACGCCGCTTGATCCCGAAAAAACCTTTTCCGACGATCCGCTCCGCATGATGCGCGCCGCCCGCTTCGCCTGCCAGCTCGACTTCCGGCTCGACGAAGCAACGCTCGACGCCATGAGCGCCATGAGCAACCGGATTCAGATCGTGTCGCGGGAGCGCGTCAGCCACGAATTCCTCAAGATCATGGAGGCGGCAAAACCCTCCATCGGGCTGAAAATCCTTTACTCTGCCGGCCTGTTGAAGGAGATCATCCCGGAGCTGACCGTGATGGCGGGCATCGAGCAGGTGGACGGCCTCGGCCACAAGGACACGCTCTTCCACACCTTCAAAGTGGTGGACAATCTCGCGGAACAGTCCGGCAAGCTCTGGCTGCGCGTCAGCGCCCTCTTCCACGACATCGCCAAGCCGGTCACGAAGCGCTTCCAACCCGGCACCGGCTGGACGTTTCACGGCCACGAGGCGGTGGGCGTCAAACTGGTGGCGCGGATTTTCAAGGCGATGAAGTGGCCGCTGGAGCCGATGGAGTACGTGCAGAAGATGGTGCGGCTGCACCACCGGCCGATTCCGCTCTCGAAGGAGGAGATCACCGACTCGGCGGTGCGACGGCTGATGTTCGACGCCGGTACGGACCTCGACGACCTGATGATGCTCTGCCGCGCCGACGTGACCAGCAAGAATCCGCGCAAGGTGCAGCGCATCATGAAGAACTTCACCAACGTCGAGGAGAAGATCGCCGAGGTTGGCGAAAAAGATCTGCTCGCCAAATGGCGTCCGCCGGTCAGCGGCACCGACATCATGGAGATGCTGAACCTGCCGCAGGGAAAGACCGTTGGCATCATCAAATCACGCATGGAAAACGCCATCATCGACGGAGATATTCCCTACGACCGCAAGGCCGCGCTGGATTTTGTCATGCAGGTGTACCAAGAAATGCAGGAAAAAGGAATAATGGATAATGGATAATGGACAATTAATAATTGGCTGAACGGTAACCAGAAAATTGCAGGGGGCACAAGACGTGTGCCCTTCAACGACAAGTAAAATCCCTAACATCTTCTCCCATAAGTCCCAAATGTCCCATGAGTCCCATTCTCCGTTACTTTGAGGAACAACGAACTATATTGCCATTACCAAAAGCATAACCACTAAACCGAACCACTGTGATACCACGTTACTCGCCGAAAGATATTTCGGCAATCTGGAGCGATGAGGCCAAATTCGAACGCTGGCTGCAACTGGAAATCGCCGCCGTCGAGGCGCGCATGGAAGCCGGAATCGTGCCGTCTGATGCGCTTTCGACCATCAAAGAGCGAGCGAAGTTCAACGTCGAGGAGATTCTCGTCATCGAAAACGAAACGAAGCACGACGTCATCGCCTTTTTGACCAACGTCGCCGGGTACGTCGGCCCCGATTCACGCTACATCCACGAGGGACTCACCTCCTCGGACGTGGTCGATACGTGCCTCGCCATGCAGATGCGCGACGCGGGCAAGATCATCGTGGCCGACATCGAGTCGCTCATCGAAGTGCTCGCCAAAAAGGCCGTCGAGCACAAATACACGCTCCAGATGGGGCGCACGCACGGCATTCACGCCGAGCCGACCACCTTCGGCCTGAAGCTCCTGCTCTGGCACGAGGAGATGAAACGCAATCTGGAGCGCATGAAACGGGCGCTGGAGATCATCTCCGTCGGCAAGATTTCGGGCGCTGTCGGCACCTACCAGCACCTCTCGCCGGAGATCGAGGCTGCCGTCTGCCAGAAGCTCGGCCTCGCGCCGTCGCCGATTTCAACGCAGATATTACAGCGTGACCGCCACGCGGAATACGCCACGACGCTGGCTATCGTCGCCTCGTCGATCGAGAAGTTCTCGACCGAGCTGCGCCACCTGCAGCGCACCGAGGTTCGCGAAACCGAGGAGTTCTTCAGCAAAGGCCAGAAAGGCAGCTCCGCGATGCCGCACAAGCGCAACCCGATCACTTTCGAGCGCCTGACCGGTCTTGCGCGCGTGGTGCGCTCAAACTCCATCGCGGCGATGGAGAACGTCGCCCTCTGGCACGAACGCGACATTTCGCACTCCTCGGTCGAGCGCGTCATCATGCCCGACTCCACCATTGCGCTGGTTTACATGCTGCGCACCTTCCGCGATTCAATCGAAACGCTGCTGGTCTACCCGGAGCGCATGGAACAGAACTTCGACACTTCCTACGGCCTGACCCTGTCGCAAACGCTGCTCTTGGCGCTGACCGGCAAAGGACTCACCCGCGAGGAGGCCTACCGCCTCGTGCAGCGCAACGCCATGAAGAGCTGGGAAGAGAAGGTGCAGCTCAAGGAGCTGGTACTTCAGGACAGCGAAATTCTCGAACACATCACCGCCGAGGAGATTTCGCAGCTCTTCAGCGCGGAGACGATCCAGGGCAAGCTCAAGAACAGCGTGGATATTATTTTCTCACGCAACGGGCTGTGAGGCGGAGGTGGACGTTGTGGACGATGTGGACGTAGTGTACTGAAGAGAGAAAAGGATAAAAAAAGCAGCCTGGTTTTGCGGTGAACACCGGAACCAGCCTGTTTTTTTGCTTTTCAGAACAGGGCGAGCTGGGCGGGTTCGGGCGGCGGCTGGCCTTTGCGGAACTGCCGGTAGCGGTTGACCAGCGCGTTGGTCGAAGCATCGTGGCTTTCGACGGCTTTCTCGGAGTCAAACTCTGGCAGGATCGCTTTGGCGAGCTGCTTGCCAAGCTCCACGCCCCACTGGTCGAAGGAGTTGATGTTCCAAACCACCCCCTGCACGAACACCTTTTGCTCATAGAGCGCGATAAGGCTGCCGAGGTTGAAGGGAGTCAACTCGTCGAGCACGATGGTATTGGTCGGGCGGTTGCCGGGAAACACTTTGTGCGGCAGCAGCTTGGACAGATCAGGGCCTGCGATGCCCGCCGCTTCGAGTTCCGTACGCGCCTCCGCCTCACTCTTGCCGCGCATCAGCGCTTCGGACTGGGCGAAGCAGTTGGCTACGAGCATATCGTGGTGATCGCCCATCGGGTTCTGGCTCTTGAGCGAGACGATGAAATCAACCGGGATGATCTCCGTACCCTGGTGTAAAAGCTGGAAAAATGCGTGCTGCGAGTTCGTGCCCGGCTCGCCCCAGACCACCGGACCGGTGGCGTAATCGGTCTCGCGTCCGGCGCTGTCCACCCGCTTGCCGTTGCTCTCCATGTCGAGCTGCTGGAGGAAGGCCGGAAAGCGGTGCAGATACTGGTCGTACGGGATGATCGCCTGAGAGTGCGATCCGAAAAAGTTGTTGTACCAGATGCCGAGCATGGCGAGAATCACCGGCATATTCGCCTCCAGTGGAGCGTTCAGGAAGTGCTCGTCCATCGAGTGCGCGCCCGCGAGCAGCTCGGCGAAACGGTCGAAACCGACATAGAGCGCAATCGAGAGACCGATGGCCGACCAGAGCGAATAGCGTCCGCCAACCCAGTCCCAGAAGCGGAACATGTTGGCCGGATCGATGCCGAACTCCTCCACCTTCTCGCGATTTGTAGAGACCGCCACAAAATGCTTCGCGACATGCGCGAGGCTCCCGGCTTCTTCGAGAAACCACGCTCTGGCGCTCATGGCGTTGGCGAGCGTCTCCTGCGTGGTGAAGGTCTTCGAGGCGATGATGAAGAGCGTCGTTTGCGGGTTGAGACCTTTGAGCGTCTCGGCAAGATGTGAGCCATCGACGTTCGAAACGAAGTGAACTCTCAGCTTGTCGTGAGCGAAAGGCTTCAGGGCTTCGGTAACCATATAGGGGCCGAGGTCAGAGCCGCCAATGCCGATATTGACCACATCGTTGATCCACTTGCCTGTATAACCGGTCCATTCACCCGAAATGACCTTTTTGCAGAATGCCTTCATCTGATGAAGTACGTCAGATACTTCATCGCTTACATCCTCACCATCGATAGTCATGGCGTATCCGGGCGGACGTCGAAGTGCCGTATGCAGCACCGAGCGCTGCTCGGTGAAGTTGATGCGCTCCCCCTCGAACATCAGGTCACGCTTCTTCTCGATCTCCGAGCGACGCAGCAGCTCCATGAGCAGCTCAATCGTTCGCGACGTGATCCGGTTCTTGGAATAATCGAGATGAATTGCGTCGAGTGAAAGCGAAAAGCGTTCGTGCCGCTTCGGATCGTTGCTGAACAGATCGATCATCGCCTGGTGGCGGGTATCCTGATAGTGTGATTCGAGGGCGCTCCATTCGGCGCTGCGAGGCAAATCCATAGTCAGCAACTCGTTATAAGGTTAAACAATCGTTCTTTATGGATGAATATAGTTCAATATCACGACACAACCATCCGCCACTTTTTCGATACCGATATCTTCAGCGTAATAGTTCATCAAATATCCCCCCCCGCCCCTCTGTTCTGCTCAGGGAACTCTCCAGAGAAGCCTCCGCGATGATGGGTGCGGGATCGAATCCCTGACCGCAGTCCCTGACGCACTTCGAGCAAGCAACCGCCGAAATGCGCCGCTGTCGTCTGAAGCGATACGACGACAAAAAAAGCGGGATCGTCATGATTGCCATGCCGGACGGCGTTGATGAAAGCCTCGTGCACCGACAGTTCGAGAATGGAGAGGAATTGCTCGCTCAGCGCCTCGATTCGCGCAAATACGCCAACCCATTGCCGGAGCTGACGGCAATGCTCTACCTTCGAAGGGAACGAGAACCGGTAAGAGCTCATAGAGGTGCGTTTAACATCATAAAGCGCTATAAGACAAGCTAACGCAGATCGAAGAGGCAAACAAACAACCCTGACGATACTTTATTTTTTTAGACAAGACAGACTAAATAATTAAAATATTCTTACAGATTTGTATCTATTTATGATTTTATTATATTAAAAGCGACTTAAGGATTAATAATTCTGTACAACATTATCAATATCCTGATTTTTTTCAGCACCGTAATATGATTTTTTGAAAAGAGTTGTCGTCCCGACCATATTACTTCACAGGAATACTCTGGAGTAAAAAAGCCAGGCATGCTGAAACAGATTTCACACCTGTTCTTTCCGGCGATTCCCGACAGGCGGACGCCACAAAACACACAAAATCACAACACAGCTAAAACAAGGAGTGAATTTCAATGAAAAAGACAGCAAAACTGATTGCCCTCGCCGCAGTACTGTTCGCTGGTTTCGGCCCGAGCAATGCAAATGCTGAGGGTTTCAAGATCGGCGCGGATGTCGTCAGCAGCTATGTCTGGAGGGGTAGCGAACTGGATAACTCAGTAAACGTCCAGCCGACTCTCTCCTACACCTGTAAAAGCGGCCTCGCCATCAGTGCATGGGGTTCTTATGGCCTGAACGAGGACAACGGCACTCGCTACAAAGAAGTCGATCTGACCGTCAGCATGCCGATCGGACCAGTCACCATTGCCGTTACCGACTACAATAACGATCCTGCTAACGATAATCGCGATAACGGCGGCCTTTTCGATTTCAGAGCGGACGGAGCCAATACCGTTGAAGTCAGCGCCAGCTACAGCAAGGATAACGTCGGGCTGATGGCGGGCGTCTTTGTCGGTGGCAACGATTATAAAAACGCCCTGTACTGCGAAGCCAGCTACCAGTTCTACAACAAGGATGGCTACACCGCCAAAGCGGTTGCCGGCGTTGGCAGCGAAGATTACTATGGCGATTTTGCAGGTGAGAAAAGCGACAAACTCGCTCTGGTCAATACCGGTATCTCCGTCGCCAAAGATCGCTATACCGCTTCTGCCATCTACAATCCAGACAAGGAAGCTTCCTCTCTGGTGTTCATGGCATCGTTCTGAGTGTGGAGTGTTCTTTGTTAGGTTAACGAAAAAGGAGCCATCTGGCTCCTTTTTCGTTTATCGATCCCGTCCAATCTGTCCTTAACGTCAAGACAGAACTCCAACGCTTCTCAAATCGCCTTTTCGTAGATGACGTACTCCTTGTAAGGGTCGCCACCGATCACTTTGGCGAGCTTGCTCATCGCTTCATTGGACTTGAGCACCCAGCTCATCTCGCTGGCGAACAGGCCGTATTTACCGCCGTGTTCCGAAATCCTCGCATTCATGATGCTGTCGATCCCCTTGTTGCGATACTCCGGCAGCACACCCATCGTGATGGTTCGGAACATTGAAATATTACGCTTGTACCAGAGATATTTCGCCAGTCCCCACGGCGTGAAAGGATTGCCATTGACATGTTTCAGCGCCTGGTTGATGTCGGGCAGCGTCAGCGAAAAGCCGATGGTTTTGCCGTTTTTGTCCTCGACAAAGTAGATGAAGTGCGGATCGGCGAGCGGCTTGAGGCTCTGGGCGAGAAAATCGAACTCCTTGTCGGTCATGGGCACGAACCCCCAGTTCTTCTCCCACGCCTTGTTGTAAATGTCGCGAATCTTTTCAACCTCGCTGTCGAAGTTTTTCATATCCATGTCGCGAACGGTCAGCTCCTCCCGTTTCAGCACATGCTGGGCGATTTTGCTCAGGCGGGAAATGTCGATCATCTTCTGGTTGATGTACCACGCCAGCAGCTCCTGCCCCACCTTTTGCCCGTTGTTCAGGCACAACTCGTTGTAGTAGTGCGGGTTATAGAGCATCAGGAAGACCGGCGGGCTGTCGAAACCTTTGGTCAACATGCCGCACTGGTCGTTCATCGATGGGCTGACCGGCCCGCGCATCGTGTCAAGTCCCTTGCTCTTGAGCCACATGGCGGCGGCCTCAAAAAGCGCGTCGGCCACCTTCTGATCGTTCACGCACTCGAAGAATCCCCAGAAGCCCACCTTGTCGTGATGAACCTCGTTGTGGCGGCGGTTCTGGATCGCGGCGATCGTGCCTGCCATCGCGCCATCCTTCCACGCCGTGAACATCGCCAGATCGGCGTGGTCGTACAGCGGATACTTTTCGGTATCGAGCGTCTTCATGTAGTCCGAAATCACCGGCGGCACCCAGTTCCTGTCGAGTTTCGGGTCTTTTCGGTACACTTTCCAAGCAAACTTGATGAACTGTTTGCGCTCCTGCGTGGTATTGACCCGCCTGATTTCAATGCTCATGATGGTGGATGGAATATTGGGGTGGATCAAGCGGCAAGAGTGACTTTGCGAAAAGAGATTCTTGCCGCCTGATAAAGATCATTCAAACGCATGACCCGGTTTGACGCCAGCCGCCTTCAGAATCTTGGCCAGAGGACAAAAGCCGGTGAAAGACGCCTGGAACAGGTTCAGTCCGACAAAACCGGTAAACCAGAGCCAGTTCTGATTGTGATAGATGGAAAGCAGAACGCTGGAAAGAACGAAAAATCCCGCGACCGCATAGACAACTCTGTCGATGTTCATAGCTGTACGAAATAGTTTTGGTTGATGTTGATCTCCGAAGCTCCGGCAATCACGCCTTCGAGCGCACCTGCTTCATGAACTCCGCGCCATCGCGAAGCATCTTCTCGGTCTCGTCCCACGAGACGCACTCGTCGGTGATCGAAACGCCGTATTGCAGCTCTTCCGGCTTCACCGGGAAAGGCTGATTCCCAGAGCAGATGTTGCTCTCAATCATAACACCCGCGATGCACTTGTTGCCTTTCTCCTTCTGGGCGAGAATATCCTGCCACACCTTGAGCTGATTGCTGAACTTCTTGCCGGAATTGGCGTGGCTGCAATCGACCAGCAAGTGCTCCGTCAGCTCGGCTTTGCGAAGCTGCTTTTCGGCTTGGGCGATGCTGTCTGCGTCGTAGTTTGTCTTGTTCGAGCCACCACGCAGCACGAGATGCCCGAATGGATTGCCCTTGGTCGTGATGACGCTGCTGTGCCCATCCTGATCGATGCCGAGAAAACTGTGCTGATGCATGGCCGAGCGGATGGCGTCGATGGCCACCTGGAGGCGTCCGTCGGTCGCGTTCTTGAAGCCCACCGGCATCGACAGGCCGCTGGCCATCTGGCGGTGCGTCTGCGACTCGATGGTGCGCGCTCCGATAGCCGCCCAACTGATGAGGTCGGCCACATATTGAGGAGAGATCGGATCGAGAAACTCCGTCGCCGCCGGAAGCCCCATCTCGTTCAGCTCGATGAGTAGCTTGCGGGCATGGAACAGACCATGCTCGATGTCGTAAGTGTCGTTCAGATGCGGATCGTTGATGAACCCCTTCCAGCCGATGGTCGTGCGCGGTTTCTCGAAATAGACCCGCATGATGATGCAGAACTCCTGCTCCAGCTCCCTGCGCAAAGCGAGAAGGCGCGAGGCATACTCACGCGCGGCCTTGATATCATGGATCGAACAAGGGCCAACGATGACGAGCATGCGGCTGTCCTTGCCGGTCAGAATATCCTCGACCTCACGCCTTGCCTGACAAACCGTATCGGCTATATGCTCCGTAACAGGCAGCTTTTCTTTCAGCGCCCTCGGTGAACTCAGTCTGATGATTCTTGAAACTCGTAAATCCTGTAACTGTTGCATTCGTAGTAGTCAGAAAAATCGTCAATTATACACAATGTGTAGGAAGATAATAAAACAACCAGAATAACCGGAACCATGAGCAGTAAATTCCTCGATGCTCCGGCAAGCCTACAAACAGGAAAACCTGCCACGCTGGCAGGTTCTCCTGTTCCTCCAAAAAGGTATGAAAGAAAGGAGCGACTTACTCCTTGGTAAAGTCGATGCTCAGCCAGCCGCTATCGAACGAAGCGCCGGTAGACTCCATGCCGGCAAGGAAGATCGGCAGCGCCACGATCTTCTGGTAGTCGCCGATACGGATGGTGAGGTCGTCGCCAAGCTTCATGATCTTCGGCTCCAGACCCATGCTCTCCATGAAAGGCAGCTTGACGCGAACCTTGTAGTGGCCGTCCGAGACCTTGTTGATGTTGATCGGATCCTCCTTGAAGAAGATATCGAGCGGGTTCTCGTTGCCGTAAACCTTCTCGCCGACCTTGCGAAGCATTTCGAGACCGACCACCTCGTTGTTGAAGAGCGGCACTTCGGCAACCGGAATCGGAGCGAACGCGCTGTTGATCTGGTCGATATACTTCTGCTGGATGGCACGCCACTGCTGGAAGTACGGGTCGGGGCTCTGGTCGGGCATGACACGGTTGATGGTGATCCTGTCAACTGTGATGCCGTAGAGGTTCAGGTAGGTCAATGCGCGCATAGACTCCTTGATGACCATCTTCTCGGGGTTCATCACGAGGCGCATGGTGGTCTTGGAACCATCGGCAAGCAGGTCGATGATGCCCTCGGTCGAGGAGAAAAGATTGTCAACCTTTTCGTAGACCTCTTCGGGAGCCACGAAATCGTCGAGCTTCTTGACCTTTTTGGAGAGCGGGCGAATCATCGGCTTGACCATGTACTTCTCGATGTTACGAATCATCTTGATGAACCAGCCGAAGGTTTCCGGCAGCGAAAGCAGGCGGAGCGTTTCGCCAGTCGGAGCGCAGTCAACGACGAGAAGATCGAAATCTTTCTGCTCTTCGTTGTAGCGTTTGATGTAGGAGAGCGAAAAAAGCTCTTCCATGCCGGGAAGCACGCCCATCTCTTCGGCGTAAACGCCTTCGATGCCGCGCGAAGCCATCAGGTGAGCGAAGTGCTCCCTGACGACGTCCCAGTTGAGGTTGAGATCGCCGAAAACGCTGACCTCCTGACCCCAGAGGTTTTCAGCAACCTTGACGGGCGATGGGCCGAGTTCTATGTCGAGAGAGTCACCAAGGCTGTGAGCCGGGTCGGTAGACATAATGAGGGTCTTGTACCCCATGTCTGCTGCTCTCAAGGCTGTTGCCGCAGCAACTGAAGTCTTGCCGACGCCTCCCTTACCGGTGAAGATGATATTACGCATACGCTGTGTTAAATACCCTTTGTTGGTGGTTGAAGAAACTGGCCGTATCACAGAAAACTACTGTTACAAACGGTGCGCGCGAAAATTGAATGCTTAAGATAAAAAAAAACTTCAATGACAAGAAGAACAACTGTTAAACTATCGCAGATTTAACAGCGTTAGTTTATCGAGAGAAACTGCCGGACGGGTCATGAACCAAACCGTTGACAATGCTATCTGCGGCGCTTTTTCACGGCGCTCTTTTTACTGACTTTCTTGTCAGCCTTACCCTTCCTGACTGACTTGCCTTTGCCCGACGCCTTGAGCGCCCTCTCCTTCACCTTTCCTTTTTTTGCCCTGAGTTTCGCGGCGGTAGCCCCCTTTGATCCGCGCTCCTTGATCACCTTGAACACCACCAGCTTCTGGCCCGGCTTCAAACGCGAGCTTTTCAGATCGTTCCAGTCGATAAGCTGGCTGACGGAAACGCCATATTTCCGGGCGACTCTGGCAAGCGTCTCCCCTCTTTTGGCGACATACACCTTCTTGCCGCGGCCACCACTCACCACCTCATCCTGGCGTTCGACCTCGCGCACCATGGTATAAAGACGTGCCTTTTCAGCCACCAACTCGGGCTTGTATGCATAAATGTCTCGCTCTTTATTCTGGAACGCCTGGATGTACTGTTTCGGCAAGCGGAGCATGTTGGGCGTCAAATCGGGAGCCGGTATGAGACCCGCCTTGTACTGCGGATTAAGGAATTTGATATCCGCCATCGGTACGCCAAGCGCCTCGTTGAGCTGATCGAAGGTGAGCGCATCCCTCACCGGCACCCTTGCGGTTTCCGAATAGAGATAGCCGGGCTGCGCGGGACGGATATTGTGCTCGCGGTAATAGTTCATGACATAGGTCACCGCGATGAAAGCAGGCACGTAACCCCGCGTCTCCTGCGGGAGGTAGGGCCATATCTCCCAGTAATCATGCGCGCCGCCCGATTGCCGGATTGCTCGCTGCACCGTTCCGGCTCCGGCATTGTAAGCCGCGAGCGCGAGGAACCAGTCGCCAAACATATCGTGCAGGTCGCGCAGATGCTCGCACGCCGCGACGGTCGCCTTGTTCGGATCGTAGCGATCCTCGATAAACGATGAGGATTGCAGACCATACATCTTCCCCGTGCCACTCATGAATTGCCAGAGACCGCGTGCGCCAGCACGTGAAACCGCCGTGGGGTTCAGCGCGGACTCCACGACAGGGAGATACTTCATCTCATCGGGAATGTTGTACTCGCGAAATTTCTCTTCGAACAACGGGAAGTAGATTTTGGTCAGTCCGAGAACTTTGGAGACAAACTTCCGCTTGTCCACGGCATAGACGCGAATAAAGCCCTTCACATGCTCGTTGTACACCAGATTGAACCGGCTTTTACTGGCAAGCGAGGCAATTCTGGATGAGTAAACCGAGTCGCTGAACTGGGGAATGAACTCTTTGGGGAGATACTCGAAAGCGCCGCTTTTTTCACCGGAAGAAAAGCGGTCATCCTGCAAATAGGTGTTGGTCATCAAGCTGTCGAGCATCTCCGAAACACGGGAGGTTTTCGCGGTCGAAGTGCTGTCAGGCTCCTCGCCGAACGATACGGACGTAAGGAGGGCGACCTGCATGAGTAGGCTGATAAAAAAGAGCCTGAACGGTAAAAAGCTTTTCACAAGCCGGGCCGGGTTAACAGGTGAGGTTGCGCTGGCATCCTCGGGTTCGAAACAAAAATATGAGCTGGTAACTTAACCAGACCAGACGATTAATACAAGGCGCGTCGAAGAAAGCGCTTAAATGGCGTGCTGCAAGAGGCTTCCGAAAAGACTGCTAATGACTGATGCCGATTGGACTTATCGGACAGTTGAGACGATTGGGAAAACCGCTTGCCCTGCATTATCCATTACCTGTACCTGACCCTCCAGAGGAACAGCCCCGCGGCATCGGCTGGTTTCAGATTTGGCAGACGGTGGCCGCTCTGGAGCATCATTGCGAACTCCTCTTCGCCGAGGCGGCCCATCCCGGCCTCAATCATCCCGGCCACCAGAAAGCGCACCATGCTGCGGAGGAAGCGGTTTGCCTCGATCTGGAAGATGTGGAAGCAGCCAGAGCGATACCAGCGGGCAAGCTTGATGGTGCAGAGACTCCCCTGCTGATCGGAATCCTCCTTCGAGAAGGCCGCGAAATCGTGGGTGCCGTGCAGCATCGCCGCCAGACGATTCATTGCGGCGGCATCGGGTTTGCCGTAGCAGCACCCCGCGAAACGGCTGTCGATGGCCGACGGGCGTTCGAGCAGGAAGTAGCGGTACTCGCGCGACGTGGCGCTGAAGCGGGCGTGGAAGCTCTCGGGAACCTGCCTCATGGCGGTGATGCGGATCGCGCCGGGCAGCAGGGAGTTGCACGAGTGCTTCAGGCGGCCAAGCTCCATCGCCGAATCGGTGGAAAAACTCACCACCTGCCCGCGAGCGTGCACCCCTTTGTCTGTTCTGCCCGCGCCGATGATGCCGATCTTCTCCTGTGTGATCCTGCCGAGCGCCGCTTCGATTGCGCCCTGCACCGTCGGCAATGCGCCGGACTGCCGCTGCCAGCCGCAAAAGCTTGTCCCGTCGTACTCGATCTCCATCCTGATGGTTCTCGCCCCTTCTGTCATCTCTTCGCAAATGCCTTGTAATGGTTCTGCTTAACTTTTCCCGATAATAATTATCTTTAGCCTGATTTTTCGCCTCTATCGATCCAAAATACCAGCAGATTGACCACACCCACCCTCGACATCATCCTCGAATCGCTCAGGACGGCAAAAAGTCGTCACTCGGCGCAGCCGTACGCCGTGCCGAATCTCTGGCGCGAGGGCGCAACCGGCATTTCGATGGTCGATCCCTTTGACTATTTCATCGAGAGTGTCAGCGCGATCATAGCTTCGCCCGCGCTCGAACCGGGCCGGGCGGACAGTAACGGCCAGAACTGGAGCGCCTCGGCGACCGTCTACAACCTCTTCGTCCGGTACAACGCCGCTTTCGATCATAACCGTGACGGACAAATCGGCACGGAACCGCTGCCTGGTGGATTCCGGGAAACCGGCACCCTGCTCAAGGCGATCGCCATGCTGCCATACATCAAGCGGATGGGCGTCGATACGCTCCATCTGCTGCCGCTGACCAGCATCGGCAGGGTCAACCGCAAAGGAACGCTTGGCTCGCCCTACGCGATCATAAATCACTACAAGCTCGACGAGATGCTCTCCGAACCGGCGCTCGAACTGCCGGTGGAGACGCAGCTCAAGGCGCTGGTCGAAGCGGCGCACCACCTCGGCATGAGGGTGGTGTTCGAGTTTGTCTTCCGCACGGCGTCGATCGACAGCGACTGGATCAGCCAACACCCGGAGTGGTTCTACTGGCTCAGGAAAGATCACGACCTACAAAGCTACGGCCCTCCAGCCTTTGACCACGACACCCTCGCGCGGATTTATGAACAGGTGGACAAGCACGAATTCCACGAGCTTCCCGAGCCGGATGAGGCGTACCGAAGCCGCTTCGCGCCAACACCGGAGAAAATTACGCCCGGCGACGCTGGCTACAACGGCGTAACTGCGGATGGCGGCGAGTGCATCATCGCCAGCGCCTTCGCCGACTGGCCGCCGGACGACCGTCAGCCGCCGTGGAGCGACGTCACCTATCTGAAGCTGCATGACGCGCCGCGCTTCAACTACATCGCCTACAACACGATACGGATGTACGACGAGGCGCTCGAACGCCCGGAGTTCCGCACGATTGAGCTTTGGCGCAAGATCACCGGCATCATTCCGTGGTGCCGCGAAGAGTTCGGCATCGACGGCGCGATGATCGACATGGGCCACGCCCTGCCACCGGAGCTGAAAGCCGCAATCGTCGCCGAAGCCCGCAAAAGCAAAGCGGATTTCGCCTTCTGGGACGAGAACTTCGACCCGTCGCCGAAACTGAAGGAGGAGGGGTTCAGCGCCGTGCTCGGCTCGCTCCCTTTCGTGATTCATGACGTGCAATACATCAAGGGGCTGCTGAATTTTCTGAACCGCAACGGTGTGGCGATCCCGTTTTTCGCTACCGGCGAAAATCACAATACGCCGCGAGTGTGTCATAATCTTGCCGGTCGTGAAGCCGGACGCCGCCGCGCGCTCTTCCTCTTCACGCTCGGAGCGATGCTTCCGGCCATGCCCTTCATCCACTCGGGCATGGAGATTTGCGAGTGGCGTCCGGTCAACCTCGGCCTGAACTTCACCGACGACGACCGCCAGCGATTCCCGGCGGAGAGCCTGCCGCTCTTCAGCGCCGCCGCCTGCGACTGGGAACAGGCCAACGGCCTCGAACCGATCTGCGACGACATCCGCCGGATCATCGACATCCGAAGCCATTATCTCGATCTCGTTCAATGCGGCGAGATCGGTTCGATCGTGCAGCCCTACATCTCCGATCCGGCGTTGCTCACCGTGATGCGCAAATCGGGCGGCAGAACGCTGCTCTTCGCCGGTAACAGCAACTTCGAAAACGCCGTTGCAGCCACGATGGAGTTCGAAGAGGAATCGATGGAACTCGAAGAGCTGATCTCCGGGCAGAAGCTGACCATCTCCGGCCACAAGCTGACGCGCGATTTCGCGCCCGGCGAGTGCATTCTTTTCGAACTGCCATATACGGCACAAGAGTAATTCCAGATTCGACCATTTCCAGTAACCTATTCAATCATCATATCATGTCACTTCTCGTCATTGGATCCCTCGCTTTCGACGACATCGAAACCCCCTTTGGCCGTTCCGACAGCACCCTCGGCGGCTCATCGACCTACATCGCCCTGTCGGCGAGCTACTTCACCGACGAGCCGATCAGAATGGTCGGCGTCGTGGGTTCCGATTTCGGCAAAGAGCACTTCGACCTGCTCCACGCCAAGAATATCGACACCAAGGGCATCCAGGTGGTCGAGGATGGCAAGACCTTCCGCTGGGCGGGCCGATACCACTATGACATGAACACCCGCGACACGCTCGACACGCAGTTGAACGTCTTCGCCGCGTTCGATCCCCACGTGCCGCAGCAGTACCGCGATTCGAAGTATGTCTGCCTCGGCAATATCGATCCCGAGTTGCAGCTCAAGGTGCTCGACCAGATCGACGCGCCGAAGCTGGTCGTTTGCGACACGATGAACTTCTGGATCGAGGGCAAGCCCGAAGAGCTGAAAAAAGTACTCGCAAGAGTTGACGTATTCATCGTCAACGACAGCGAGGCCCGCCTGCTCTCCGGCGATCCGAACCTGGTCAAATCCGCGCGGATCATCCGCGAGATGGGACCGAAAACCCTCATCATCAAGAAGGGCGAGCACGGCGCGCTGCTCTTCACCGACAACGGCATTTTCGCCGCTCCGGC
>JAAXXD010000132.1 GCA_013334655.1 Chlorobaculum sp. | reverse complement strand
TCATGGCGATGATGTCGCCGATGGTGGTGGGCTGGAGGCGCGTCATGTAGCTCTGCATCCCGGAGGACTCGAACTGGAAGATGCCGGCCATCTTGCCCTCCTGGAAGATGCGGAAGGTCTGGCGGTCGTCCATCGGCACCTTTTCGAGATCGATGTCGATGCCGTGACGCTTCTTGATGATACGCAGGGTTTCGTCGATCACAGCGAGCGTTTCGAGGCCGAGATAGTCGATCTTGAGCAGACCCGCCTGCTCGATGCAGTTCTTGTCGAACTGCGTCACCACCTGCTTCTCGTCGCTGCTGTCGGCTTTCGTGCCGTCGATGTCGTTCTGGTCGAACTCGTCGGCGTATTTTCGCTCCTCGGTTTCGATCTTGTTCGAGACGTAGAGCGGCACCTGCTCTTCGAGCGCGCCGTTGGTGATCACCACCGCGCCCGCGTGCATCGAGACGTTGCGCGCCCGCCCCTCCATCGCCCGCGCGTACTGCATGAGCTGCTGGTATTGGGGATCGGTATCGACGAGCCGCTTCAGCTCCTTAACCTCGCGGAAGGCATCTTCGAGCGAGGTTCCCGGCTTCGACGGCACCAGCTTGGCGAGCTGATCGACCGCCTTGAGCGGCACGTCGAGCACGCGCCCCGCGTCGCGGATGGCCGCTTTCGCGCCGAGCGTGCCAATGGCGACCACCTTGGCGACACTCTCCGTGCCGTACTTCTGCACGGTGTATTCAAGCACCTTCTGCTTGCCGACCGGCGTAAAATCGATGTCGATATCGGGCATCGAAATACGCTCCGGGTTGAGGAAGCGCTCGAAGAGCAGTTTGTACTTGAGCGGATCGATCCGGGTGATGCCGGTCAGGTAGGCGATGATGCTGCCCGCCGCCGAGCCGCGTCCGGGGCCGACCGAGTAGCCGAGGCGGCGCGAGGCGGCAATGAGATCGCTGACGATCAGGAAGTAGGAGCTGTAGCCCATCTTCTCGATGACGCCGAACTCCAGCTCGATGCGAGCCTTCACCTCATCGGGAATTGCGCCATCCTCCGCGCCGTACTTCTCTTTAGCGCCTTCCCAAGTCAAATACCGGAGATACTCCTTCTCGCTCTCGAATCCTTCGGGAAGCGGGAACTTCGGCAGGTTGGGATCCTGGTCGATGAACTTGTAGGAGCACGATTCGGCGATCTTCACCGTGTTGTCGATCTCGCCGTGGGCGTTGTCGAAGAGCGAGGCCATCTCCGCCGCCGACTTGAAGTAGTTTTCGTGGCCCGGCAGGCATTGCAGGTTCTGGCTGGCGAGCCGCTCCTTGGTGCGGTTGGCGATCATCGCGCGGTAGCAGCCCGAGTCGCGCCGGTCGAGGTAGTGCACGTTGTTGGTCGCCACGAGCGAAATGCCAAGCTCTTCGGCAATGCGGATCGTGCCCGGAATGAGCTGCTCCTCATACGGAGCGCCGTGCTTCTGGAGTTCGAGATAGAAGTGCTCGCCGAAAAGATCACGATAATACTTCGCGTGGTTCGTCGCTTCAGCTTCGTTGCCGGAGAGCAACGCACGACCGACAAGCCCCGAGTGCGCCGCCGAGAGGCAAACCAACCCTTCGTGGAACTCTTCAAGCACGGAGCGATCGACGTGCGGCAAACCGTTCGAGAAGCCATCCCGCGCCGCCCGCGAGAGGATCACGCACATGTTGCGGTAGCCTACGCCATCGCGGATGAGCAGGATGAGCGTCGCCGGACGACCACCGTCGCGCGAGTCGGTGCCAGCGAGATAGATCTCCGCCCCCATGATCAGCTTCACCTCCGCCTTCTTGGCGTGGCCGAACAGCTCCGGCATATTGAACATCGCGCCGTAATCGGTCACGGCGACCGCCGTCATGCCCTGCTTCTTGCAGGCCGCGAAAAGCTCGCCCGGAAAAATCGGGCTGCTCTGCATCGAGTAGTGAGTGTGGGTGTGAAGATGAACGAACTCCAAGGCGCTTCTCAAATCTGGTTGCAATCGCCGGACGCTCCCGGCACATCACCCATCATAATAACCTTTCAAGCCGTTCCTGCAAGGTTTAAAAAAGCGAGTCTCGGGGTGAGGAAGCGCGGATAATACGCCATCAAACCGGAACGTCCGGTTGCTGGCAAGAATTTATGGGCGTATGAGGATGGCGGAAAAACGAGTTGTTTTGTAATGTTTTTTTTAAGATTTTCAAGTATTGTAATCTAATATATTGGACTGAAGCTTTTACCGAATCTTATAATCTCTGATTCGAGAAATATGGAAATTCAATACGAACTAATAAATAGTATAAAAGAATCTGACGTTATTGAATTACTTGCTGACTTTTCAGAGTTATCTATCGATCAACTGTTGGATGAGGGCTTATTGAAAGATATACCTTGGGTTGGCTGGATATTTAAAGCAAAAAATATTTACCACACGTTATCAGATCAAAGCTTCCTTGCTAAAATCATGTCCTTTCTTCTCTCACTTGAAACAATCGACAATGATGATAAAGTAAGGTTTGTCAATAGAATTGAAAGTGATCATAATTTCAAAAATCAGCTTGGTATTAAATTGTTGCTGGTTTTGGAAAAAATCGATGATATTGAAAAGCCGGCGATGCTATCAAAGGTCTTTTGTGCCTTTATAAAAGGATATATTGATTGTGATGACTTTTATGCTTTGGCAGATGCAATAAATAATGCATATATTAGTGATCTAAAAAAGCTTCTGATATCCAATATCGAGAGGCCAGAATATGTCCGACTGGATTTGGAGGGCTTATATCGAAGCAATTTGACTGAAATACAAAAGAATATAAAATTTCAACCAAGCCACGGGATTAGCGAATTAACTATTGAGTTTAAAATTTCTTATTTAGGAAATTTACTAATAGATATATTGCAAAATAAAATAAAAGCGAGAGTTGACGCACAGCGTCGCCGAAAAGTTTTACCAATATAGGTAAAGAATGATCTCAAAATAGCTTCATTGATCGGAAATATTAATTCTCCATCACTTCCCCAAAATCCTCAGCCTATATTTCATCTTCGAAAGCTTATAGTAATACCCCCACGCTTTTTCAGCCAGTGACCGCCGATGAGCAGGCTTTCCTTCGTCGACTCCTGATGACCGAAGCATTTCTCGTTGCAGTTGTTTGTCTCCCTGTTTTGTTATAACATACGGTATAACAAAACGGAGATTATGGTATGCGTGCAAAGGTGACGAAGATTAGGAATTCGACGGGCGTTATCCTGCCGAAGGCTGTTGCGGAGCGGCTGAAGGTCAAGCAGGGGGACGTTGTCTATTTGACGGAAACCCCTTCGGGATATACAGTTACACCCTACGACCCAGAATTTGC
>JAAXXD010000066.1 GCA_013334655.1 Chlorobaculum sp. | reverse complement strand
CCTTGTCGATATCGCCGAATTCGCGGAACGAGGCCATGCCCTGCTTGGCCAGAACGCTGGTGATAGCAGCGGTAAGGGTGGTTTTTCCGTGGTCAACGTGACCGATAGTACCAATATTTACGTGGGGCTTATCCCTCTTGTATGACTCTTTAGCCATAGCTATTCTCCCTGTCGGTTATCTTTATTTAATGATGCGTGATGAAAAACTGTTATTCGGAATCCTTGCCAACCCTCTTCTCCTGCAATGCCTCGGCAATACTGCGCGGCACCTCGCGGTAGCTCTCGAACTCCATCGAGTAGTTCGCACGGCCCTGGGTCATCGAGCGAAGATCGGTCGAATAGCCGAACATCTCGGAGAGCGGCACCTTGGCGCTGACGAACTGAGCGCCCGCGCGCTGTCCCATGCCCTCGATGTGACCGCGACGTCCCGAGAGATCGCCCATCACGTCGCCGAGATACTCTTCCGGCGTGATGACCTCGACCTTCATGATCGGTTCGAGCAGCACCGGGTTAGCCTTTTTGGCCGCGCCCTTGAAGCCGATGGAACCGGCGATCTTGAACGCCATTTCCGAAGAGTCAACCTCGTGGTACTTACCGTCGATCAAAGTCACCTTGATGTCCTGCATCGGGAATCCGGCAACGACGCCGTCTTTCATGGCACCCTGGATACCGGCGTTGACTGCGGGGACATACTCTTTCGGAATCACGCCGCCCTTGATGCCATCGACGAACTCATAGCCCTTGCCCTCTTCGAGAGGCTCGACCTTGAGCACGACCAGACCGAACTGGCCTTTACCGCCGGACTGACGGACAAACTTTCCTTCATATTCGACAGAACCGCGAATGGTTTCGCGATAGGCCACCTGCGGCTGACCGACGTTGGCTTCCACCTTGAACTCGCGTTTCAGACGGTCAACCAGAATTTCGAGATGGAGCTCGCCCATGCCCGCGATCAGCGTCTGGCCGGTCTCTTCATCAGTTTTCACCCTGAAGGTCGGATCCTCTTCAGCGAGCTTGGCAAGCGAGATGCCCAGCTTGTCGGAGTCCGCCTTGGTTTTCGGTTCTACCGCAATCTCGATAACGGGTTCAGGGAACACCATCTTTTCGAGCACGATAGGATTTGCTTCGTCGCACAGCGTGTCGCCGGTGCGGACATCTTTCAGACCGACGGCGGCGGCAATATCGCCAGCATACACGCAGTCGCGCTCTTCACGCTTGTTGGAGTGCATCTGCAAGACGCGACCAACGCGCTCTTTCTTTCCGGTGACGGAGTTGAGCACATAGCTGCCCGCATTGAGCACGCCGGAGTAGACGCGGAAGAAGGTGAGCTTGCCAACGAAAGGATCGGTTGCGATCTTGAAGGCGAGACCTGCGAAAGGCTCCTCGTCTTTCGGCTGGCGGACGACCTGCTCTTCGGTTCTCGGGTGGTGCCCCTCGACCGAACCGACATCGACCGGCGAAGCGAGATAATCGATCACCGCATCGAGCATGAATTGCACGCCCTTGTTCTTGAACGACGAACCGCAAAGCACAGGAATGATGGTCACGCCAAGCGTAGCCTTGCGAAGGACGACGCGAACCTCATCTTCGGTGATATCTTCACCGTTCAGATATTTTTCGAGCAGGGTGTCATCGACTTCCGAAACCGCCTCGAGCATGTTGATGCGCCACGTGCGGGCTTCGTTTTCGAGATCGTGCGGAATTTCAACTTCGGTGTAGGTGCTGCCATCTTCCTTGTCGTAGATGATCCCCTTCATGCGGATCAGATCGACGAAGCCGGCGAAGATTTCGCCCTGGCCAATCGGAATCTGGATCGGCACCGGGTTTGCGCCCAGGCGCTCGCGAATCGCCTTGACCGTGTCGAAGAAGTCCGCGCCGACGCGATCCATCTTGTTCACGTAAGCAATCCTCGGCACGCCATACTTATTAGCCTGACGCCAGACGGTTTCAGACTGGGGTTCGACACCGCCCACCGCGCAGAAGAGCGCGACCGCGCCATCGAGCACGCGAAGCGAACGCTCCACCTCGACGGTGAAGTCAACGTGGCCGGGAGTATCGATAATATTGATTCTGTGGTTGACGCCGACGAAGTGGCCGAATTTCGGTGTCCAGAAGCAGGTGGTGGCCGCCGAAGTGATCGTGATGCCGCGCTCTTTCTCCTGTTCCATCCAGTCCATGGTGGCGCCGCCCTCATGAACCTCACCCATCTTGTGCAAGCGACCGGTGTAGTAGAGAATCCTCTCCGTGGTCGTGGTCTTGCCCGCATCGATATGGGCCATGATACCGATATTCCTGACTTTATCTAACGCAACCTGCCTTGCCATAACTCAATCTATTTTGATAATTCCTTCTTACAGACTCAGAACCTGAAGTGAGCGAACGCCTTGTTGGCCTCTGCCATGCGATGAACCTCGTCACGCTTTTTCACCGATGCGCCCTGCTCGTTGGAAGCATCGAGCAGCTCGGCGGCGAGCTTCTCGGCCATCGAACGGCCACCGCGCTTGGTAGCGTACTGCTTGATCCAGCGGAACGCCAGAGCGGTTCTTCTGGAAGCCGGAACCTCCATCGGAATCTGGTAGGTAGCGCCGCCAACCCTCTTGCTGCGAACCTCGACCAGCGGAGCCACATTGCCCATAGCCTTGCGGAACACCTCGAGAGCATTGCCGTCCTCGACCTTGCTGCCAATAATATCGAAAGCATCGTAGACAACCTTGGTGGCCACAACCTTCTTGCCATCGAGCATGATCGCGTTGATCAGGCGAGCAACAGTCTCATCGTTGTAGCGAAAATCGCCGCCGCGCACTCCGTATCCGGAACCCTTCTTTGCCATTATAATCCGAGTTAAGATTCAGTTTTATTTCTTCTTTGCAGGAGCTGCGCCGGGCTTCGGAACCTTCGCGCCATACTTGGAGCGGCTCTGCTTGCGGTCGGCAACGCCCGAGGTATCGAGTGAGCCGCGAACGATGTGATAACGCACGCCAGGAAGATCCTTCACCCTGCCACCGCGAATCAGCACGATGGAGTGCTCCTGGAGGTTGTGACCTTCACCGGGGATGTAAGCCGTGACCTCGATCTTGTTGGACAGCCTGACACGAGCAACCTTGCGAAGCGCGGAGTTCGGCTTTTTGGGGGTAGTCGTGTAGACACGGGTGCAAACACCTCTTTTCTGGGGGCACTTTTCCAGTGCCGGTGAGGCGGTCTTGGACGCCTTCATACTTCTTCCGTGCCTGATAAGCTGCTGAATCGTCGGCATACAGTAAACTCTTTTCTATTTCGTTTGAAACTTCCGATGAAAAACTATTCAGGGAAAACCATAAGGACGACCAAAGTAAAAGATTTACCTCAAAAAACAAAATTTCATCTGTCGTTTTTTTGACTTATCAGCCGCTTTTATCCATTTTTATCGCTCCGACCTCGCAAAACCGCCCTGATCGCGGCTTTGCAGCCATCAAAGCATGAAAATCCTCATCGCAAAGGAATCGCAGAGGCAGGAACGATGCTGAACAAAAAATCGTAGATTGATGCTACTGGAAGTCGCTTTGTAAAATGGAATTACAGCCTTCCGAAATCAGAGAGAAAATCCGATGATCATATCGAAAGAGCCCATCACCCTCATCCACACCGACACACACATCGCCGGCATTCCTGAAGCGGAGTTGCTCGCGACCCTTACGGACGAGGAAAAAGAGCGGGCTGATCGCTTTCGTTTCGATAACGACCGCCAAAACTTCGTGCTCCGTAGAGGACTCCTCCGGCAACTGCTCGGCAAGAGCTTCGGCATCAACGCGGCCCTGATACGCTTCTCCACTACCGAGGTCGGCAAGCCCTTCGTCGCGTTCCCTGAAAATACCGGCATATACTTCAATCTCGCCCATTCGGGCCGCCAGATTGTTTACGCTTTTTCGAAATACCCCGACACGGGCATCGACATCGAACGGATACGGACGGTAGACGACATCGACATCCTGGCACGCAAATACTTCTCCGCCGAGGAGTACGCAATTGTCATCAATCTGCCAAGCTGGGAGAAAAACAAGGCTTTCATCCGGATATGGAGCATCAAGGAGGCGCTGATCAAAGCGAGCGGCTGCCCACTCGAACACGGCCTTGCCGCCTTCGACGTCGCCACGCAGTACCGCATGAATCGCTTCGAGGTTCCATTCGGCCATGACCGAACCCTCACCTGCGTCACCCCGGTGTTCGACTACATCTGCGGCTTCGCCACCGCCTTGGCGATCCAGGGCGACGACAACGATTCACTTGACATCCGCCGCTACTCCCTGCAAAACGGCGAGTACTTCGAACTGTGAGATTTTTCGCCATCACCTGAACATGACATCATTCATGAGGGGTCAGAAAAAAAGGGGTTTTCTGAGACTCGTGAATAAGTCAGCGTAAACCCCTTTGAACAACTGCCGCAAAGATGCACCGCCATCTTTATTTGTTAAATAATTAGTAGAGCTGATAAATATTTTTGCTATATCATCGTCATGAAACAAATAGATGACGATATACGGCAGATTCGCGCCAGATTCCAGAAGATCGAGTGGGCCCTGGATGAGCGTATGAGGCGCTTGTTCGCCGCTTCAGAGGCCAGCGCTTTGGGCAGGGGTGGAGTTACCAAGGTCTCGAAAGCCACCGGTATCTCGCGCCGGGCGATTCATGTCGGGCTGGCGGAGCTGAATGCGGTACAACTGCCTGTCGAAAACCAGGAAAACCGGATTCGGAAAGCCGGGGCAGGGAGAAAATCGGTCATCGAGACGGAATCAGGCGTCCTTGTCGCTCTGGAGCATTTACTTGAACCAATGACGAATGGCGCTCCTGAATCGCCCCTGAGCTGGACATGCAAAAGCTTGCGTGCGCTCTCGGCAGAGCTTTCCAGGCAAGGCTGCAAGGTCAGCTATCCGAAAGTGAGTGACCTGTTGAAGCAATTGGGTTACAGCCTGAAGACTCATCGAACGACGCCTGAAGGCGCGGATCACCCTGATCGCCACGGCCAGTTCGAGTTCATCAACAACGCGGCGACGCAATGCATGGCTGCAGGGGAACCGGTCATCTCGATAGATATCAAGAAAAAAGAGCAAACCGGCACTTACCAGCAGAAGGAATCGAGACGCCGTCCGGCAGACGATCAGGAATTCGATTGCATTGACAAGGTGCCGGGAGCCGCAACTCCTCATAGCCTTTTTGAAGTTGCCAGCGTCACCGAATGGGTGTGCGTCGGAACGGATCACGATACGGCCAGTTTCGCTGTCGAGTCGATACGACGCTGGTGGAAGACGATTGGCAGGCCCCGCTTCCCGAAAGCCTCGAAATTGATGATCACGGCTGATGGCTGCGGAGGAGACGGGAAGCGGGAAGCGCACTGGAAACGGGAATTGCAGAAATTCTCCAATGAAATCATCCTGCCGATAGAGGTCAGCCATCTGCCGCCCGGCACCAGCAAGTGGAACAGGATCGAACATCGCCTGTACTCTAACTTCAGCTTGAGTTGCCGGGGCCAATCATCGATCAGCCATGAGGTGATCATCAATCTCATCGCAGAAACACCCACGAAAAATGGATTGCCTGCTCATGCCGGGCAGGATGATTCACTCTGCACGGCGGGCATGAAAGTCAGCGCCGTGGAGCGTCAAACCATCAGCATTGCACGTGACGACTTTCAGGGCGACTGGAATTACCGGTTTGATCCGGCCCCTGTCTGACTATTGTTTCACTTGTTTATTAACAGACTCAGAGTGCTCCGGCTTCTGTATTTTCCGTCAAAATAATCACATAGCGTTGTGCAGATCGCTTCATAAGCGGATGTCTGCATGGCGAATGCGTCCGCTGCGGTTCTGACAGGATCGCAGTTGTCATTTTTGTCGTGGAGATCAGTTAACCCAATTCCAAGAGTAGTACCGTGAAACAATTCAGTAAAAAACAGAGAGGCAAGGCCGCCTCATCGCGGAAATCTGCGAAAGTCAGCAATGACCGTTCCGAAGAGGCCATCTCCCAAATGACCAGAAAAGGGGTCGCCGTATCGCTTGTGGTTCCGGTCGCGACATCCGCAATGCTGGCGGTTGGCTTCTCTCCAGCGCAGGCGGCGACAGTTTCCTACTTCGATAATATCGCGACATCTGGATCCGTTTCGGCAACAGACCCTTCTGTACCCAACAGTTTGACATTGCCGATTTATTACAACACCGGAACGACAAGCATAACCCGAAGCGACACTGCCGCTGATAACCTCTTGTTCAGCCCGACATGGGTCACGAATAGTTATTCCGGAGTTGTATTGACGAGTCCCGCAGTAGTACCCGGAAGCGCGTCTACATTCACGATTACCACGTCGCCGCTATCGTCCGCGCCGACCTCTTTCGGGCTGACTTTAGCGGCAGGCTCCAATGCAGGGAACATCAGCAAGAGTGATTACCCGCTCTATCACACTGCCCTTCCCGCCGGCCCGGTAATTGTATTCGGAAATCAAACCGGAACATACATTTCGACCAGCACCTCACCCTACACGGCAAACCTGACGTTTAACGGAGGGAACGAGGTTTCCGGTTATACCAATATCGACAGTGGAAACATCGCCATTAATGGCGATGTGAGGTTTGATGGTACGGTTCAGGCAGGAAGCATCGATATCAATACGACCAGCACCGTCAGCTTCAACAGCGACGTCGATCTCTCTTCGGTTGGCGTGATGCGTTTTTACAATGCTGGAAACGTCGTATTGAATGACGTTGATGGCTCGGGGATTGGCGCTCTTTCTCCAACGACCAACTCTCTGACCGGCAGCGTCGATTTCAATGGACAGGACGCGACGTTGACCCTGTCGAATGGAAATATTGCCGGAAACATCAATACGAATATCGCCGGCACCGGAACGCTCATCTTTGGAGACAGCGATGCCCAGTCAGTAAGCGGTAACATCGGATCGACGGCTGCGCTGAAAGAGATCAGGCTGACCGGTACTGGCCCTATTGGTGAGGTAACGCTCAATGGCACGGTTGCCGCAGACCAGATCAACTACAACACAGCAACGACGCTGAATCTTAACGGGAACCTGAACACCCCGTCGAGAAAAGGCAGCATCGACTTCAACAATCTCGCCAGTACCCTGAATATCGCCAACGGGGTCACAGGATATGCTGATATCGTCAGCACTGGCGGTATGAATGGCACCGTCAATTTCAAGGGAAGTGGTACTTTGACCGGCAACATCGGTACAAACGCATCCAACCAGATCAGCGATGTGAACGTCGGCACATCAGCCACTGGTACGGTCACTATGAGGGGGAGTCTGTACGCCTCGACCCTTGATATCAGCAACGGAAGCACTCTGGACATCACCGGTAACGTCACGGCAGCGACAACGCTGAACTACAATAGCGGTACCAGCCATGCTACCCTGAGAGTGACCGACGGCGATGTGACGGGGCCTGTGGCAACCGCTAACGACAAATGGGGAATTCTGACGCTTGCCGGTGGCACCGGTGCTAACGGCGCGGCGAATACGCAGGTGGTCTCCGACACTGTTGGCAACAACACCAATCATTTGTGGATCATCAATGCCGCGGCTACCGGAATGACCTCCAATTTCACGAATCCAGCAGCGATCTATGCGTACACCTTCAACGTAACGGGGACAGGCACGGCGAACCTGACAGGTGGTCTGGTGGGTGACCTGCGGTATCAGGATAACGGTAGGGTGACCATTGCAACGGATAAAGGCATCAACGGTACGGTGTCAACCGATAGCAACGATAGTGGCACACTCGTACTGAATGGCGGTACTCAGAACGTCAGCGGCAATGTCGGAACCTCCGCCTCGCGCCTGAAGGAAGTTGATGCCAATGCCATCGGCGCAACGACGACATTTGGCGGAGATGTCAACGCGACGACCTTCAACACCGCAGGGGCGTCCGGCTCTACGGTGGTCAATGGCGCGACCAATGCGACGACGGTCAACGTTGGTGCCGGAACCGGAACCTTCAAAAGACTGGTAACCGCCACGACGCTCAATGTCGAATCCGGCACGGCCAATCTCAAAGCTGGGCTGACCGGCGACCTCGATTTCGACGGAACCGGAACCGCCGTGCTGGCAGGTGGTCAGACCCTGACCGGCAACGTCACAAACTCCAGCGCGACAACGCGCGGCACCTTGACCTTGTCGGGAGATGGCACGGTCACGGGCAGCATCGGTTCGGCGAACAATGCGATTTCGACCATCAATGCCGGGGCGGACGGGACTACTTCGCAGCTGAACAGCGCAGGCAGTGCGGGCATGACTTATGCCGATACCCTCCAGTTCACGGGCAACGGCACGGTACTGTTGAATGGGCAGAACAGCGGCGATCCTGTCGGCGGCCTGGTCGGTACCGTTGATTTCGGCGATAACGCGACGAGCACCGGCACACTTCAGATCGGTGACAACGTCAACCTGACGACGGGCGCGACCGGCATCCAGTTCAGGGACGCCAATGGCGCAACCTTGCGATTCCTTGGCACCAGCACGGTCGCGGGCAATCTCGGCGCGGCGGCAACCGGCGCGACGCTTGCCAACAGCACGCCTGGATCGATTTATGCAGGCGCAGCAGGTGAAACCGTGACCTTCAACGGTGACGTTCATGTCGCGGGTTCCACGTTCCATGTCAATGCAGGTACTGTCAATTTGAATGGCGATCTCTACGGGCCGCTCGTGTTTGATGCCGATGGCACCGCTGTCGTTGCCGATGGCAAGAGCATCAAGGATGACGGCACTGCGGCACTCGGCACGGTATCCACGGCAACCGACAATACCGGCACGCTGAATTATCTCGGTGGCACCAGCCTGTCGCACGACCTGGGCACGAACGCCAACAAGCTCAAGGCGGTCAGCTTCCACAGTGAATCAGTAGCTGCCGTCAGCCAGGATATTGGCCATAACGTCTATGCCTATACGACCACGATTGGCAACGCGACAACAGCCACGACGGCAAACATCACGGCGACAAACCTCTTCCTCGGTGACTCGCTGACGCTAGCGGCCTCCAACGTGACGCTCAATACGGCGGGAACGGTTGCTCTCACCGGTGGTTCAGTAGTCTTCGGCCACACAAAGAACGCCAATGGCACACTGACCAACTCGGCGACGGTCACGAAATCCTCCATCGGTTCGGGAGTTATGACCACCAATGGTGCAACCATGAACTTCGTGGTCAGCAGCTCCCCCTGGGACGCCACGAATGGAGGCGGCATTATCGATGCAGCCTCGTCCAGCTCAATCACCGGCGAAGCTGGTTCATCTCTGGAGATGAATGGCAGCGAAACTGTCAACCTGAGCCTCCTCGGCAGCCTGAAGAATGGCCAGACGCTCCGGTTGATCGATGTCGCAGGCGGCGCTGATACGCATGTCGCAGGTACGCTGAACGACAACAGCTACGTTATCAAAACCGAGTTGTCGCGAGTGGGCGGTGACCTGGTGGTGACGGCTGTTCGTGATGCCAGCACCTACATCGCGAAGTCCCACACGAACGGCCACTTCTCCAACAATGCCGCCGCTTCACTCGGAGCGCTCGCAGCGTCAGGCGTCGGCTACTCGGAGGATATGCAGACCGTGCTGAACAAGCTCGACCTCGACCAGTGGGGTTATGGCAACAACGCAGCCAATCTGGCGACCCAGGTCGAACGCCTTGCGCCGATAGCCAACGCTTCGGTAAGCGAAACGACCTTCAACGCCAACACCCTTGCGCTGAACACGGTCGAGGGACGCCTGGCTGCCTTGCGCGGCGACGGCAAGCAGGTGAAACCTGGCAAGTACAGCACCTGGCTGAAGGGCTTTGCCGGATACATCAAACAGACGGCAAAAGAGATGTATGACGGCTACAGGTCATCCACGACAGGTTCGGCAATCGGGGCTGACACCAGGATCACCGACTCGCTCGTTGGCGGTCTGTCGCTCGCCTATTCGGACAGCGAGATCAAACAGGATGACTTCCGCAATGGAGACAAAACCAACGCAAAAGCATGGCAGGGTTCGGTTTACAGCTCGCTCGACGTCACCGACCGGCTCTATCTTGAAGGCACGTTTGCATACGCTGACGACCAGTACAAAGGGCAGCGCAGAACGGCGATTGACAGAACGGCTGAGTCTGATTTTGGAGGCTCGCAACTGACCGGCCGGGTTGCCGCAGGCTATCGCATCAACCTCGATTCGATACAGACGCTGACCCCGATGGTGAGTATGCAGTGGAGTCGCCTGAATCTTGACGGCTACACCGAGACCGGCGCTGACGCCCTGAATCTGAAGGTGGATAGCCAGAAACTGACGAGCAACCGTCTGGGCCTCGGCATGCGCTATGCGCTCGAAACAAGGAGCAAAGGGCTGACCTTCCGCCCCGAAGTTTCCGCCACCTGGTTCAATGACTCTGGCAACAGGAACAAGGCGGTCGTCGCTTCCTATGCTGGCGGCGGCTCATCGTTCGCGACTCCGGTTGTCGGGCTTGAAAAACACTCGTACACCGTTGGAGCAGGCTTGAGCGTCCTCACCGACAACAACTCCGGCGTGGCGCTGAACTATGACTACTCGGCAGCATCAGGCACCTGGACGCACGACGTGCAGCTTGTTGGCCGTCTCTCGTTCTGATCCCGCATCTTCACTCTCTGTCAAAGAGGCTGTCCCGGTAGCAACGCCGGGACAGCCTCTTTGCATTTGAGCCAATCAAGTTCGCCTGAGTGCTCTTTTCGAGATAAAAAGCGAGAGTTTATCCCGCCATTTTGCTGTATTGTGGGCCATTGCAACAATCCGCTTGTGTGAAGAACAGCCGGGCGTACCATGCCCGCAACCATAAAAGCCCTGACGCGCTATCTCACAGAACGGAGCACAAGGTTAGCTCCTGAGGTATATTTCCCGATGATGATTAGCCCTCCATCTCCGGCTACTCTCGCTTCGGAAAATGTACCATCGGGTTCGATCTTTGTGATTTCAAGCTGACCGATCTCCCTCTGGCGCGGCATACGCACGCCATTGACATTCAGCGTCGTTACCTCGATAACCATCAGCTTGTCGCCACTGCTGAACCCAAGTTCCGAGCCCATGGTCGTCAGGAACATTTCCTGCTCACGCGAGGCATCGATCACCTCGACAATCTTGCCTTCGACGGGAAATGCCTCCTCGATGGCGGCCTTGATGCGACGCTCGGCATTGTTCAGCGCCTTTAAGACCGCCTTGGACGGCGTGTCCTGATAGAGGCTCAACACGCTGAGAATACCGCCTCCCATTTCCGTGCCGCCACGAACATCTTTCGAAAGCACAAGCGCTCCCGTGGAGAGGTCATACATCCATATCTGGAGTTCGACATCGCCATCATACCCGAGAAATTTTCCCTTGCTGTCGTATTTCGGAGTGACGGAGACATTCTGCACCTCCCCGGAGCAATAGATATCCACCTTCCCGACAGCGCCGGGTTTGGTTTTGGCCGACTTTGTTGTATTGCCAAGCATCCGTATCTGCTTTTCCCGCTGGAGCTGGAGGACGGCGGCTCTGTCAAGCAGGGTAAATCGTTTCAGCTCAGCAAAAGCATTGACGATCTTTTCCGTCGCCGTTCTCGCAAACTCCCTGGCCTCCCTGCCGTGCACGACGCTGTTTTGCCTTATCGAAAATTCAGCGACGGCAACATTTCTTTTGGTCATCAGATCAGAGTTGGCGGCAAAAGAGCGCGCGCTTGAACTCAGGATGATGACCATGGCAAGAACGCAGGACAGATACTTTTTCATTGAACCTTCTGATTTGATTGATGATGGCCTCCGGAAATCCGGGTTCTGCGCCCGAAGCAATCCGAAACCTGTGGCTTACTCCTTAAAATGGAAGCACTTAGACCGGAATTTAAATCGCATATGTTCTTTTTCCCTCTTTTTTCTTTTTTGCACTTTTAATTAATCGTTGTATATTTACACTGTAAATTTAATAAATCATCATGGCGCGACCGACAAAGAAACAGCAGCAGGCGAACCTGCCGGAAATCATCAAGGATGCTGCGTGGCGGCAGATCAGCGAGGCGGGCGCTTCGTCGCTCTCGCTGCGAGGCATTGCGAGGGAGCTGGGCATCACCGCTCCGGCGATCTACAACTATTTCCCCGACCGCGACGCGCTCGTAACGGCTCTCATCAGCGACGCTTACGCCTCTTTCGGCGACCGCCAGCTCGACGCCATGAACTCCGTGCCCGGCCCAGGGAGGGAACTCGACCGCCTGCGGGCGACCGGCCTCGCCTACCGCGCATGGGCGCTCGATCATCCGCACCGCTACATGCTCATCTTCGGCAATCCGGTGCCGGGTTACGTGCCGCCCATGCAGGAGCTGATGCCGGTCATGATGCGCTCGATCAGCGCGCTCACCGGCACCATCGGCGAGCTGTATGCGCTGGGGATGATCGATCCGCAAGCCATTCCACTGCCGCAGGTGGAAAATTCGCAGGGCTTCTGTGATACGATGGCAAAGGGAGACGAGACAACGCTTACCGTGCTCTCTATCGCCATGCTCATCTGGAGCCGGGTGCACGGCCTTGTTTCGCTGGAGATCACCGGCAAGCTTCCGCCTTACGCGAGCGATGGCGCGGCGCTTTACGAGTTCGAGCTTGACTCGGTCGCCCGGCAGTTCATCCGCCTGCCGCAAAACGCGCCGGATACCGCTCCATAATCAATATCGAGGAATCAACCATGAAAAAGATCATTCTCGCTGGACTTGTCGGCGGCGCGGCCATGAACCTCGCCATGCTGCTCACCTTCCGCACCATCGGCTTCGGGTGGGACGGCAAGGGCATTCTCTTGACCTCGCCCATGCAGAGCCACAAGCTCATCGCCGTCTGGACGGAGATCGAGCCGCTGCCACTCGTGGTCAACACGCCACTGCCCGTCATCCTCGGGATGCTCCTCTTCGGCATCGGCCACGCCTATATCTACAAGCAGGTCTCGGTCGGCTGGCCGAAGGGAGTCCCGCCGCGAGCCATGAGGATGTCCGGCCTGATCTTCTTTATGACCTATCTCTTCTGGGAGTTTTTCACCCCGTTCAACCAGTTTGGCGAGCCGTTGCCGCTCATCGCCCTCGAACTGCTGTTCTGGGCTGTCATCGCGATTGCTGAAGGAGTATCAATAACCATCATCATGGAAAAGGAGATATCATGAACGC
>JAAXXD010000131.1 GCA_013334655.1 Chlorobaculum sp. | reverse complement strand
TCTTGTCGTAATACCAGAAAATGGCATTATTGCATTCGATGGTCACGAAATCATATAGCTTTCCAAGTGATATAAAAACATTATCCCTATCCCATTGCAATTTCTCTGGGAATAAAATGGGAATCAAATTTTTTTGTTTATCATGTTTCATTTTACGCTCCGTTTTTTTGCAATGAATAAGGCATTCCTTTAGCTTTTTGAGTTTTCTGTTCAAGTTATGGATTCGATGAAATATTCATATTCTATTGATAAAATAAAGGTCCATGAGCAACTCTAAATTCACGACGAAAACCACTCACCGCGCCGCACAACCCACCTCCAGTGCGGCCAACGCCTCCCCCGAACACCGTTGCAAGCCTCAACGCGCTCGCTTCATCCAGCACCTCCGCCACCCGATAAGCCGCAAACACCGCCTGACTGCAATTGCAACGGTTGCTGAACAACTGGAGAGCTTTTTCTTTTCTCTGCATGGGATTACGGTAAAGCGATTTTGATGGATGATCGAAAAACGCTCACTCGTCGCCGCTCATTGCTTTTTCGATTTCTGCAAGGGTGTCTTGGGCTTCAGCTAAATCATCTGGCGAACGCAGACGGGTAAAAATGTCAACGGCACGTCGGGCAAAAGTTATAGCTTCTTCAAGATTTTTGTTTTGCTTAAGCAAGGCTTTGGCAATTCGATGGCAAACACTGGCAATCAACTCCTGTCGCCCGACCTTTTCGGCTAACGGGAGAGCTTCGCGGGCTAGGGATTCTGCTTTCTCCCATTGCTTAAGATCGAGAGCAATATCTGCCAAGTTGCGAGTAATAGTAGCAATACCTTCCTGAAAGTCGATTACCTTGGGAATGCGCAAGGCTTCGCGATAGTCTCTTTCAGCGTCAACGTAATCTTTGTTGGCTTTTTCTACGATAGCAAGATCGTTCAACGCAATGGAAACATCAAGACTGTCGGGAGAGATGGAACGACGAATTTCCAATACTTCTTGGAATGCACTAATGGCAGCAGGGTAATCTTTGTTTAAATGACAGCCAAGTCCCTGTAGTCGAATGGCAATTGCTTTATTGCGAGGTGTATTCTCCTTCAAGTGTTCCGCAGACCGGGCGGCACAAGCCAAGACATCAGCAGATTGGTTGCAAAGGTTGTACATCCAACCTGCCTGATATGCTCGCCAGCCTGCGTTCCCTTTGTCGTTGGCGGCAAGGGCGCATTCTTCCGCTTGTTCAAAAAACCATATCGCTTCATCCCACTTTCCCGTAAAATCAAGAAAACGAAAAAGCCGGTTGCTCACTGTTTGCAGACGATCATTGTCACCTGTCAACAATCGAGGCAAGGCAGCAAAGATATATGCCCACTCAGCATCCAACATTTGGAACCCTTCGCGGTTAGTATCTCCACCGTACTGCATCGCAAGAGCATACACACGATTCACCAGCGCATCGCCAGTTTGGCTGACAGCTTCTGAACGGCGGGTTTTGATAAAATGTGCGGCAAGTGGTGGCAAATAAAATGTACGACCCTCAAGATCGGAGATCAGGATAGCACGATCAGTCAAGTCCTCCAGCGCAGTCTCAGCGGCACGTTCGGGCAAATCAGTCATTTGCGCCAGCCATTTCAGTTTGGCAGGACTGGTGAAATACGTAAGCGCAGCAAGAACGAGCGTTTCGTTTTCGGTAAAGGTCTCCAGCAGGTCACCAAAAATATATTCAAGAGGATCATTGCCTTTTGGCGCTCTTTCGATAAATGCGCAGGCGTCGGCGATGGTGCGGCACTGCGAACCTTCTCGCCCTAACTGCCCCGTAATCCAGCGGATAAGCAGCGGATTGCCTTGCGTCATGCCGTACAAATCTTCACGCTCTTTTTCCGAGGCACGGGCAAGCTTCGGATATTTTTTCGCAAGCTCGGCGATCAGCTCCATCGCTTCGTCGCGCGAAAGGCGGTCAAGTCGCACAATGCGGGCATCCACATCTGTTCGGCGGCGCGAAGTGACGATGGCTTTGTTGCCGTCGGGCAGGCGCGAGAGGAACTGGAACAGGCGCGTGCGCTCCTCTTCGGGCAGGGTTTCCAGATTGTCGAACACAATCAACGCCTTTTTGCCCGCCAGCGCAAGCCGCAGAACATTCGGGCGTTCGTCGGGCGCGAGCCGCTCCAGATTCTCTTCGCCCAGCTCCTTGCCAAGTTCATCCAGCATAGCAAGATAAGTCGGACGAGTGAAGTCGGTGAGCGGTTTTTCGCCATCCGATGTCAGTTCGCGCACCTTTGCCGAAATGAAAATCTTGCGCTCGAACAAACCCTCCGGCGCTTCGTGCGCGGCCTTGATCGCCAGCGCCGTCTTGCCAATCCCGCCCGGCCCATCGATCAACGCCCCCCAAGTCCGCGACTCCGGCGAAAGCGCCGCCGCGATAATTTTGCGCTCCGCCTCACGTCCGACGAAGAACCCTTCACGCGGCAACGAGTTGCCTGTAGGCTTTGGCAGTGGGCAATGCGGGCCGACACCCGAAGCATCGTTATCAGGGTTCGCTACAAAATGGCTAAGAGCGTTGGCGACTTTCGCTCTCAAATCATCCGGGGTCGTGAAAGTGTCACGCGTATGCTTTTTTTGGACAAGCTTTTTGAATTGTTCGAGTTTTGCCTTCCCCTCGCCCTCTTCAATCCATTTTTTCAGCCACGGCTGATTTTCCTCATCCAGAATGAAGCAATAGATCGTCTTACCCTTTTCTTTCGCGTGAAGATATTCCATCTCGGTGATGGAAATGTCCGAACCGTCAGGAACAAAACCGTAGCGAAGAGCATAAATCCCGAAGAAAATCTCACACTCCTCGACCTCCTTCAAACAAGCTTTCACCGGTTCTTCAGAACGAGCACCGAAGACCTCCATTTTCCCCGCCTGATAATTCGTCCCCTCCACGGCGCGAATCGCTGCGGTTCGATAGTCGATCAAATCATCATACGTCGAACTGATGAAGACTTTCATACTTGCTCCTTGCAGAGAAAACAGTCAATGGATAAAACGGGGACACTGACGGAATAAATCTACCTCTACAAGATACGTTTTTATCTGCATATTCAGCCGCTACGGATCACTGAGAAGCACGCTGATACACAAGCTTGAAATAAAAAAAGCTGCCTCAGCGGGAGGCAGCTTCTCTTCGTCAAATCGTGAAATCTGGCGCGACGCCGGATCAATCCATCAGCACCTGGCAGAGCGTCTGGCCCTGGTCAGTGCCGCGCACGGTGGCGATGCAGAAAATGTACGTACCGGCTTTCCAGGTTTGGGTGTTGATCGGCACGACCTGGATCAGGTAGAAGCCGGGAAGCCTGCCTGCGGTAACGCTCGTGATGTTGACCAGAGCGCCGCCCGGGCCGACGATCATCG
>JAAXXD010000003.1 GCA_013334655.1 Chlorobaculum sp. | reverse complement strand
GTTGCAGCAGTTGCTTGACCAGCTCGCCCTGGATGTCTTGAATTTTCTCTTTCTTTTTGGTCATCGTTTTACTCCTTTCTTCATGATAGGAAACTCTGACCGTTTACACAGTTGTTCTTACAGACTCTTCGTTTGGTGGACAGGCTTGTCCAACCATGTAATTCAGCCGATGTACGCCTTTTCACCACACCTTCACCACGCAATATCTCGCAGGGCGGTGGAAATCCGGTGTTCCGTTGGCGTGCCACCACGGAAATAAACCGTAGCGTTGTTCGCCGAGGCTGGCGCAGCACTGCAACGTCAGTGCCCCTTCGTGGATGAAACGCTCCAGCAAGCGAATGAAAGCTCCATGCCGAAGCCTGTTTCACTGGTGAAAGGCTTTGCCTGCCCTCTCCAGGCCTCCGGCGATGGGGCTTCGTGACCGGCGGCTCACTGGCGTGGGGCGTCGAGGCGGAGGGCGAGCCAGTGGCCTTGTGGCGTTATCTCGAATTCGAGGTTTTTGCATTTACCGCTGCCGTCTGTGATGAACAGTTCGGAGACGCTGGCTTCCCACAAGCGCTCAACGTACGTACCGGCTGGGGCTTCGGTTTGCAGGGCAAAAGCCGCGCCCGATTCGTCGCGCGTTGTCCAGCGGATGCAGGCCTGTTCCGGCGATTTTCGCGCTTCGGCGAGCGGCGCGAGCTGCTCGACTTGAATGCCGATCCCTGCCGGAAATGCTGCGTTACGGCAGAAGTAGTCGAGCACCGGGCCTTGCAGCAAAATGCGGGGAAAGGCGGCCTCCGAAGCTTCCTGCATGCGTATCATTTCCGGCTCTGACAACAACACCCTCAAACTCTGGAATGCCGAATCCGGCAACTGCCTCATCACGATGGCCAATCTGCCTGACAATGAAACTGCGGCGTGGCGTGGAGCGAAACGGAGCTGAAGCTGCTCTGGGCGTCGCCGAACGCCTGCCGCTGGATCGGCATCTCCGATGGATGCCGCCGCCTGGCATCGAGCTGCTCGACGATCCCGTTAAAGAGGCTATTGTATCTTGAAAGGGAGGCGGGGCCGACACGTTGGGACGTTCCATCGAGTTTTTGCATCTTCAGATAAAAAGCGGCCTGAATGAATTCTTTGCTCTCCATACTCACCGGCATCCGGTTCGACAATCCCTGGTGGCTGTTATTGCTGCCGCTGGCGGTTGGCGGATCGGTGGCGTACCGGCTGCTCTGGCGCAAGAACCGGCCGGGGGTGCTGTTTCCATCCGTGCTGGCCCTGCGAAGCGCCGGGTTTGCCGCGCTTTCTCTCTTCTCGAAATTTCCCGAGTGGCTGCACTGGCTGGTGCTGGTACTCATCGTGCTGGCGCTCTCCGGCCCCAGAGCGCCGTTCCCGCCATCCACGCGCGACACGGTCGGCATCGACATCATGATCGCCCTCGATGTTTCTGCGTCGATGAATACGCCCGATTTCGGCGGCAAAAGCCGCTTCACGGGCGCGCGAGACGCGGCGATGCGCTTCATCGACAACCGCCCGGCCGACCGCATCGGGTTGGTGGTTTTCAGCGGAGGAAGCTTTACGCGCTGCCCGCTGACGCTCGATCACGAGGTGCTCGAACGGCTTTCCGAAACGCTCTCGCCCGGCTTTCTCGACGAACCGGGCACAGCCATCGGCACGGCGATTCTGACGGCGACCAACCGGCTCAAAGCCTCGCCGTCCAAGGAAAAAGCACTGGTGCTGATCACCGATGGCGAAAACAACGCAGGCGAAGTCACCCCCGAGACGGCGGCCCGGCTGGCGGCGAACTATGGCATCAGAGTCTATACGGTTCTGGCGAGCAGAGAGTCAGGCCTGTTCGATAGCGGCAAAAAAGCTGATTTGAACCTCAAGGGACGCAGCGAACTCGAAACCGTGGCCCGCATCAGCGGAGGACGCATGTTCACCGCCGGTGATATGTTCGGCCTAATGAAAAGCTTCCGCGACATCGACCGCCTCGAAAAAACACGCCTGAAAGGCAGAATGCCTGCCCGCACCATGGAGCTGTATCCGGGGCTGCTCATGGCGGCGGTGCTCCTGCTGATTACCGAACAGGCGCTTTCGGCAACCCGTTTCATCAGGATTCCATAACCATGTGCTTTGCAAAGCCCGGCTATCTCATCCTTTTGTGGGTGCTCCTTCCGCTCTCGGCGCTAACGTTCTACGGCGTTCGCCGGAAGCTCACGCTTTGGAAAAAGATCGACGCTACAGGAAACGGCGCGGGAATCCTGCCTCCCGTGAGCTTCAGAAAGCTCGTGCTGCGACGCCTCATGCTGCTCCTCTCGGTAGCGCTGATGATCGTGTCCATGGCAGGCCCGCAGTTGTGCAGCGGTCAGAAACCGGTGCGTCAGAAGGGAATCGACGTGGTATTCATGCTCGATATTTCAAACTCCATGCTGGCCAGAGATACCGCGCCCGACCGGCTTGGTCGCGCCAAATCGGAGCTGCTTCAGATCAGCCGAAACACCGGCGATGGACGCAAAGCGCTGCTCCTTTTTGCGGGAACGCCCGTCGTGCAGTGTCCGCTGACCAGTGACGAGGAGGATTTCGAAATCCTGCTCGATATGGCGACGCCCGACCTGATCTCGACGCAGGGCACCGATTACCGCCGCGCCTTCGAAACGGCGCTGAAGCTTGCCGATTCCGGCGACCGGTCCTCGGGCAACGAAACGGTGCTGGTGCTTTGCAGCGACGGGGAGGATCATGGCGACGATCTTGGCGACATTGCCGCGACGCTCAAAAAGCGCGGCGTCTATCTCCACGTGATCGGCGTGGGCGGCCTTCAGCCCGTACAGATTCCCTTGCCGGGCGGGCCGAAGCGCGACGCTCAGGGCAGAATCGTGCTGACTTCGTTCAGACCGGAACTGCTTTCCGGTCTCATCAAAATGGCGAATGGCAAGTTCTACTACAGCCGACCCGAAGCGCCGGTGCACGATGCCGTCGCCGCCGACATTACCGCCGAAGCGGCCTCCGCCCGATGGATCATGTCGCCGGGGCAGCGAGTGCCATTGCACGGCGAGATCATCTTTGTCGCCCTTCTGCTCTTCGTTTCGGGATCGATGATGACCGATGTCAAACGTCCCTCCACTCGAAAAGCCTGAAGGTTCCGAAAAGACGGATGCTGGCATCTTGTCTGAAAGATTGTTAAATTCGTTCAGGAAAAAGCTGTGGCGGCACGTGTCGTCGCGCTCGATTCATATCACCAGAAAACAAACAACGATATGGAGCAGTATGCATCGGGAATGAGAATTCTCGACCCCATCGAACGCGCAAAACTTGGCGTGAAGGTATTCAATCTGCCCTACAACCAGGCCGAAGTGCTCATCGACGAGTACGTAAGCGGCAAAAATTACGACCCGGCAAGCGTCGAATTCTTCAAGGAGCAGGTGGCCACGCAGATCCATATCCGCGAAAAGGGCGCTGAGCTTCTGGTTACCGGCGGTGAGATCGTCAAGGTTCTCTCGCGCTCGTTCATGCAGAACTTGCCAAAAGCTCTGGATCGCAGCTGATCGAAAGAGCGACTCACATTGAGCAATCGCGGAGTGGTTTTCGATACATTCCAGATTCGATGGAGTGACTTTTTTGCTTTTTTTATGGTTATAAAGATGATAACGAACGGAGGAATAAGCGCTTGAGCTTGCCGCCGACATGAAGTACGAACCAGAAACAGCAAGAAAAGATCAACCATGCATTTCGATCCGAACAAATTCACCGTCAAAGCCCAAGAGGCGCTGCAGGCTGCGTCGATGCTGGCGGGCAGCAAACAGAACCAGCAGATCGAGCCGGATCACCTCTTGAGCGTGATGCTTGGCGACAAAGACAATATCGCCTGTCAGATTGCGCGAAAACTCGAAGCACCCGTAGAGACGCTGCTCAGCGTCATTGACCGGGAGATTGACCGCATTCCCAAAGTGACCGGCGCTTCGGCAACCGGCCAGTACATATCCAATGATCTCGGCAAAGTGTTTGATGCAGCGCTGAAGGAGGCCGAGCAGCTCAAGGACGAGTACATCAGCTCCGAGCACCTCTTCATCGCCATGAGCGAGGCGGGCGTCAAGGCCTCGAAACTGCTGAAAGATGCAGGCGTCGACCGCAACGCCATTCTCAAGGTGCTGGCCTCGTTCAGAGGCTCGCAGCGCGTCACCAGCCAGAACGCCGAAGAGAGCTACCAGTCGCTCAAAAAATATTCCCGCAACCTGAACGACCTGGTACGCAAAGGCAAGCTCGATCCGGTGATCGGGCGGGACGATGAAATCCGCCGCGTGCTTCAGATTCTGAGCCGCCGCACCAAGAACAACCCGGTGCTCATCGGCGAGCCGGGCGTCGGCAAAACAGCCATCGTCGAAGGGATCGCCCAGCGCATCGTGGGCGGCGACGTGCCAGAAAATCTCAAGTCGAAGCAAGTGACCGCGCTCGACATCGCCTCACTGGTGGCGGGCACAAAGTTCCGCGGCGAGTTCGAGGAGAGGCTCAAGGCGCTGGTCAAGGAGGTGCAGGCCTCTGACGGCGAGGTGATCCTCTTCATCGACGAGCTGCATCTGTTGGTCGGGGCAGGCTCCGCCGAAGGGTCGATGGACGCGGCCAACATCCTCAAACCAGCCTTGGCCCGAGGCGAACTGCGCTGCATCGGAGCAACGACGCTTGACGAATACCGCAAACATATCGAAAAGGATGCGGCGCTCGAACGGCGCTTCCAGACCGTCGTGGTCGATCAGCCAAGCGTCGAAGATACGGTGTCGATCCTGCGCGGCCTGAAGGAGAAATACGAAATCCACCACGGCGTGCGCATCAAGGACGCAGCGCTGGTGGCCGCCGCCGAACTGTCCAACCGCTACATCGCCGACCGCTTCCTTCCGGATAAAGCTATCGACCTCATTGACGAAGCCTCCTCGCGTCTGAGACTCGAAATCGACAGCGAACCCGAAGAGCTTGACCGAATAAACCGCGAACTGCGTCGGCTCGAAATTGAGCGTGAAGCGCTCAAGCGCGAACTCGAAGCAAATGGCGGCGTTTGATTTCCATTGATTAACCCAGTAAAGCACAAAGAGGCGGCTGAAACCACAAAAGACCGCCTCAACCTGTTTTTTTTCGTCGTCTGCGCTCAATGCAATTGTGCCGGTTTTCATCAGGATTTTATCATACCAAAGCATCGCTTCAGCAACAAGCACCTTGCCCAGCTTTCGACCACCTCGTATCCCCTTAATCTGTAAGCGTTTACAATCTCCTTTTCAGTCAACATTGACCACTTTATCCATTTTTACTATAATGATCCTTCTTTAACAACGCACAAGACACAAACCGTCCAATCGCGATATTTGAACTCTCTTGATACATTTGTGACTGCGTGATGATTGATGCTGATGTTGACTCACATGAGCGCACAACAGCGTAATAAAACCAAAGATAATACAGATTCCAGCAATCAAATTGCGTGACCTCGGCAGCGAAAAAGATAAGGCTATTGTGATAAAATATCCATAACACTTTGCGTAGTCTGCAAATAACGCAAACACACACCAGTCGAAGCACACTGATGTACAAAGTTTTTGCATCTTCCATTGTTCGATGTTTCACGTGAAACAACTCTCTTTTCATGTATGATGTTATAGTTGTCGGCGCTGGCCATGCGGGCTGTGAGGCGGCGCTGGCAGTTGCCCGAAACGGTCTTCACTGCCTTCTCATCACCTCAGATTTGTCAGCCGTCGCTCGCATGTCCTGCAATCCGGCGATTGGCGGCGTGGCGAAAGGCCAAATGACCCGGGAAATCGACGCCCTTGGCGGAGAAATGGGCAAAGCCATCGATGCCACGGGCATCCAGTTCCGCATGCTCAATCGCAGCAAAGGCGCAGCCATGCACTCTCCACGGGCACAGGCGGACAAGACGCTGTATAGTCTTTACATGAGGAGAGTGATCGAACGAGAGAAGAACATCGATATTCTGCAGGATACGGTTATCGGCATTTCAGCAGTCTCAGGCAGGTTCGCCTCTGTTACCGTTCGCTCGGGACGTGCGATCAAAGCAAAAGCAGCCATTCTTGCCTGCGGCACGTTTCTGAACGGGCTCATTCATATCGGCATGGATCATTTCCCCGGTGGCCGCAGCACGGCGGAACCACCAGTCGAGGGATTGACCGAATCGCTCGCGTCGCTCGGCTTTTCGTACGGCAGGCTCAAAACCGGTACGCCTCCTCGCATCGACTCCCGTAGCGTCGATTACAGTATGGTCACTGAGCAACCTGGAGATACCAATCCTGTGCCATTCTCATTCTCATCGGAGAGCGTTTCAGACAGAAATCTCGTCAGTTGCTATCTGACCAAAACCACGGAAAAGACGCACGAGATTCTTCGCTCAGGCTTCGACCGCTCACCGCTCTTTACTGGCAAGGTACAGGGAATCGGCCCTCGCTATTGCCCATCGATAGAAGACAAAATCGACCGCTTCCCGGAAAAGACCAGTCAGCATATCTTCCTCGAACCTGAGGGGGTCGATACCATCGAGATGTATGTCAACGGCTATTCAACATCGTTGCCTGAAGATATTCAGATTGCCGGACTTTGTTCCATTCCCGGCCTTGAAGAGGTAAAGATGATCCGACCAGGATACGCCATCGAATATGATTTTTTCCATCCCTGGCAAATCAGATCGACGATGGAGACGCGACCTGTCGAAAACCTCTATTTTGCCGGTCAGATCAACGGTACCTCCGGCTATGAAGAGGCCGCCGCGCAAGGCCTCATGGCGGGCATCAACGCCGTTCGCAAGATTCTCGGCAAAGAGTCCGTCGTGCTCGGACGTGACCAGGCTTATATCGGCGTCTTGGTCGATGACCTTATCACCAAGGAAACGAAAGAGCCATATCGCATGTTCACTTCCTCAGCTGAACATCGACTAATCCTTCGGCACGACAACGCTGATCTCCGTCTGCGCAAAACAGGCTATGATTGTGGTTTAGTCTCAACAGACGCACTCAAACAAACTGAAACGATTATCGTTGATGTTCAACGCTGTATCGATCTTCTTAGCACAACCAGAGTAACGCCAGATGAATTCAATGTGATGCTGGTCAACAAAGATCTATCTGAACTCAAAACACCTGCAAGCACATTGAGCTTGATCAAGCGCCCAGGTATCGAGCTTCAAGACATTCTGCAATATTCTGCAACTTTTCGATCCGTGGCCGGAGAGTTATGCATTAACCCACGAGTTGCCGAACAGGTTCAGATCGAAATCAAGTATGAGGGTTATATCAAAAGAGAACAGCTCGTCGCCGACAGAATAGCCCGTCTTGATACCTTGCATATTCCATACAATTTCAATTACGATTCACTGAACTCCCTTTCAAACGAAGGGAGGGAAAAGCTGATGAAACACCGCCCAGCGACCATCGGGCAGGCATCGAGAATTCTCGGAGTCTCACCTTCCGACATCTCGATCCTCATGATCAGACTTGGTCGCTGACGCTGTTTCACGTGAAACATTTTTTCAATATTGCTTTCTGCTCACATGAATAACCTTGTCGATTTATCCCTCGGTCATGACTTGCTTTTCGGTAAAGACCCCGAGGAGAGAATTGTCGGCGCCTATCAGCTCAATGACACGCAGATTCGCTTGTTCATCAGATCTTCCGAGGGGGTAAGTCGGCGTGACGAGCCATTTTATCCATTCTTTTTTCTTTCAGACAACGAGCTGCTCGACGGATTCACGCCCTTTGACAAGGAAAAATTCTGGCTTATTCCTCTCGAAGGGACGAACTATTACAACCATCTCGCCATCTTCAGAAGCTGGAAAAATCATCGCGCCGCGCTCGATTTTATCAACAGCGGCTCTTCAGATGCAGTTGGTGAAACGCCGAGTGGAGCTGGCTTGAACAGCCATCTAACTTACAGCAGGGGCGACGCGATCACCCAGTATCTCATACAGACCGGTAAAACTCTTTTCAAAGGGATGCTGTTCGACGATATTTATCGCCTTCAACTCGACATCGAAACCTATTTCAGGCCCGAAAGAAATGACGGCAACAGAAAAGGGATTGGCGAGGACCCAGTCATCATCGTCTCGCTTAGCGACAACCGCTCCTGGGAGCATGTCATTCACTCGAAAGGTAGAAGCGAAAAAGCGCTGCTCGAAGAGCTGGTTGCCATCATTCGTCAGAAAGACCCTGATGTGATCGAGGGACACAATATTTTCGGATTCGACTTGCCGTATCTTCAACGGCGTTGCGAACTTAACGGCGTACGTTTCGCCATTGGACGAGATGGTCAGTTGCCACGCTCTTATCCATCTTCTATCCGTTTCGCGGAACGCTCAGCGGATTTCCAGTTTTTCGACATTCCCGGCAGACATGTCATCGACACCTACTTCCTTGTTCAGAATTACGATACTTCCAAACGCACACTCCCCAGCTATGGCCTGAAAGCGGTAGCAAAGTTTTTCGGCTTCGCCTCTCCGAACAGAACCTACATCAGTTACAATGACATTGCCTCTACCTGGGACAACAATCCAGAGATGCTACTCGCTTATGCGCTTGACGATGTGCGTGAAACCCGTGAAATCGCAGCCCTGCTTTCTGGCACCAATTTCAGCATGACCAGCATGGTTCCCTACACCTATGCCAATACATCCAGACTCGGTCCTGCCGCGAAAATCGAAGCGATCATGATTCGAGAATATCTCCGCAAGAAAGTCTCCATTCCGAGACCATCAATTGGTCAGCAGCATACCGGTGGTTTCACCGAGGTTTTCATCAAGGGCATTCTTGGCCCTGTCGTTTATGCGGACGTCGAATCGCTCTATCCCTCCATCATGCTCACCTTCGACGTCTGTCCAAAGACTGACACTCTCAAGGCTTTTCCAACCATTCTCAAGGATCTCAGGGATTTGCGTTTTTCCGCCAAGAAACGTGCGCAAGAGGAAAGTGCCGCAGGAAATCGCTCGCTTGCCTACAACTTCGACGCCATGCAGTCCTCATTCAAGATCATCATCAATGCCATGTACGGCTATCTTGGCTTTAGCAGCGGCATCTTCAACGATTTCGAAGAGGCTGACCGCGTCACCAGCAAAGGACAAGAGATCGCCCGGTCGATGATCAGGGAGTTCGAATCTCGTGGTTCTCAGGTCATCGAGGTCGATACCGATGGTATTTTCCTTGTTCCTCCCCCGAATGTGGTTTCAGAGGATGACGAACGCCGTCTTGTCGCGGAGGTTTCATCGACCATGCCCTCTGGCATAAAAATTGCATTCGACGGCCGCTTCAGGAAGATGATCTCTTACATGAAGAAAAATTACGTGCTGCTCGATTATCACGACAAGCTGAAGCTGAAAGGCTCCTCTTTCGTGAGCCGCAGTGGTGAAAAATTCGGTCGAGATTTCATCAGGGCGGGATTCATTCTCCTTCTTCGTAATGACATACAGGGCCTCCATGATCTTTATGTCCGTTATCGCGACGACCTTTTAAATCATCGGCTTGATATTACCGAGTTTTCGAGAACCGAAGCCATGAAAACGCCACTTGATCAGTATGTTACCGATGTCCGTTCGGGAAAGCGTTCCAAATCGATCACTTATGAAATCGCTCTCCGCCAGGGTATGAAGATTTCAAAAGGCGACCGTATGACCTATTACATTGCCGGTTCCGGTAATCCCGCGACCTTCGTTGATAAAGGTCGTCTTGCCGAAGAGTGGAAAAAGGAACAACCTGATGAAAACTCAAGTTTTTATCTGAAACGACTCGATGAGTTCACACAAAAATTTCTGCCATTTTTCAAACCTCAGGATTTCAGCACCATCTTTTCAACTGACACGCTATTCGGCTTTTCGCCTGACGGTATAGAGATTGTTCGTGAAATTCGTCATCTTGAGACAGAAGAAATTTATCGAGATGACACTCCTTTCTGATTTTCCATATTTTTTAAACTTTTTATCCAACCTGATAATTATATAATCAACAATTACACAACCTTAACCTTTATTTTTTATGATAGACAACAAAATACTTCCGATTACCGACGATGTATCCTGGATTGGCGTGCTCGATCCGGGTCTTATCACCTTCGATATTGTCATGGAAACCAAATACGGCACCACGTATAACTCGTATTTCATCAATGCCGACAAAAAAACGGTCGTTGAAACCACGAAGTTGAAGTTCTGGCCAACCTATCTCGAAAAACTAAAACAGGTGGTCAATCCCGAAGAGATCGAATACATCATCGTCGATCACACCGAACCCGACCACTCCGGTAACGTGCACAACCTTCTCTCCGTCGCTCCAAACGCTACCGTCGTCGGCAGTGGCAACGCCATCAAGTTTCTGCGCGACCAGACCGGTCACGACTTCAAGCATCTTGTCGTCAAGAACGGTGATAAACTCGACCTTGGAAACAAGACAATACAATTTATCGGCGCACCAAATCTGCACTGGCCCGACACGATCTACTCCTGGCTCGAAGAAGATCGCGTACTTTTCACGTGCGATTCATTCGGATGTCATTACAGCAATGAAGCGATGTATGATGACCTCTGTGGTGATTTCGACGACGCTTTCAAATACTATTTTGACGCAATTCTTAGACCATTCAGCAAATACATGCTGCAGGCAATCGAAAAAATCCGTCCTCTCGATATTCATGCGATTTGCCCTGGTCATGGACCTATTCTCAGATCGAACTGGAAAAAGTATGTCGATCTTTCGCAGCGTTTTTCTAAGGCGGCTATAGCCATGCCTAACGAAAAGAGTATACTGATCGCCTTCGTTTCTGCATACGAAAATACCTCTTTACTCGCCGATAAAATTGCCGAAGGTCTCAGATCATCATGCGACTTTAACGTTGATGTTTGTGATATTGAAAATATGTCCACAGAGAAACTGGAAGAAAAAATATCTCATTCGATGGGAATCATCATTGGTTCACCAACCATCAACCAGAATATCGTCCACCAGATTTATAATATCTTTGCCGTACTCAATCCTTTGCGTGATCGAGGCAAACTGACGGCTGCCTTTGGTTCATATGGTTGGAGCGGCGAAGGGGTAAAAATCATTGAAAGCAATCTTGCCAATCTCAAGCTCAAGGTTTTCGAAAAGAACCTGATGATTAAATTTCAGCCTCATGAACCTGAGTTCGAACTGTGCAGAGAGTTTGGAAAAACATTTGCAGAGAAGATGATCGAGATGTATAACCTTACCTGCAATATTTAGTTATATCTTTATTTTATAATACTTTATAAGATACTCAGCAATCCGGAACGCATTTTTTTGCGGCGTTCCGGATTATCTGAAGATGATCGTTCTTATCATTTCATAACCGATCGCCTTGTTCAGTTTTGATACGATATCGCGTTTCCGGAAATTCAGCTCCATCCTCCACGATGGATTCATGACTTTGACGTATAAATCTCCCTCTTTCATCTTTTCTACAGTCGTCATTTTCGCTATTGCCTCTCCGACAACCTCATTCCATATCTGAAGCGTTTTGTACTCTTCATACGCCTCAGTCATGCCAATTTTTCTGCATACATCAGACATGAGCAATCCGAGAGGGCGAGGCGTTTTCTTTTTCTTCATCTTACTTTATCTGTCTTTTTTATGAATCGATACTAAACAGAGTAATATCATTTCCCTCTCTTTTTTCTGTCGATGTGATGATGACTTGTCCTTTTGATGCAAGTGTTTCAAGCATGATGCCGGATACCTTTGCATCCAGTTCGCTGAACAGATCATCGAGCAGTGTTACCGGCATCTCTTCTGCATGTTCAAAGAGATAGGTGTGCATGGTCATTTTCAAGGCTACAAGAAATGCTCTCTGCTGACCTTGTGAAGCGTATTTTCTTATCTCCTTGCCATTGATGTAAAATTGCAAATCTTCCCTGTGCGGACCCATAAGCGTTTGCCTTCTCAACAGCTCCTGCTTTTTTATGGCGCGATACTGCTCTCTGAAAATCGCCTGCATCTTTTCTCTTGACAGGTGATCTTCTGCAGGATGTATGGATGATTGATAGGTGATCGCAATATCTGCTCCTTCCGGATGCCATCGGTACACCTTTTCCAGCAACACGCTGAAGCTTCCGATAAATCGTTCTCTTGCCATAACAATCTCAACGGCATGTGTGACAAGCTGATCTGTCAGCACCTCAAACGATGTCTCATCTGTAACCTGATTTTCAAACGATGCAAGTAAGGCGTTGCGTTGCTGAAGAGCTCTTCGGTAGTGCATCAAGTCTGACAGGTACTTTCTGTCGTACTGGCAAATGGCCGTGTCCATGAAGCGACGTCGTTCAGATGGAGCACCGGTGATGATGAAAAGCTCTTTCGGGGTGAAGGTCACGCATGGAATGAGTCCGATGTGCTTCGAGAAGGTCTGTATCTCCTGATCGTTGACCAGTATCCGCTTCTCTTTTTGTGGCGAATACGCCACCATGACCTTAATTTCTACGCCATTATCACTTTCAAATAATGAGCGTATCGTGAACATCTCCTCACCGAATTTCAGGTATTCCCGGTCGCTGTTGCCACTGAATCCTCTGGTCAGCGCACAGTAATTGATTGCCTCCAAAATTGTGGTCTTGCCAGAGCCGTTACAACCATGAATGTTGGTGATGCGTTGTCCCGGCTCAAATTCCAGTTGCTTGTGGTTCCTGAAATTCTCAATGCTGATACTCTTGAGTCGCAAGTCACTTCCGCTCAGTTATTGATTCTGACCGGCATGACGAGTATCATGAGTTCATCCTGCTTCTCGGCATTATTCGGTTTGAAAAGAACCGCGGTCTTTGGCGTATTCATCTCGATCAGCACCTCATCGCTATCGATATGTGACAGCGCCGCCTCGACAAATTTCGTGTTGAAACCGATGGTGATCTCCTCTCCCGCAAAAGTACAGTCCATCTCCTCCTGCGCGGACTCTCCCTCGCTTGCATTCTCGGCCATCACCTTGATCTGCGACTCGATCGCGGTGATCTTCAGGTCACCGATACTTGAAAATCGGCCGACCCTTTTGACCGAATCGTGCAGTTGACCTCTGTCGGTGACCAGCTTCTTGTCGTTCTCAACCGGTATGACCGCTTCGTAATTGGGATATGGCTCCACGATCAGCGCCGACTCAAGTTCGGTGTTGTCTGTTTTGAACCTGACGTTTCGGCGCTCAGAGTCGATAGTCATTTTGACCTCTTCGCTCGAAAGCATCCTCTGAATGATGGAGAGTACCCTTGCCGGTACAACAATTTTCTGTTTTTCCACCACAGGTACCACGGCTTTTTTTCTGCATCGAACAAGCCGATGGCCGTCGGTAGAGACCGCGTTGATGTGTTCACCATCGAACTCGAACAGCACGCCCATCATCGCCGGACGCATCCCATCGACGCTGCACGCAAAAAGTGTTTTGTGGATCATGTCCTGCAGATCGTTTGGCTGAAGCTCAATGGAGAGATCGAAATTCCTCTCCTGGCTCTCCGGTTTCGAGGCAAAAGTGCACGGAACACGGTACCGGCCTTTGTCGGTTGCAATGTGCATGGTGCCAAGTTCACCGATCGACTGCCGCTCAATGTCGAAGGTGACATCGGTGTCATACATACTTCGCAGAAAATCCTGCAATGTTCTGGCCCTTACGGCAATGTTACCCTTGTCTGTTGTTGCAACGTCGCATTTCGCCGTAATCGATAGTTCACCATCTGTTGCAAACATGGTGAGCATCCCGTTCTCGAGAGTCATGGTGATATTGTCGAAACGGGCATCGAGAGATTTGGCCGGAACGGCAAGAATGACCTTGTTTGCGGCCTCTTGCAGTCGCTTGATGGTCGTATTGAATTTCATCTCTTACAATATTTATTCTTTTAAATAAAAAAATTGTTGTTGTTGTTGACTCTGTGGAATTCTTGACCGATTGGAGAAGAGTGCCTGCAAGCTATTATTTTATATAGGATTACAGCCGCTGCTCAAGGCGTCTCGGCTGTGGACAATCTGTGCGCTTCTCCTCAAGGCTTGTGTTGACGGTTTGTTGGAGAATTTTGCCGATTTCGCCGCAGTGTTGATAACCTCCCTGGTATCAAGATTGCGCCAACAGGTTTTGAACAGGTTATACACAGGCCGCAAGTTACATCGACATGATTTCGATCCTCTTTTTGAGTTCCTCGATCTTTTTTCGCTCGTCGTTGGATGATTCGATCTTTTTTTCGATGGTGTTCAGGGCGTGGATGACCGTCGAGTGATCGCGTCCGCCGAAGTGCAGACCGATGGTCTTGAGCGAGGAGTTGGTCATGTCCTTCGACAGGTACATGGCGATTTGGCGTCCCACCGCGATCTCCTTCTTTTTCGATTTGCCCTTCAGGTCGTTCGAGGTGATTGAAAAAAATGCACAGACCGCTTTTTCGATGGTATCGAGGGTTAGCTGCTTGGTGTTGTACCGGATGATGTCCTTGAGTGTCGATTTGGTGAACTGCAGGTCGATCTCCTGGTTGTCGAGCGAGCGGGCGGCCAACAGTTTGACGATGCACCCTTCGAGTTCTCGGACGTTGTTGGTGACGTTGGTCGCAATGAACTCGATCACCACCGGATCGAGCGAGACGCCGCTCTGCTTGAGCTTGCTTTGGATGATCGCCTTGCGGGTCTCGTAATCGGGAGCCTGAATGTCGGTGGAGAGTCCCCAGTTGAAGCGCGAGATAAGGCGATCCTCGATCCCCTTGATCTCCTTGATCGGCCGGTCTGCCGACAAAATGATCTGCTTGTTGGACTGGTGCAGGGTGTTGAAGATGTGGAAAATCTCCTCCTGCGTCTTCTCCTTACCGGCGAAGAACTGGATGTCGTCGATGATCAGGACGTCGATGTTCCGGTAGAAGGCCGAAAACTCCTGAATGTTGCCATTCTGGATGGCGTTGACGAAATCGATGGCGAACTTTTCACTCGATACATACAGGACGGCGTCGGTGATGCGATTTTCCAGCACAGAATTGCCGATGGCCTGCATCATATGCGTTTTGCCGAGACCCACGCCTCCATAGATGACCAGCGGGTTGAAGGCGTTCTGGCCCGGATTCTGGGATATCGATTTTGCCGCGGCAAAGGCCAGAGAGTTACAGTCGCCCCTGATGAGCGTCGAAAAGGTGTATTTTGGATTGATGTTGCTCTCGAATCTGGAGCGTCCTCTTTCGAATCGCGCCTTTTCCTGGGTTACCGTCTCTTCGACGGCTGTCGTATGGCCATTTCTTTGCGCTGGAGTGGCATTGTTATGGTGAGGCAATTCGATGGTCACCGGCTGGCCCTGCGATTTGTCCATCACGATGGAGTACATAAGCTTCGCTTCCGGACCGATGACCTGCCGGAGCGACTGCTTGACATGCACTGAGTAGTTCTCCTCTATCCATTCGTAAAAAAACTGACTTGGCACCTCGATGGTCAGCTCGCTTCCTGAAAACGAGAGCGGTCTGATCGGCAGGAACCAGGTTTTGAAGGCGAGGCTGTTGATGTTCTCCTGGATAAGTCCAAGGCAGGCGCTCCACACCTTCTCCGCGAAAGACTTGCTGTTCGTCGGGTTTACTTTCAGGCTGTCTGGGGCTTCTTGCTGGATCGTATCGGACATGGGAATTGGATCGGAGATGCGGCGTTTGAGTGATTCATCAACATTTTCTGTTTACAAGGTACTGTTTTCAGTGGATAAAAAACAATCTCGCCTCCGATTTTGGGTCACCACAGGGGTTGGTTTGCCAACGCAGTTTTCCACATCCTAAGTTGTTTTTTTTTATTTTGTTATCTGAATTTAGATGAAAAGTTATCCACATGTGTTGATGGCTCCACGTGTCACTGTTTGCCGGGTTTCTGTGAGTCGAATTTTTTTTATCAACAAGTTGTCAACACTGTGGATAACTTGTACTCTGGGGGGTGTTGGTAACTGCTTCTGTTGTGAGTTCTCTTGCTTATATGCGAGTCAAATTGTAAATTGTACGTCCTGTATTTTTAATCAATCATTTGAGAGGAGTTTTGAGGAGATGAAAAGGACATTTCAGCCGAGCAACAGGAAAAGAAGGAACAAGCATGGCTTCAGGCAGAGAATGGCTACCAAGAACGGACGCAAAGTTCTGTCCGCACGTCGCGCCAAGGGTCGTCACTCCCTGAGCGTCAGCAGCGCAATGAGCCGTTAACTCCCGGTCTGGAACAAGGTGACGAATCCGGTTCCGGATGAAACCGCGCTCATGTCGGCATGCTTTCGCAAAAACGAGTCAATGCTCTGTCGAGGGGCGAAATAGTTCGGGGACAGGGCGCTGTTTCCCGACTGTTCAATCAGGGCAGCCGCCTCAAGGGAGGTTCTCTCCTGTTGATCCATACATCTTCGCGACAAGTTGAAGTTGCCGCCCGGATGCCGGTCAAGGTGCTCTTCACGGTTGGCAAAAAGCTTGTGCCGAGGGCCGTTGACCGGAACCGCATCAAACGGCTGATGCGTGAGGCTTACCGGCTCGAGAAAAACATGTTGTCCGATGCGGTCGCATCTGCAAGCCGGAAAGAGGATAATCAGTTGTTGCTGGCTTTTTTGTTTCGGGGCCGGGCCGACGCCATCCCGTCGCTGGAGAGGCTTCGGGTTGAAATACGGCATATGCTGAAAAATTTTATATCGAATAGGCTTCCGCAGCTACGGGAGGGCGACAAGGTTGAGTGACGCGGGCGAACGACGGAATCTAGGAACGGAAAATGGCGGAAGAACCCCCGGCCAACTGTTGAACATCGTGCCGATTCTTCTGATACGGTTTTACCAGTCGTTTATTTCACCGCTGCTCGGCCCCTCCTGCAAGTACCATCCCACCTGTTCCAATTACGCCATCGACGCATTCCGACAGCACAACCTCTTTTATGCTTCGTGGTTGACCGTCTGGAGGGTGTTGCGGTGCAATCCGTTTTCAAAAGGCGGCTACGATCCTGTTCCGCCGAAAAAAAAGAGATATGAAGGAAATTCAAACGAGTCGAACTAATGGATAGAAATTCGGTGATAGGCTTTGCCCTGATCGCTGCAATCATGATCGTGTGGCTTCAGTTCATGAAGCCTCAGCAGAAAATGGAGCTTGAGAAAGCGGCGGCCCGCACAGAGGCTGTCAACAAAGCTCCGGCGGGCGCATTGCCGCCTTCGCTCCCCGCGGCGGCGGCACCTGCGGAGAGCCTCGGCTCGTTTGCGCAGGCCTCTGTAGGTACCGAGCAGAGCATCACCATCGACAACGATCTGTTCACGGCGGTGCTCTCCTCCAAAGGCGCCACGCTCAAGTCGCTGGTGCTCAAAAAGCACCTCGACGTGAACGGCAAGCCCTTCAATCTGATTTCAGCCAGGCAGCAGGGGGCGCTCTCGATGCTGTTCCTGAGCAACGACGGCAAGCGCATCGATACCCGCGAGCTCTATTTCAGACCTCTCGACGCCAAAACCTCGGTAAAGGTGACCGGCAAGGAGAAGCTGGCCGTCACCTTCGTGCTCGATGTCGATGCCTCGCGCAGCATCCAGGTTACCTACAGCTTCACCGGCGACAGCTATGTGGTCGATTACGGTCTGAAGCTCAATGGCTTTGGCTCGACTCTGGCGGGCAACGAGTATCAGCTCGACTGGGATGGCGGTCTGGTCTACTCCGAGAAGGATCATAAAGACGAGTCGAACAATGCTGTCGCCAGCGCTTACCTCGGCGGCGGCCTGCTCAAGCTCGACGCCAAGGATTCCAAGCAGCGCTACAAGGAGGAGGAGTCGGGCAATGCGCAGTGGGTTGCCGTCCAGAACAAGTATTTCGTCGCGGCGCTCATTCCGGGGCGAGCCAGCGATGGCGTCTTCCTGCAAGGCGTCAAGAAGGGTGGCAGCGAGTTCGAGAACTACGAGGCTGCGCTGAAAATGAGCGTGCCAGCCGGGCAGGGTGTCGTGGATGACCACTTCCGCCTCTACGTCGGTCCGATGGATTACAACACGCTGAAGTCGCTGAATGTCAAGCTCGAAAAGGTCATGGATTTCGGTTGGGAGTGGCTGACCAGGCCCTTCGCAGAATTCATCATCCTGCCGATCTTCAACTGGCTGAACAAGGTCGTGCATAATTTCGGTCTGATCATCATCATCTTCGCCTTCCTGATCAAGATGGTGACCTATCCGCTCTCGCTCGCTTCGACCAAGTCGATGAAGAAGATGTCGGCCATGCAGCCGTTGATGCAGGAGCTGCAGACCAAGCATAAGGACGATCCGGCCAAGCTGCAAAGCGAGATGGCGCGCATTTACAAGGAGGCCGGGGTCAATCCGCTCGGCGGCTGCCTGCCCACGGTGATCCAGATGCCGCTGCTCTTTGCGATGTTCTACGTCTTCCGCTCCTCGATCCAGCTTCGCCAGCACGGTTTTCTCTGGGCAAAGGATCTCTCCGTGCCGGACTCGATCTTCGACTTTGGCTTCGCCCTGCCGCTCTATGGCGACCACATCGCCGTCATGCCGATCCTGATGGCCGTGACCGTCTTCTTGCAGCAGAAGATCACGCCAACCACCCAGACCAACGATCAGATGAAGATCATGATGTGGATGTTCCCCGCCATGATGCTCCTGTTCTTCAACAACATGCCTGCCGGTCTCGGACTGTACTACCTGATGTTCAACATCTTCAGCATCGCCCAGCAGGCCTACATCAACGCCACGGTTTCCGACGAGGACAAGGCCGCCGCCGCGATGCAGGTTGCCGCAGCGACCGCGCCGGCGAAGGGGACAAAGAAGGGAGGGAAGAAAAAGTAACCCGATGGAGGCTCTCGGACAGGCGGATGCATGGTTGTTCCAGCTCCTGAACCATAACCTGGCTCATCCGGCGCTGGACGACCTGATGCTGTTTCTGACCAGTCCGAAGCACTCCGCCCATATCTTCGCGCTTCTGGCGCTCTTCATTGCCGTCAGAAAGGGGAAAGAGGCGCTCTACCTCATTCCCCTTTTTCTTCTCGCCATCGGCCTCTCCGACTTCACCGCTTCCGGTATCATGAAACCGCTTTTTCATCGCATCCGCCCCTGCTTCGCCCTCGAAGGGGTGCGTCTGCTGGTCGATCAGTCGCGCTCGTGGTCGTTCGCCTCTTCCCACGCCGCGAACTCGACGGTCATCGCCACTCTTGTCTGGCTTTTCTTCTGGCGCGGCGAAGCGGTTGACAAGGCGTTTACGGCGGTCGTGATCGTTTACGCCGCGATGGTCTCGTTTTCTCGCATCTACGTCGGCGTGCACTATCCCAGCGATGTGATTGGCGGGATGGTCATCGGCCTCGCAAGCGCGGCGCTCGTTTACACCGCGTCGGCGTGGATCGTCAAGAACGTGGTGCATCGTCGGGCGATGCTCAAGCGGGAGGCGGGGGAATGAACCGCTGGGGAATCGATCTCGGCGGCACGAAGATCGAGGGGGTGATTCTCGACGAAACGTTGCGCCCCGTTGTTCGCCACCGCATCTCCACGGAGCAAGAGAAGGGGTACGGCCACATCCTGATGCAGATTAAAAGTCTGGTGAAGATGATGGCTGAAAAGTCGGGCCATGACCTGCCCGAGATGATCGGCATCGGCACGCCCGGACGCGCTGACGGCGAGGGCGGCATCATCAGCAACTCCAACACCGTCTGCCTCAATGGAATGCCGCTCTTGCGCGATCTGCGCGAGGTGCTCGTGATGGAGGTCATGATCGAGAACGACGCCAACTGCTTCGCGCTTGCCGAGTCGATGCTCGGCGCGGGGCGCGACGAGATGGCGCGGCCCGGCGCGACGGCTTTTGGCATCATCCTCGGCACCGGCGTTGGGGGCGGCATCGTGCGCGACGCGCGGATCATCCGCGGTGCGCATGGCATCGCGGGTGAGTGGGGGCACAACCCGCTGCCGGGCGAGCACGCGAAGTGCTACTGCGGACGGCGCGGCTGTGTCGAGACGGTCATCTCCGGCCCGGCGCTCGAACGCTATTTCGCTTCGATCAGCGGGCGCAAGGCGTTGCTCAAGGAGATCGTCGCGGCGAGCGGCCGGAACGAGGCCGCCCGCAAAACCATCGACCGTCTCGTCACCTCGTTCGGCAAGGCTCTCGGGGCGGTGATCAATATCCTCGATCCTGACCTCGTCATCATCGGCGGCGGCGTGGGCAATATCCGCCAGCTCTACTCCCCGGAGGCGCGGCAGGCGATTGCCTCGAACGTTTTCAACCACTCGTTCGACATTCCGCTCCTGCCCCCGCAGCTTGGCGACAGCGCCGGTGTCTTCGGCGCTGCGCTGCTCGTCGGCCCGCCGATCACTACACAGTATTGATTCACGCGATTCTCTCAGGGATCGAAAAACACTCGCACATTGGAACAACAGGAAATCCGCTACAGAAAAGGCGATATCATCGAACTCTCCATCATCGACCATGCCGAGAAAGACCAGTGCTTCGGCAAAACCGCCGAGGGGATGGCCGTCATGGTGAGCGGCGTACTCGCGCCCGGCGACCGCGTTTCGGCGCAGGTGTACAAGGTGAAGTCGCGCTACCTCGAAGCCCGCGCCATCGAAGTGCTCGCGCCGTCGCCGGATCGCGTCGAGCCGGTCTGCCCGGTCTTCGGCGTCTGCGGCGGATGCAAGTGGATGCACGTCAGCTACGAGGCGCAGCTCCGCTTCAAGCACAAAAAGGTGGTGGACTCCCTCGCGCACCTCGGCGGCTTCGAGAATCCCGACGTCCTGCCGGTGCTGGCCGCGCTGGAGCCGTTCCACTACCGCAACAAGGTGGAGTTCTCCTGCTCGAACATGCGCTATTTACTGCCCTCCGAGATGGCGCAGGAGGAACTCTCCAAACCGAAAACCTTCGCTCTCGGCTTTCACGCGCCGGGGAACTTCGAGAAGGTGCTCGATCTCGACACCTGCTATCTTGCCAAGGAGTGCATGAACCGCGTCCTCGAAGTGGTGCGCGAATTTGCTCTCGAACGCGGCCTCGCGCCCTACGCCGCCAAGGCGCACGAGGGATTTTTGCGTAACGTGATGCTCCGCTACAGCGAGCGCCACGACCAGCTCATGGTGAACATCGTCACCTCGTGGTACGAAAAGGCAGTCATGCAGGCGCTGAAGGAGCGGCTCGAAGTGGCCATGCCGACGCAAGCGATGACCATCGTCAACAACGTCACCACCCGCCGGAACACGGTGGCCACGGGCGAGCAGGAGTACGTCATCAGCGGCGACGGATACGTCACCGAACGGCTCGGCGACCTCGACTTCAGGATTTCCGCCAACTCCTTCTTCCAGACCAACACCCGACAGGCCGAAACGCTCTACGACCAGATCATCGCCGTCGGCGGCATCACGCCCGAGGACACGGTTTACGACCTCTACTGTGGCACCGGCACCATCACACTCTACCTCGCCCGCCACTGCAAGCAGGCGATCGGCATCGAGGTGGTCGAAAGCGCCGTTCGCGACGCCGCGATGAACGCCGAGCTGAACGGCCTCAAGAACACGGTCTTCTTCCAGGCTGACCTCAAGGATTTCCACGCCATGCAGGAGGCGCTCGCCCCCTACGCCAGACCGCGCATCATCGTCACCGACCCCCCGCGCGCCGGAATGCACCCGAAAGCGCTCGACACCATGCTCAAGCTCCAGCCCGAGCGGATCGTCTACGTGAGCTGCAACCCCGCCAACCTCGCCCGCGACGGCAAAGAGATCGCCGCCAGAGGCTATCGCATGAGTTCCGCCCAACCGGTGGACATGTTCCCGCAAACAAACCACATCGAGACGGTGGCCTGTTTTGAACGAGTGGGGTGAGCTTTGTAAAGAAGCCCCCGTTTATTGGACAGCGGTTTAAGGTGGTAATTTGCCCGAAAACAGGGTCAACTCAAGATGAATACCTCTACTTGAAAGGCTATGGATGAGTGGTTGCATTGATGCAGGTTTAGCGGAGTACTTCAAGCTTTACAACACGGAGCGACCGCATCAGTCGCTGGGATACAAAACTCCATACAAGGTGTATGAACGCGCTACGGGTGGCGGTGGCGTGGATAGCGTCATTCATCACCTACCGCCTCGCGCTGCTGTGGATGTGATGCGGCATCGAAATCGGGATCGAAATCGTATTCTCAGATGTAATGGCGAGAGCGGAGTATTTCAAAATTCGCAATCCATTGCTCAATAGCTGTCAATTATTTACGTTGAACAGGTGACGTTGCGCCAATCATTTCCGTGGTGTGTCACCGTTCAGACGTTGCCCCTGATCAACCCCTCATCGACGAAAATTTCAGGGTGCACTCCTTGTATGAGTAACCATAATCATGTGTTGAGAATCAAACCCCTAAATTCTTGAATCATGAAAACCGAACAGATTCATTCGCTGACAGCCTCTTTTGAAGCCCATGCGCGGCAAACTGAAGGCGGTGTAGAATTCTGGCTTGCGCGTGACCTTCAGCAACTGCTGGGTTACAGCAAATGGGATAACTTTTTGAACGTCGTCACAAAGGCGAAGACCGCCTGTGAGGTTTCTGGCCATCATGAGCATGACCATTTTGCCGACGTCAGGAAAATGGTTGATCTCGGCTTCGGCAGCTTCTCGACATGGCAGCCTCGGAAGAGATCATCACTAAGAGCAATGCTGTTGAACTGGCAGGAAAATCGTATAATGAACTGAGTGACGTGAGGCTATTTATTTAACCCCAGCATGAAGTGAATGTCGCGATAGCCACTGGCCTTATCGGCTCCCTTGACGCCGATTCCGCCCGAATGTTTTTCCTTTAATTGTCGGTTCGATAAATGATGTTGGATTTTATCGAGATGTTAGTTTTAACTTTTTTCAACCTTTTAAAGGGAAAATCATATGATTTCAAATCCAAACTCAGACGAGAAGGCGGCACGTCTCAACGAAATCGTGAAACGGTTTTCCAATGCCGTGCATGATTTGAAAATATATCATTACACGCTCAAGCAGCTCGTTGATGCCGAGGAAGATCGTATTCTTTTGCAAAAGGCAGCAGGGCGATTTTTTGTATTGATACGAGATGTTTTAGTCAATTATCTGTGTCTCGAATTTTCAAAATTGCTGGGGCCACCAAAATCGTGCGGTGTCGAAAATTTCAGTGTCGAGAATATTCTGAACGATGCGAAATTTGGTTGGAGTGAGCAGTTGAAAGAGTCAGTCAATGGAGCGTTGGCTCGCATACCACCTTCATTTCGTGACAGGAAAAATGGCGCGATTTATACGGCAAGAAAGAAATATTCAGCGCATTATGACAAGGAGGTTTTTTTGGCAAATGAGGTTATCGGAGAATTTCCTGAGGGTGACGACGAGCTTGCCTTAACAGCATTGGAGGAAATCAGTAACCTGTTTTATGAGGCGCGATTTGGCGAGATCAGAGGGGAGATGATTTTGACGGGAGCAGGGGATGTGCATGATTTAAAGAAATGTTTGTGCAGGGGACTGGCTTTCAAGAAGCTTTTTCATGAACCTGGCGCTGATGTTCAACATCTCTATAAACTTCTCAAAGAGGAGTGTCCGTATCTTTATGAACCGAGACCTGCCGGGCGGAAAAAGACGCAAAGGACAAAAAGGACGAAAGGGACGGAAAATAGATAACCACAATTTATGACTATGCCGGATGACAGGATTATTCCTCCGCATGGCGGATATCGCAAGCTGCTCTCTTATCAAAAGTCAGAGATTGTTTACGATGCAACCGTCTTTTTTACGCGGCGATTTTATAGCAGCCGTGACAGAACCGTCGATCAGATGGTTCAGGCCGCTCGTTCCGGAAAGCAGAATATCATCGAGGGAAGCATGGCTTCGGGAACATCAAAGGAGACCGAGCTGAAACTGACCAACGTTGCCAGGGCGAGTCTCGAAGAGCTGCTTGCCGATTATCGGGATTTTCTTCGCGTCAATGGATTGCCGGAGTGGGATGCGCGGCATCCTTATGCATTGCGGCTGAGGGAGCTCAACCAGCAGCCCGATGCGGATTACGAGACGTTCCGGAAAGGGATTGAGCACGAAAATCCTGAAATCGGCGCGAATGTCATCATTGGACTTGTCAAAGTGTGCTGTTATTTGCTCGATCGACAGCTTCAAAGTATCGAGAGTGATTTCCTCGAACAAGGCGGCATCCGCGAGCGCATGACCAAAGCCCGGCTTCAGAGAAGAAGCGCCAAAGAGAAGTAGTCCTCGGTGTCATACTCCTTTTTCTTGTCCTTTCAGTCCCTTCAGTCCTTTTGGTCTTTACCACCCCACCCCACAGCTTCACGCTGTGGCTTCACTCTCCTGCTGTTCGCTCTGGGCGGTGATGAGGCCGGCGTCTTCGGCGCGGAGGATGATGTCTTCGATGGGGAGGTTCATCGGCGCGGGTTTGCCGTCGAGCATCGTGATGGTCACGGCCGGGTGGGCGGCCATGTGGTCGTTCATGATCTTCTCCCAGCGGGCCTGCGTCGCTTCGTCGAGCGTGTTCCAGGAGAGGCGTCCCCGGCACTTCGGGAATTTCGAGCACCCGAGCCACAGGCCGCGCTTGCCGGTTCGGAGATACATCGGCGCGCCGCATTTGGCGCAGGCGAGATCGGTGGTGATCGGCGGGGTCTTGATCGGCTCGATGTGCCGCAGCTTGCTGAGATTGAGCAGGGTGTTGCACTTCGGATAGTTTGAGCAGGCAAGGAACGGGCCGAGCCGTCCGTTGCGCAGGAGCATGTGCCCTTCGCCGCAGACAGGGCAGCGCACGCCGGTCTCCTTCGGCTTGACCTTGTTGGTGGTGATCGCTTTGATGTTCTTGCACTTCGGGTAGTCCGAGCAGCCGAGGAATTTGCCGCTTGCTGTCCACTTGACGATCATGTGCCCTTTGCCGCACTTTTCGCAGACGACCGCATCGCGGTTCTGCGGAATGAGCGGGTCGCTCTTGCGGTGGCTCAGCACCGATTCGAGCGGGCGGTAGAAAGCGTCGAGCACCTTTTCGTACTCGTCGTCCCCCGAGGCGACCTTGTCGAGTTCGTCCTCCATCTCCGCCGTGAAGCGGACGTTGAAGAGGTCGGGGAAGTTGGCCACGAGGATTGCCGATACGTCGCGTCCGAGTTCGGTCGGAATGATCTTTTTCTTCTGAAGCTCCACGTAGCGCCGCTCCTGAAGCGTCGAGAAGATCGATGCGTAGGTCGATGGACGACCGATGCCGTAGTTGTCGAGATCCTTAACGAGGCTCGCTTCGGTGAAGCGGGCGGGCGGACGGGTGAAGCTCTGCTTGCGGTCGAGTTCGGACATCTTCAGCTTGTCATCGACGGCGAGACGCTCCGGCAGTTTGACGATCTGCTCCTTTTCGACCTCGTCGCGGGTGGACTTCTGCGCTTCGTAGTCAAGCTCCTGCTGGTCGTCGTAGACCCGGAAGAAGCCGGGGAAGAGCACCTTGTTGCCGGTGGCGCGGAAGACGAACTCCTTTTTCTGATCCTCCACGTCAACCCGAGTCTGCTCGATCTTGGCCGGAGCCATCATCGAGGCGACAAAGCGCTTCCAGATCAGCTCGTAGAGTCGGAACTGGTCGGGCGTCAGGTGGCGGCGGAGCGATTCGGGTGTGCGCTCCACCGAGGTCGGGCGGATCGCTTCGTGCGCGTCCTGGGCGTTCTTGCCCGCCTTGCCCTGCCCGCCGAAGCCTTTGTAATCCGGGCCGAACTGCTGCGTGATGTAGTCGTGCGCCTGGGCGACCGCCTCGCCGCTGATGCGGGTGGAGTCGGTTCGCATGTAGGTGATGAGACCGGTCGCGCCTTCGGAGCCGAGTTCGATGCCTTCGTAGAGCTGCTGCGCGGTGCGCATCGTCTTCTGCGAGCCGAAGCCGAGCTGGTTCGACGCCGCCTGCTGCAAGAGCGAGGTGGTGAAGGGGAGCGGCTGCTTGCGCTGGATCACCTTCGGCGCAATCTCGCCGATGGCGAAGAGGCGTCCCTGAATCGCCGTTGCAATCGCTTCCGCCTGTTCGCCGGAGGTGATGTCGGGCTTCTCGCCCTTCACCTTGACCAGCTTGGTGCGGAAGGTCTCGCCGCTCTCGGTGATGAAATCGCCGTAGATCGTCCAGTACTCCTGCGGTGTGAAGGCCTCGATCTCCGTCTCGCGTTCGCAAATCAGCCGGAGCGCCACGGACTGCACCCTTCCGGCGGAGAGGCCGCGATAGACGACGTTCCACAGGAACGGGCTGATCTTGTAGCCAACGATCTTGTCGAGTCCCTGCCGGGTCTGCTGCGAGCGGACGAGGCGGTAGTCGATCTGCTGCGGCTGGCCGATCGCCTCGATGATGGCGTTCCTGGTGATTTCGTTGAAGAGCACGCGGAAGACCGGCTTCTTGGCAAAATCGATTTCATTCGATATATGCCAGGCAATTGCCTCGCCCTCGCGGTCAGGGTCAGTGGCGATCAGCACGCGGTCGGCCTCCCCGGCAAGCTTCTTGAGCTGCTTTACCACCTTCTCCTTGCCCGCGATCACTTCGTAACGCGGTTCGTAGTGGTTGTCGAAGTCGATGCCGATCTCCTTCTTCGGCAGATCCTTGATATGGCCGACCGAAGCGTAGACCGTGTAGTTGTCGCCCAAGTACTTGTTGATCGTTTTCGCCTTGGAGGGTGACTCGACGACGATGAGCGTCCTGTTTTTGGCCGAAGGGGTGAAGCTTTTTGAAGCCATTGGGTTTTGATCCCGGTTGCTTTGGGATTGCGGGCGGCCTGTTTCCGCAAGTGGAAAAAAGATACCCGTGCAAATAATGTTTGAAAAGATAGGCGTTACCCGCCAAAAAACAAATTCCGTCCGTTCCACACTCACGAGGTTCGAGATCGCTGATTTACGGAAACTGCATAGCCTCAGTGCTGGACGCTGAGGGATTAATTGCTTATTATTACCCCAATAGACGAGATGCGGTGGCAATGGATATTACCGGAGATACCGGCCCAGACTGTAATGCTGCCGTTCAAGGCTGACCCAATGCATAGCGACGACATTCAATTGCGAACCATGAAAGAGTTTTTCTCCCGACAGTTTTTCCGCCCGCTGGGCCTCGCGTTATTTCTCCTGCTTTTTTCTTCCGCCGCTCTGGCTGAGAGCGCAGGAAAGGATGCGATTTTCCTGCGGGTCGGCAGTGGAGGCGGACAGGAGTATACCATCAAGGTGCAGGGTGCGCCGTCGGCCAGCGGCTTTCTGGTCGATCTCGCCTCTTTAGCCCGCGCGTTACGGCTCGGGAGTGTTTTCGATGGCAGGCGGATGCAGATCGACGAGGCGTTCGGCTCCTCGGTGACGAGCTGCATTCTCGATGCAGGCAGCGATTTCGCGGTGATCGGCTCCGCTGCGGGTGACACTCCGAAGCGGGTGGTGCAGCTCGCCGCAGCTCCCGTGATTCTGCAAAACCGGCTCTCTATGCCGGTCGAGCAGGCGTGCCGGATGCTCACGCTCTGGCTGGGCCGTCCGGTTCGATACGACGCGACGGAGAGCCGCATCGACGCATCGCTCGGCAACCGTGCGCCGGACGCTTCGTTGCAAGCGGTCGGAAAGCTCGACAGCGATACACCTCCAGATGCAGTGCAACCGAAACCGTCACAATCCTCCGGTTCATCGGCGGGCGACAGTACCTCCGCGCAGCCGGTCAGCGGCAAGACCGTGATTGACGACATTCAGGTCGAAACCCGAGCGAACGGCATCGTCATGCGGTTTGCAGCTACCGGCGGTATGAGGCGCGCATCGTTTCTCAGGCCCGACGGCAGCGGCAACCTCTATCTGACCATCGAGAATGCCACCGGAAATCCAGCCCGTCTGACGAAAAACTTTGAGGGGGGCGTGGTCAGGTCGATCACCCCGTCGCTGCTCGACGGCGGAGCCATGCAGTTCACCATCGCGCTCAACGCCCCGGCGTACAGGATCAAGTCGTCATCCTTCAGATACGATCCATTGAAAAACGATTACGTCATTTCAATCATGAATGACGTCGATGTCGAGGCGATCCATCTGTCGGAAAAGGAGCGCCGCATCCAGGAGCGCCTGAGCCGCGACGTGGACAAGTGGAAGCTCGACGCCGTGGTCATCGACGCTGGGCATGGAGGCAAAGACCCCGGCGCAATCGGCACGCGGGGCACTCGCGAAAAGGATGTGGTGCTGAACGTCGCCCAGGATCTCGGCATGTTCATCCGGCAACGGTGGCCCGACGTCCGGGTGATCTATACCCGGAAGGATGACACTTTCATTCCGCTGAAGGAGCGCGGCCAGATCGCCAACCGTTACGGAGGCAAACTTTTCGTCAGCATTCACTGCAACTCCACCGCCGGGAACAGCCGTGTGCGCGGGCCGGAGGTGTACATTCTCGGCCCCCACAAAACCGATGCCTCGCTCAAGGTGGCTATGTTCGAAAACTCTGTCATCACCGAAGAGGAGAACGCCGCGGAGAGTTACAAAGGCTTTTCGGACGAGTACCTCATCATGAGCAGCATGGCGCAGAGCGCGTTCGCCACGCAATCGACCGAGATGGCGCAGGATGTGCTCCGGGGGTTGGGCCGAAGTGGCAGCAATAACGGCCTCGGCGTGCGGCAGGCGGGATTCATGGTGCTCTGGACCCCCTCGATGCCAAGTATCCTCGTTGAAACCGGCTATCTCTCCAACCCCGTCGAGGAGTCGATTTTGCGTGACCGCAAGGATCAGACCAGCATCGCCTACTCCATTTTTCAGGGATTGCAACTGTATCGCGCCAGCTACGAAAGCCGCATGACCGCCTCGGCGCGGACGAGCGATTGACGCCACGCACCGAGCTTCTCCGCGATTTGCGGCGGCGACGCCGGATTGTCCGTCCGGCGTGAGTTGATTTTCCTGTTGCACAGTTGTCAACCTCCAGCTAAATTCCGGTTTACGATGCAGCTCTGGCACATTCGCCACACTATCGAAACCAACCGGTCATGCGCGACTCTTCTCAGAACCATCTTTCGCTACGGACGACTGCATGAACCCCGTGGCGGCGGCCATTCTTCGACGTCTTCTCGGCGATGGCGGATTTGTCTCCGGGGGTGCGCTGTGCGCGGAGCTTGAAATGAGCCGGAGCGCGGTCTGGAAGCATATCGTCGCGCTGCGGAAGGCCGGATACGCCATCGAGGCGGTGAGTGGCAAGGGGTACCGGCTCGAAAGCCTCACCGGTGCGCCGGTGGCCGAGGAGGTCGCGCCGCTGCTTGAAACCACGTCGTTCGGCAGACAGTTCATCTACATGGAGAGCACCGATTCGACCAACCTCCGGGCGCGCGCGCTTGCCCGTGATGGCGCGGCGGAGGGCACGGTCGTCGTGGCCGACAGCCAGACGGGAGGCCGGGGGCGGATGCGCCGCGCATGGGTTTCGCCCGCCGGGGTGAATCTCTACTGCTCGATTGTGCTGCGCCCGCCCGTGCCCTCCGTTCGCGTGCCGGAGATTCCGCTCGTGGCCGCCGCGGCAATCCACGAAGCTATCGTTGCCGAGTGCCCCGGCCTCTCGGCCTTCATCAAGTGGCCGAACGACATTATCGTCGCCGGGCGCAAGCTCTGCGGCATTCTGTGCGAAATGGAGTCAGAACCGGATTGCACCCACTTCGTCGTGGTGGGCTTCGGCCTGAACGTCAATCTCGATCCGGTGCCGGAGGAGCTGCGCCAGATCGCGACATCCATCGCCATCGCGACAGGGCGTCCGGCCTCTCGCGCCCGGATGCTCGCCGCCGTGCTCAACCGATTCGAGCAGCTCTACCTCGAATGGCTCGAAAAGGATGATCTGACCTTCATCCTGCCCTATCTCGAAGCGCACGCCTGGCTCAAGGGGCGCGAGCTGAAGATCGAACAGTTCAGCAAGGTGCTGACCGGCACCGAGGCGGGACTTTCGCCGCAGGGCCACCTCTTGCTCCGCACCGCCGATGGCGCGTTTCTGCCCGTGACCTCCGGAGAGGCGCATCTGCTTCCTGTCAACCATGAACCGCGACCCGCATGAAATCACGACTGCATCCCGATATTGAACAGGCTTACCGCGTGCTCGACACCGGCGAGCCGCTCTCGCTCGAACTCGCCATGGCGCTCGGCAGCCTGCCAGACTCCGAGGTGCTCGATCTGGTGTCGCTCGCCAACAAGGTCAAGAACCGTCATGCCTCGAACCACGGGGCCGTTCACGCCTGTTCGATCATGAACGCCAAGTCGGGCGTGTGCGGCGAGAACTGCCGCTTCTGCGCCCAGTCGAAGCACAACAGCGCCGATGTCGAAGTCTATGAGCTGGTCGATGAAGCGAAGGTGCTCGAACAGGCGCGGAGCGCGTGGGAGCAGGGAATCGGTCACTTCGGCATCGTTACGAGTGGTTACGGCTACCTGAAGGTGACGCCGGAGTTCGAGCGGATTCTCGGCATGATCGACCTGTTGCATCGCGAAGTGCCGGGCCTGTACGTCTGCGCCTCGCTCGGCGTGCTTGGCGACCAGCCCGCCGCCGAACTTGCCCGCCACGGCGTCGCGCACTACAATCTCAATATCCAGGTCGATCCACGCCGCTACGGCGAGCTTATCGCGAGCACTCATGGCGTGGACGAGCGCATCGAGACGATTCGGCGGCTCCGCTCGAATGGCATCGGCGTGTGCTGCGGCGGCATCATGGGGGTCGGCGAAACCATGCAGGAGCGCATCGCCATGATCTTCGCGCTCCGCGAACTCGACGTGACGGTTATTCCGCTCAACGTGCTGGTGCCCATCGACGGCACGCCACTCGAAGGGGCCGCGCCGCTCCCGGTGCCGGAGATCGCCAAAACCTTCGCCATCTGCCGCCTCGCGCACCCTACGAAAATCATCAAGTTCGCCGCCGGGCGCGAGACGATCATGAAGGATTTCCAGGGGCTGCTGATGCTCGCGGGGGCGGACGGCTTCCTGACGGGCGGCTATCTGACTACCCGTGGCCGCGACATCGCCGCCGACCGGCAGCTTGCCGCGCAACTCTCGATGTTCTCATGAGCGACAGCCGGATCGAGCTGCCGATTGTGGCGAACATCGAGGCGGAGCTGGAGAAGCTGAAAGCGATGCAGCGCTTTCGCGCAATCCCGGTCACCGGCGCGCGGCGGGGACGGCATATCGAGGTCGATGGTCGTCTCTTGCTCAACCTCTCCTCGAACGACTACCTCGGCCTCGGCGCTGACCGCGAGCTGTTCCAGTCGTTCATCGCGGGGATTCGGGAGGATCGGTTCGATGACGGACGCTACGCCTTGACCAGCTCATCGTCGCGGCTGCTCACGGGCCACCATCCGGTCTGCGACCAGCTCGAATCGGCGATTGCCGCCGCGTACGGCAGCGAGGCGGCGCTTGTTTTCAACAGCGGCTACCACGCCAACACCGGCATTCTGCCCGCGCTCGCCACCCGCCACGACCTGATCCTCAGCGACAAGCTCAACCACGCGAGCATCATCGACGGCCTGCGGATCGCCGACGCCGAATTCCGCCGCTTCCGCCACGCCGACTGCGACCATCTCGAAGAGCAGCTCCAGGCCGCCGGAAATCGCTACCGCCAGATTTTCATCGTCACCGAATCGGTCTTCAGCATGGATGGCGACCTGGCCGACCTGAGGCGTCTCGTCGATCTCAAGCGGCGCTTCGGCGCAATGCTGATTGTCGATGAAGCGCACGGCGTGGGGGTCTTTGGCAACAACGGCCTTGGACTCTGCGAAGCGGTGGGCTTGACGCACGAGATCGACATCATCGTCGGCACCTTCGGCAAGTCGCTCGCCTCCGTCGGCGCGTACGCCGTCATGCGCGGCCTCTTCCGGGAGTACCTCGTCAACACGATGCGCACGCTGATCTTCACCACCGCCCTGCCGCCGATGGCGCTCGCCTGGAGTCTTTCGACCTTCACACGACAGCTCGCGATGCAGCGGGAGCGCGACCATCTGCTCCGTCTCGCGGCGACCTTGCGCGGCTCACTGCGCGAGGCGGGATTCGACGTACCCGGCGAGAGCCACATCGTGCCGGTGGTGCTGGGCGAAGATTGCGCGGCGGTGGCGATGGCCGGAGCGCTGCGCGAGGCGGGATTTTACGCGCTGCCGGTGCGCCCGCCGACCGTGCCCGAAAACAGCTCGCGCCTCCGCTTTTCACTTCGGGCTGACCTCACCGGCGACGACATCGCCTCCCTCGCCGAAACCATGAAAAAGAGGACGACATGAAGGCGGAGTGGATCGTCCGGCGCGGCTGCCCCGACCGGCTGCTCTTTTTCAACGGCTGGGGCATGGATCGCCGCGTGGCCGACTGGCTCGTTTCGGCGTGGGCCGACGAGGGACGAGACATCGCCGTGCTTTACGATTATAGCGACCTCGCACTTCCCGCTTGGCTCCGCGAGGCGATAGCTGAAGCGGATTCGATCGATCTCGTCGCCTGGTCGCTCGGCGTCTGGGCGGCTTCGAATGCCGGACTCGCGAGGATCGACCGCGCCGTGGCGATCAACGGCACGCCGATTCCGGTCGATACGGAGCGGGGCATTCCGCCGGAGATTTTCACGGGGACGCTCGAAAGCTGGAACGACGCCAACCGCAAGCGCTTCGAGCGCCGGATGATGGGCGGCGTTTCGGCGGAGATTGTCGAGGCCGTCCGTTCGGATCGCTCCGCCGCCGACCAGCAGGCGGAGCTTCGCTCGATTGGCGAAGCCGCCGCCCGTTTTTCAACGGAACCCGCCGCGTCATGGAAATTCTCGAAAGCGCTGATCGGCGGGCGCGACCTGATCTTCACGCCCGAAAACCAGCGCCGCTCGTGGCGCGAGGCCGAAGTGCCCGTCACGGAGATCGCGGAAATGCCCCACTTTCCATTCACCCACATCGCCGGATGGCGGGAGCTTTTCGCATGAGCGCCGGAATCGACAAGCAGCTCGTGCGCCGCCGTTTCCGGCGGGCGCTGCCGACCTACGCCAGGCACGCCGAGGTGCAGCGACGCATGGCCGCGCGGCTGGTGGCGATGCTCGAAAGCGCCGGAGCCAGCAGTCACCTGGGGCGCGTCTTCGAGTTCGGCTGCGGCTCTGCCATGCTCACCGCGATGCTCTTCGAGAGCCACTCGGCGGAGGCTTTTTTCGCCAATGACCTTGTCGCCGAAAGTCGCGCCTTCGTCGAAGAGGCGGTCGCGGGACGAAACGTCGGACGGCTGGAGTTCCTGCCGGGCGACGTCGAAAAGCTCGATCCGCTGCCGGATCGTCTCGATCTCGCCCTCTCGAACGCCACCTTGCAATGGCTGCACGAACCGGCGCGATTGTTCGAGCGGCTGGCGGCGTCGATGAAGCCCGGCGGCCTCACCATCTTCAGCACCTTCGGCGCGGAGAACATGCGCGAAATCGCCACGCTCGGCGAGGCGGCGCTCCCCTACCGGAGCCTCGGCGACATCGCCGCGCTCGCTGGCACAGCGTTCGAGGTGGTCGCCATCGAAGAGGAGATTGTCCGGCAGGAGTTCGACGCCCCCGAAGCGGTGCTCCGCCATATCCGCCAGACCGGCGTGAATGGCGTTTCAAGCTGTGCCTGGACGCGCTCGCAGTACCTCGATTTTCTGCGCCGCTACCGGGCGGCCTTCCCGGCGGGCGAAGGCGTCGCGCTCACCTGGCATCCCGTTTATTGCTGTTTCAGGAGGAAAACATCATGAGAGGAAGCGCGCTCGCGGTTTCGGGCATCGACACCGGCATCGGCAAAACCGTCGCCACCGGCCTGCTTGCCCGGCACTTCGCCGAGGCGGGCGTGCGGACGATTACTCAAAAAATCGCGCAGACCGGCTGCGAGGGCATCTCGGAGGACATCGCCAAACATCGCGAGCTGATGGGCATCCCCTTGCAGGAGGTCGATCTCGACGGCACAACCTGTCCCTACGTGTTCCGCTGCCCGGCGTCGCCGCATTTGGCCGCCGCGATGGAAGGACGCGAGATCGACATCATGACGATCCGGCGCAGCACATTCAAATTGCAGAAGCTCTACGATCTCGTGCTGCTCGAAGGGGTCGGCGGTCTGCTCGTGCCGCTCACGCCGGAGCTGCTCCTGGCCGACTATGTGCGCGACGCGGGCTACGGCCTCGTGCTGGTCACATCCTCGCGGCTCGGCAGCATCAACCACGCGCTGCTCTCGCTCGAAGCTTGCGCGACGCGGCGCATTCCGATGCGAGGCGTCATCAACAACCGCTTTTTCGATGCGGACGAAGCCATCGCCGCCGACACTCGCAAGGTGATCGCCGCCGCCCTCAAGCGCCACGGCTTCGACGTCGCGCCGGTGATCGACCTCGACGCCAGCGGCCTCGCGGCGACAGCGGATGAATTGCGACGCATCCTCAATCCACCTGTCCGATGACGATGGATCTCGATTTTGACCGTCAACACCTCTGGCACCCCTACACCTCGATGAAGGAGCCGCTGCCCGTCTGGCCGGTCGCCGGAGCCAGCGGCGTGATGATCGAGCTGGAGGACGGGCGGAAGCTCATCGACGGCATGTCGTCGTGGTGGGCGGCGATTCACGGCTACAACCATCCGGCGATGAACCGCGCCGTCACAGAGCAGCTCGGGCGCATGAGCCACGTCATGTTCGGCGGCCTGACGCATGAACCGGCCATCGAGCTGGGCCGCCTGCTCACCGGACTGTTGCCCGATCCGCTCGACCGCGTCTTCTTCTGCGACTCCGGTTCGGTGTCGGTCGAGGTGGCCATCAAAATGGCGCTGCAATACTGGCAGGCGGTGGGTCGTCCGAAGAAGACGCGGTTGCTGACGGTACGCTCCGGCTACCACGGCGACACCTTCATGGCGATGTCGGTCTGCGATCCGGTGACGGGAATGCACAGCCTCTTCAGCGGCGTGGTGCCGGAGCAGCTCTTCGCCGAAGCGCCCGCCTGCCGGTTCGACGAGCCGTGGCGCGAGGAGGCCATCGCGGAGATGCGGCAAATGCTCGAAGTTCATTCGGACGCCATCGCGGCGGTGATCATCGAACCAATCGTGCAGGGCGCGGGCGGGATGCGCTTCTATAATCCGATGTATCTGCAACGCCTCCGCGAATTGTGCTCGGAACACGGTGTGCTGCTCATCTTCGACGAGATCGCCACCGGCTTCGGGCGAACGGGCAAGCTCTTCGCGATGGAGCACGCGGAGGTCACGCCCGACATCGTCTGCCTCGGCAAGGCGCTGACCGGCGGCTACATGACCCTCGCCGCCACGGTCGCTTCCAGCCATGTCGCCGACACCATCTCCGTCGGCAGTCCCGGACTCTTCATGCATGGCCCCACTTTCATGGCCAACCCGCTCGCCTGTGCGGTCGCCGTCGCAAGTCTCAAATTGCTGCTCTCCGGCGATTGGCAATCGAGTGTCCAACGCATCGAACGGCAACTCGCCGAAGGACTCGCGCCCTGCGCGGCGATGCCCGGCGTGCGCGACGTGCGGGTGCTCGGAGCCATCGGCGTCGTGGAACTCGACCAGCCGGTCGATATGGCGCGAATCCAGCAGGCGTTCGTGGCGCGGGGCGTCTGGGTCAGGCCGTTCGGCAGGCTCGTCTACCTCATGCCGCCATTCATCATCGGCGACGAGGAGCTGGCCAAACTCACGGCGGCGGTCTGCGAGGTCGTGCGAAAGAGAGCGGAGGAATCTCTGCTCTAAACAAAGTCGAGCAGAATCCCCCCGCTAATCGGAGAACTGTCAAATTCCCTCAGAGATGGGCCGAGCGCTGCATATCCGGGTGCTCGAAGCGGTTGTAGGCGAAGGTGATGCCGATGGCGAACGCAATCGCGCCGACGCCAAGCAGTACGCTGAAGTAGGGCGGCGCGGTCAGCGCGAGCCGGATAAGCAGCGTGGCGACCGCGAATCCGGAGTTACGGAAAACAATCGGGTAGCTCGAACTGTAGCGCAGCGAGATCAGCACCAAGAGCAGGTCGCTGAAGATGAGGATCGTGAAAAAGAGCGAAAAGAACTCGTTCGTGGCCGTGCCTTTCAGATACTTCACGCCATCGATAGCACCGATGACGAAAAAGATTAAAAGGAGCAGTAGCGAGATGATCTTCTTGACGGCGATGAAGTCCGCTGCCGCCTCCTTGTCACGGGTGATGGCGCGATGGCGCTGGAGCCTGTAGTAGACGCCGAGCGAAAGGAAGATCAAGAGACCGCCTCCCGCGTAGACCAGCATGAGCAGCACCGGCTTCAGCGCCTCCGCCCAGACGAGCGGCTCGCTGAAGTGGACAAGTTCGCTGAAGGAGTGGCGCAGGAGGATGAGCGACAGGATTTCAAACTGTTTGCCGACCGACACCGACACCGATTTGGCGAGACTGAACACCAGCCCGAACACTTCGAGGCCGAGCAGCATCGAAAGCGCCGTGTTTATCGCGTAGTAGTGATTCCTCGGCAGATGCGCCGCGACCTCCGCCGGAAGCAGCCCTTGCCGGGCAAGCTCGATCAGGGCAATCGATGAAAGAAACGCCAGAATCAGCAGATTGGCCGCGATGCGCTCCGTGCGCCGCTCCTCCCAGAGTTTCTCCAGCGAATCGTAGAGGGCGACAAAGCGCCTGAAAAAAGGAACCATAGCTTCTCTGTTTTTACGTGCCACCTGCCGCACAAACGGCCATCGGCCAGGTTTTCCATCACCCTATAAAAATAACGAAACCGGCTCAATCTTTCCGACTCCTCATCGACCGGCTCGATACTCTTTTCACGCTACTGTAACCTTCCGATTGAACGCATTCCGGACCTTCTTTACTCTATCTCTGGCCGGATATGAGAATCTACGGCTCGGTTGTGGCGCGATACTCGTGCCAGGCTTTCGTGATCTCCTTGCCCGACATGAAGAGAAAGATCGTGGCGGCGATAGTGACAATCGCGCCCGTGCGAAGCGCCACCGGAGTGCCGAAATGCTCCGAGAGAAAGCCCATCAGCAGATTGCCGAAGGGCATAAGGCCAAGCAGCACCATCAGATAGATGCTCATGACGCGCCCGCGGAACCTGTCTTCGACCAGGCGCTGCACCGTGCCGGTCATCGTCGCGAATGCCGACAACATGCCGAGACCCGAGATGAAGAGGCACGCGAGCGCCAGCGGCAGCCAGGTGGCGAAGGTGAAGGCCAGCAGCCCGAGCGCGAAGGTCAGAACTCCGCCGATCACCATCAGGCTGCCGCGCACCCGCCCGCTCGACACCGACACCACCACCGTTCCAATCAGCGAGCCAAGTCCAAATGAAGAATAGAGATAGCCCATGCCGTCGGCTCCGATGCCGAACTCCCGCCTGGCGACCACCGGCAGCATCGACATGAACGACCAGCCGAAAATCGAGACCACGGCGACGAAAAGCACGATCGTCCTGATGAGCGGGTGCGTCCAGGCGTAAACGATGCCGTCGCGGATCGACTGTATCGGATGTTCCGTCGAGACGGCGCGCGTGGCCGTTTTCGGCAGCTCGATGGCAAGCAGCGCCGCGATGACGGCGATGAAGCTCGCGCCATTGGCGATGTACGCGCCGCCGGTGCCGATCCAGGTGATCATGAACCCGGCCAGCACTGGGCCGATCACGCGCGAGGCGTTGAAGATCGAGGAGTTCAGCGCGACCGCCACGGGCAGTTGCTTGCGATCCACGATCTCGCTGATGAAGGCCTGAATGGCGGGCGTGGCGACCGCGCTGACGCTGCCGATCAGGAAGGCGAGCACAAGGATAATCGGAAGCGTGGCCCAGCCGAGCAACACGACCGTGCCGAAGATGAAGGAGAGCAGCATCAGCAGCACCTGCGACCAGAGCAGCACCGCCTTGCGGGGATAGCGGTCAACGAGCATCCCGCCGAAAAGCGAGAGCAGAAGCGTCGGAATGGTCGATGCTGCCGCCGCGACGCCCACCCAGAATGCCGAACCGGTCATGTCGAACACCAGCCATCCCTGCGCCACGATCTCCAGCCAGGTACCGATCATCGAGATGATCTGGCCGACATAATAGAGCCGGAAGTTCCTGCTCGCGAACGGAGGAAACGCTTCGAGCAGCTTCGCCTTCACGCCGCCACCGGATTGCGGAGCAGTCGGGTCGTCGTTATTTCCTGAAAAATCGTCTTCAGTGGCAGTGCTCATTGGGTGTCGGTCATGCGTACAGGAAGAATCAAGGCTGGAGAAAAGGTAGAAAAAAGAAGCGTCAATACAATCGGATATGCTTGCGCGGCGAATATTCGCTCCCATACTCAGCTTTCGGACAGCGAGCGTTTCCCGTGACAGAGCGACTTCAGGAAGTGGCCAAAACCGGCTCCGTCATATTGACGTAATTCTCTCGCAACCCCCACAACGGGTACGGGCTCAGGAAAAATTGCAAGAAAAAGTTAACACGTCATACAATCCGTAACGCAAACAAACAAATCAGAATTAACACCGATAAAAAGTAAATTCGCCCACGGTAAACGGACGTGCCTGATCCCACAAGGAAGAGGAGGTCCGCACACCGTATCGTTCCTTCATTTTTCTAACAACTGAAAAAGGAGTTTTTCGATGAATGTAGTCAATCCGGAAGCAATCGGCGTCTTCGGGCTTGTAGTGACCGTATGGGTATTCGGTCTGGAACAGCTCGGATTCGGGATGAACCAGGATACGGATCATGTCAAGCTTGGCAGAAGTCTGGCGAACGTCGCGCTTTGGTTCGGCGGCGTCGCGCAGGTTTTCACGGCGGCATGTCTCTACCTGTTCGATGTGGGAATGCCTCCAGAAGTCAGAGTCTACCTGGGAACCATCTTTGCAACCTATGGACTCTTCTGGATCGTTGTGGCCATGCACTTCTACAATCCCGGTGACAAGAAAGTCTACGCCCATTTCTTTCTCGGAATTTTCTTCATGACGGCGCTTTTCAGCTACAAGGCGATCCTGCTTGGCAAGATATGGCCTCTGGCAACAGTGCTTCTGCTCATCAACGGCCTTACCATCCTGCTTCCGTTTACCTGGTACAAGCAGAATGCGGTCATCACCAAGCTCTGCGGCGCGCTGAATGTCGCCATCGGCGTCTGCGCGGTGCCGATCCTCATGCACGCCCTCGGTCTCTGACGCCCATGTATGCCCGGGCCGTTCAGCTCATCGAATGGAGCGGCCCGGGAGAACCCGCCTGCGAGCAGATCAATCCCCGCCAACCTTAATATGCCGGTAAGTCCATTCGCTGCGCGGTGTTGCAGAAACTTTCAATAATATATCGAAAACCATAGCTCCGGTCATCCACAGCGCATTCAATGGTGATCAGGCATCTCATTCAGGGGATTTCCAGCTTGCGCATCTGTCGCCGATACGGCTTCTTCCGGCACTTTTGATGCAGGTTTGCCGTTATGCGAAAGCAGGAAGGGTTCCTGTCAAAGCGTAACTCTTATTTAGGGTCTACTGAAAAAATCAGACCATAGATGAGCAGGAGTAAACCTCCACAGGGGAGGTTGGCCAAAACGATAATGTTCTCCTGTCGCAAAACGCCAAAAGCATCCACTCAAACAGACGCAAAAAGGAACTGGCGAGCAATCGATCCAGGTTCATGACCAGGAAAATGATCGAAACCACGGTCTTGCTGCTCTCTGCCAACCGTGCCATCACCCGGTTCAGCCCGTACCGGCGTTTTGCTTGTCCGAACTTGCCTTCGACGGCGTTTCTGATGCCTTCGTCTCTCCTGATTTGTCGGCGACGCTCCCGGTTCTTTTCTTCGTCTTTCGGAGGACGGCCCAGCGGCACGCCACTCAACCGGATGCCTCGTGCCTTGCACCACATCCGGTTCGCCTTGGTCCGGTAAATCTTGTCAGCGTGCACCGATTCGGGGTAGCTGCCGTATCGCTCCTGATAACGCTCGATATCCCGAACCAGATCGCACCCTTCGTTGTAGTTGCTCCAGCTCATCCGCTCCGGCAGGCTCAATCCATCGACCACACTGATCGAGAGCTTCATGCCGAACTCTGTTCGGGCGGCGGCCTTGCCTCGTACCAATGGCCGCACATGCGGCTGACTGATGCTCACCAACCGATCGCTGATGCTTTTGCTGCCGGTGCGGTACAGCTCCATCTGCTGCCGGTACAGCTCGCTGACCACCAGCAGGTGCCGATACCAGCGTGCAGTCAAGAGCGTCAACGGTACCGTTTCGCTAAGTTTTTCGATATGTTTCAGGTTCCGACCGATGTACTGCAACTGCTTGAGGAGTGCTCGCCGGAGCGCTTGCTTCGACAGGTTCCGCTTCATGATTGCTGCCAGAAAATCTTTTCTGGCCCTTCTGCGATACGTCCTCGGTTTGCCCAACTTCTCCGGGGCGTTGGCATGCAACTGGTCGATGATCTTCTCGGTCTTCTCCCGAGCTTCGTTGAGCAGACCAATATCGGTCGGATAGGCAATATCAGCCGGCGCGCAGGTGGCGTCTACGATCAATTGCCCTTTGTTGGCCGAGCCGCTACCGGCATCGTCGTCCTCATCTTTCGACTTCCTGCATGCCTGCTCACGGTGTTGCTTCAGCAGTTCCTCCTGTAATGTTGCCAGATCAGCATGCTTCAATCGTTTGCGAAAGTGGGTCAGCATCGAGGCATCGAACGGCGATTCATACTGGTAGCTCTCCAGGCCGATGAAGTACTGCAAATAGGGGTTTTCCTTCACCTGCTCGACCGTCTCCAGGTCTGACAGGCCAAGCTTTTCCTTGATGATCAGCGAACCCAGCGCCATGCGCACCGTCAGGGCGGGAGCCCCTCTTTTTGACGGGAAGTTCCTGACATACAGCTTCTCGGCAACATGCCACGGAATCATATTGGCCAGCTTCACCCAGCGGTTTTCAGGGTCGAGTTTGCCGCCAAACGGCAGATGGAAATTTTCAAAGGTGAGCTGCTGATACTTCGGCTGGTACATAAATCGGCGTTTTCGAAGTGCAAGGATTTTGAGGCTGTTACGGAGATTTCCTTGCACAAAAAATACACAATATACTGCCTATATCATTGCTATATAATCAGTTAATATTAATTCAGCAGACCCTATTTATGTCATTTGCAAAAATGGACAGCAAGTTAAGACATCTTATACCATATAATCCGCACAGTACAATTGATAAAAATTTATTGCATAAATATGATCCTTTTGCACTATGGAATAAATATTCTTTTTATTGGGGCGATCATAGATACGCAAATTATTTTATTAGCAATCAGGAATTTCCTGTTAAGTTAATAGACCCAAGAGGTGACCCCAACAATAAAAATGAGATTATTATCTCATCTCATCGCGAGTATTTTGAGATTGGCAAACAAGCATATGACGATGTTTGTAAAATTTTTAATTTATAAAAAAATTTTCTCAAAAAACCTACCTATGAAGTCCTTTTGAAGAAAGAAAACGAGCAATTGAGCATTCTTGAAGCTTCTCGTCAATACTTTCTCACAACTGATGACAAAATCATAAACAAGAATAAACTGATAGCCGAAATAACTCTTACTGACCCAATAGGTTTTATCAAGGAGGTGTACAATGATAACTGATACAGAAATTAAAGTGAAGGGAATCAAGGCACTTATGGATTCTCTCGGGAGTGTCGATGCTGAACGATTCATATCTCTGAATTATACCAAATGGCAACGAACTCTTTGGGACGAGCAAAGTGTCGAAGAGATCAGCCGAAACGCGATGAAGATGATGGATAAAGACGCTGAACTATAGCGCTGAGAAAATATGATAAGGCTGATCAAATGATTTCAGAAGAACAGGTGATTTCGATTGAGAAGGTCAACTACCTGGGTGACTACAAGTTGGAGCTTGTCTTTAATGATAGCAGCAAGCAAATAGTGGACTTTTTCCCATTTCTTTCATCATCATGCAATCCACATATCAGAAAATATCTCGATATTGAGAAGTTCCGTAACTATTCTCTTGATGAAGGTGATCTGCAATGGAATGATTATGATCTTTGTTTTCCGATTGCTGATCTTTATGAAAATCGAATCATGAGATGACGCTTTGCGTTGCATTGTGTAGGTCAATGAATTCTTCGATTCTTCATCATTTCTTCACTCCTTTCGCCCTCTCCAGCATCTCCTTCGCTTTCGCTTCGTAGCCGAGCTTCTTATAAAGCTCGGCGAGGTGGCGGTACACTTCGGCTTCTTCCAAACCGGTCGCGACTGCTTTTTCGAGGAGTTGGCGGGCGAGTTCGTTGTTGCCGAGTTTGTGGTGCACCCAGCCGAGGGTGTCGAGGTAGACGCCGTTGTTGGGGTCAAGCATGACGGCGTTGCTCGCCAGGCGGAGCGCGTGCTGGAGGCGGATGCCCTCTTCGGCGAGCATGTAGGCGAGGTTGTTCATGGCGAGCGTGTTGTGCGGATCGAGTTCGAGCACTCGCTCGTAGGCGTCGCGACATTGCTTTTTCTTGCCGAGCTGGTCACAGGCCATCGCAAGATTGTTGTTGGCCTGGATCAGGAGCGTCTTGTCCTGATGCTTCTGCTTCGCTCCCACAACCTTCTCAAGCACGGCAGCTGCCTGCTTCGGCGCGTTGGAATAGAGCAACAGATACCCCTCGATGGCGCTCCAGCGCAAACGCTGGCCGGGAAGTTTTCGCCTCGCCTGCGCCAGAAGCTCGAACGCCTTGCGCTTGTCGCCCGATTCGAAACGGGCGGTGATCAGGTACTCCCAAGCTGTCACGTTGCCCGCATTGAGCTGCACGGATTTAGCGAGCAGTTCAATGCCCTCCGGCTGGCGGCCGCGCACCATGAAGTACATCCCTTTCAGCATGAAAAGCTCGCTGTCACGCGGCGACCGGGCGATCAGTTCGTCGAGCAGCGCGAGCGCCGGAGCGACGAAAAGCGAATCCTTTCCTGAAAGTGATATATAGAGCTTGGCGAAATCGTGCAGCGATTCCTTCGAGGGCGACTCTTTGTCGAGGTAAGCGGTCAGCTCGCGATGAAAATCGTCAATGCGCCCGGCCTTGATATAGTGGTCGAAAAGCGCGATCCGGTAGGTGATATTGCCGTGATTATCCTCCGCCAGTTTGCCGAGCATCTGCATGGACAGCACTTCCTGGCCGCTTTTTGCATAGAGATCGGCAAGCGTGATGCCAAGCTTCTCTTCGTTTCCACCCAAATCGAGGAGTTGTTTCGCAGTCTCGATCGCTTGAAGATAGCGATTGAGTCCAATTTCAAGCATCAGGGTCTGGGTGAGCACGGCTTCGTTGAAGGGATCGATCCGCGAGGCTTTCTCGAACGCTTCGAGCGCCGGTTCCGGACGCTTTGCCGCAAGATATTCAAGCCCTTGCAGATAGAGAATGTCCGTGCGTTCCGGCTCCAGAAGGGCTGCCTGGCCGAACAGCTCCGCCGCCTGGTCGTAGGCTTTCATATCATGCGCAAGGCCGGCGAGATACCGGAGATAATGGCGGTTCGAGGGATCGAGTTTTACGGCGGCTTCGCCATAGACCCGCGCCGAATCGAGCACGGCAAGCCGGAAGTAAGCTTTGGAAATCGAGTACTTCACGGCGGCATTGGCGGGCCGCCTGGCCTTCACCTTCTGAAAGACGTCAATGGCCCCCCAGTAGTCGCCTTTCATGTCGAGCAAGAGAGCCTGAACATAGTCAGGCATGAGGTCATCTTCAGCGCTGGAAGTGGCAGTACTGTCCCGGCTGACCGCTGCCTTTGCCGGAGATGCCAGCAGCCCAGCGCTGAAAAGGGCGGCAAGCAGGAGAAGCAGCCGCACGAACGCGCCGATGCGATCCGGTTTAACCGTCATGGCCTTCGGCGGCGTCGAACAGCGGCCCTTGACCGGAGATGCCCGGATGAGAGAATCTGCTCATGGCGAGGCGGGTCGCGACACGTCCGCGAGGCGTTCGGGAGAGGTAGCCCATCTGGATCAGGTATGGCTCATAGACCTCCTCGATGGTGTCCTGCTCCTCGCCGACCGAAACGGCGAGCGAAGCCAGGCCGACCGGGCCGCCGTTGAATTTGCGGACAATCGCTTCGAGGATTTTCTTGTCCATGTCGTCGAGGCCACCTTCGTCGATCTCCAGCGATTCGAGCGTTCGCCGCGCCACGGCGAGCGAAATCGAGGCGTCACCCGCCACCTGCGCGAAGTCGCGCGCGCGGCGCAACAGGCGGTTGGCAATGCGCGGGGTGCCACGCGAGCGGCGGGCGATCTCCATCGCGGCATCCTCGTCGACGCCGATGTTCAGGATGCCCGCCGCCCGGACGATGATGCCCTGAAGTATCTCGGGGGTGTAGTAGTCGAGGCGGTTGTTGATGCCGAATCGCGCCCGGAGCGGCGAGGTCAAAAGACCGGCCCGCGTGGTCGCGCCGACCAGCGTGAAGGGTTCGAGCTTGAGCTGCACCGCCCGCGACGCCGGGCCGCTGTCGAGCAGAATGTCGATGCGGTAATCCTCCATAGCCGAGTAGAGGTACTCCTCGACGGCGGGCGCGAGGCGGTGAATCTCGTCGATGAAGAGAATATCCCCCTTTTTCATGCTGGTGAGCAGCCCTGCGAGGTTGCCCGCCTTGTCGATCAGCGGTCCGGAGGTGATCTTGATGCCGCCCCCCATCTCGGAGGCGATGATGTGCGCGAGGGTGGTCTTGCCGAGGCCGGGAGGGCCGGAGAGCAGCACGTGGTCGAGCGCCTCGTCGCGTTTGCGGGCTGCGGTGATGAACACCTTCAGGTTGTCGGTCAGCTTCTTCTGACCGGCAAAATCGCCCATCCTCTGCGGCCGTATCTGCTCCTCGAACCGGACTTCCGTCGCGTCGGGAGCGGTATTCAGGGCTTCAATCCTCACTCAGGCTCTTGTTTTGCGTTCACAGTTTGATCCTCGGATCGACCACGGCGTAAAGCACGTCGGCCAGGAGGTTGCCGAAGACGATCATGATGCCAGAGACGAAGGTATCGGCGATGATCAGGGGATAGTCGCGGGCGAAGATCGCCTCGACGGTCACGCGCCCCATGCCCGGAAAAGCGAAGATCACCTCGATGAAGAGTGCGCCGCTGAAGATGAAGGGGAGCGAACTGCCCATCAGCGTCACCACCGGCAGGAGCGCGTTGCGCAGGGCGTGCTTCATGATCACCACCCGTTCGGAGAGTCCCTTGGCCCGCGCCGTGCGGATGTAGTCCTGCCGGATCACCTCAAGCATACTTCCCCGCACGTAGCGGGCGATACCGGCGGAGCCGTTGATGCTGAGTACCGTCACCGGCAGGGCGAGATGCCAGATGCGATCCATGACGAAGCCGAACGCACCGTAGCTCTCCGCGCCAACCTCGTTGAGGCCGGAGACCGGGAAGAGCGGCCACTTCAGGGCGAAAAGAATGATCATCATCAGCGCGAACCAGAACTCCGGCATCGAGTAGAAGAAGAGCGCCGTGACCGTCAGGAAGCGGTCGAGAAAGCTGTTCTGCCTGACCGCCGAAATCACGCCGATGATGATGCCGAAGACGAAGTTGGCAATGAGCGTCAGGATGGCGATGGTCATCGTCACCGGCAGCGCCTCGGCGATCACCTCGACCACCGGCTGCTGCGCCCGGCTGAAACTGCGCCCGAAGTCGCCATGCAGCACGTTGCCGAGCCATTTGACATACTGCACGGGCAGCGGATCGTTCAGGCCGTACTGCTGGCGTATCTGCTCGGCTACGTTGGGGCTGATGCCCGGCTGGATGAAAAACGCCGCCGGATCGCCCGGCGCGAGCCGAATGATGAAGAAGGTCAGGGTCAGCACCCCGAAGATAAGCGGCACGGCAATCAGCAGCCGTTTGAGAATATACCTGAGCATCGGTTCAGTGCGTAACGGACGGTCTCAGCGTCCAGTCGTCGATGTTATAGAAAGCACCGGAGATATTGAGCTTCGCCCCCTGAATGCGCTTGTTGAAGCCATGCGTCTCCCTGATCCAGTAGAGGAAGGTGATCGGCTGCTCTTCGTGCAGAATCTTCTGGTACTCGACCCAGTATGGCCGCGCGTCCTCGGTTTTCATCTTGCTCTTGGCAAGCTCGCAGAGCTGGTCGATTCTCGGATTGATGTAGCCGGGGAAGTTGAAGCGGCTCTTTTTCAGATCGGACCCCCAGACGTCGAGTGGATCGATCTCCAGACCAATCGCCCATCCGGCCATCCACGCGCCAAGCTTGCGCTCCTGAAGGTTCTGGAAGAAAACGTTGGTTTCCTGCTGTTCGATCTTGCACTCGATGCCGATCTCCCGGAGATTCTGCTGGATAATCGTGCAGGCGTAGTTCCGGCGGGCGTTTCCGGCATTGGTGCAGAGCACGAAGCTGAAGCGCTTGCCGTTCTTCTGGCGGATGCCGTCCGGGCCGGGAAGCCATCCCGCCTGTTCGAGCAGCCTGACCGCCTGCGCCTGATCGTAGCCGTAGGGCTTGATCGAATCGTCGTAGGCCCACTTCAGCGAGGGCGAAATATCGGTTTTGGCAAGAACGCCGTACTGGCCGAGATAGCCGTCGATGATCGACTGCCGGTCGATGGCAAGGGTCAGCGCCCGGCGCACGGAAGCATCGCCGAAGAGCGGGTGGGGACGCATCTTGCCGGTCTGATTGTAATAATCACCGTCGATGTTCTGCCAGCCCACATAGTCATAAACCCGCAGGCCGATGGTCTTGAGATCGACATTCGGATTAGCTTTCTGCACGGCGGGGAAATCCTCCGGCTTGACATTCTCGACCACATCCACGTCACCCGTCTGGAGCTGCGCGAGCCGGACAGTGTAATCGGGAATCACGCGGTAGATGATGCGCCTGATGTTGCCCGGTTTGGGCAGGTTGCTGGTGGCGCTCGACGAGAGCGTCAAAGTCTGCTGCTTGTTCCACTCCGCAAGGCGATACGGCCCCGCGCCCACCGGCTGCTGGTTGAGCTTCGACTCACGGAACTCCTCGGGCTTGACGTTTTTCCAGAGATGCTCCGGCAGCGGCGTCAGCGAGGTATGGGCCAGCGCCAGATGCTCCGGTACCGGCTTGTAGAAGTGGAAAACCAGCGTGGTGTCATCGGGCGTTTCGATGGCTTTGTCGAAATCGACCTGCCCTTTGTCCGCCCCGACCAGTTCGGCGAGGGATTGCTGGCGCGGGCTGGCGATCACCGGATTGCCGTAGAGCTTGTAGGCGAACTTGAAGTCACGAGAGGTGATAGGCTGGCCGTCAGCCCACTTGGCGTCGCTTCGCAGGATATAGGTGATTGAGCGATGGTCAATCGACATCGTCCAGGTTTTGGCGAGCGCAGACTTCGGCGACCGCTCGTCTGGATTACCCGAAGAGGGGCGCAGCCGCTTTTCGAGAGCGAGGTAGTTCACAAGGCCGGTCTTGGTATCGAACTCGCCCTGAAGCAACCCCGGATAGATCAGCCCGGTGATCTCGCTCGAGGTGAGCGAAGCTCCGATGACCGGATTGAGGTAATCGGCGTCGCCGAGCATTCCGATCACCAGCGTGGTGTCGCGAGCCGCGCCCGACAGCGAACCGCCTTTGCCGCCATGCTTCGAGCAGGCAGTCAAAAAAGTCGCCGCCGCGAGCAGCGAAATGGACAGGAGGCGGGCGACTCTCTTATTCGTTTTCATCGTCATGATCTTCAGAACTGATTGAGGAAGCGGACTCTTCTGATCTATCCCTGTTGATAACGTTTTTGATTCTTTCGGTCAGCGCCTCGGCGGGCACATACCCGGCGTAGCGCTTGAGCAGGAAGTTCAGCGCCACAACCTCGATGATGACCGTGATGTTCTTGCCGGGAAAGATCGGAAGCTGTACCAGCGGCAAATCGACGCCAAGCAGCTTGACCATTTTCGGATCGAGCCCGAGCCTTTCGTACTCGGACTCCTTGCTCCATTCGAGCAGCTCGACCACCACCTGCACATCCTTTGCATCGCGAATCGCCCTGATGCCGAAGTTGGCCCGCACATCGACCACGCCGAGGCCGCGAATCTCCATGAAGTGATCGATGATGTTGTTGCGTGACGCGACCAGAGCGCTGGTCTCTCCTTTGCGCTTGACCACCACAACATCGTCAGCCACGAGACCGTGCCCGCGTTCGACCAGATCGAGCGCTACTTCAGATTTGCCGAGACCGCTCTTGCCGGTCAGGAGCACGCCGACGCCGTAGACATCGACCATCGAGCCGTGGTACTGCTGGTAGAGCGAGAACTCCGCATCGAGAAAATCGGTGATCTGGTAGATCGCCTTGGTGGAGGAGCAACGGGTGACGAAAACAGCGATTCCCGCTTTGGTCGCCATCTCGATCAGTTCGGGATCGAGCTTGTTGTTGCTCGTCAGGATGATGCAGGGCATCTTGAACTTGACGAAGTTGGCGAACGCCTCGTCACGCTTTTCAATGGATAGATGGTTCAGGTAACGGGTTTCGGTATTGCCGAGAATCTGAACCCGCTTGTAGGTGAACAGGTTGGTAAAGCCTGCTATGGCCAAACCCGGACGATGAAGATCGCGCTCGTGAATACGCCGTTTCTGCTCATCGACGCTGTTGAGCCGCCGGAACTTGATATCGAATTGCTTCTGTATTTTTTCAAAAAAATAAGCAACCGTGATGGATCGCTTTCTCAGGCCCTTCTGGTCAAAATTCATGCTCGACGGATCATGGTTTTCGGAAAGTCCCATACCGTAACAGGGTCAGCATGCTGACCCTGTTACAATGACATATTTCAGATATTCTTTTGCTTTTCCTTCAATTTCTTGAGCTGTTTCTCCAGAGCTTCGACACAGTTGTCGATCGCCTGTTCATAGGTAGGAGCCGACTCCCTCGATACGAAATCGTGTTGCGGCACATGGACCGTGATTTCGGCCATCTTGTTCTGCTCGCGGTCGTTTTTCTGGTGATCGAGAATAACATGACAACTGAGCGTTCCCGGATAAAACCGCGAAAGCGCAGATGCCGCGTCACGCGCGTAATCTTCTATACTGCCGTGATTGTTGGAATGACGAAGAGTGACCTTGACGGTAACCGCATCACTGGTAACTGATTTTGTCATACCTGCCTCCTTGAAAGAATTGAAATACGTTAAAAGAACGGAACCGGTTTCAACCATGCCCAATCTGCTGAACATAAACCGGTAATCGAAGACAATCAGGCTCTCGGATGGGCTTTAGCGTAAGCCTCCTTCAACCTGCTGAAAGTCACATGGGTGTAAAGCTCCGTTGTCGAAAGACTGCTGTGGCCCAGCATCTCGCTGACGCTTTTCAGATCCGCGCCACCGTTCAGCATATGTGTTGCAAAAGTGTGCCGGAGCATGTGGGGATTTTTCCTTGCCGATTCGGTAACCGGTGAGAGATACCTCTTTGTCATTCTCTGCACAAGCATGGGATAGATCTGTCTGCCTTTTGCTGTAAGAAACACTTTCGACCTCTCGAAGGCACCCTCTCCTGATATTCTAAAGAAGTTTCGCTTTACTTCAAAATAATTTCTGAGCGCCTCGGCGGCAGGCTCTCCAAGCGGCACGATGCGCTGCTTTCGCCCCTTTCCGGTCACTTTCAGATAGCCGTGCGCGAGATCGACATCGGCGGTTTCCAGGCCAGTCACCTCGGAGAGGCGCAGTCCGCATCCGTACAGCACTTCGAGCACCGCGCGATCCCGGGCCAGCTCGAACGCCAGCTCTTCGGTTTTCCGACTATCTTCCTCGACGGTGCTATCATGAGCATCCGGCAGAAACTGATCGAATAGCCGCGAAGCTTCATCTTCGCTCAGAAAATCGGGAATTTTCCGGTCGAGCCTCGGAGTCAGCACGAGTGAAAGCGGCGAGCGCTCGATTTTTCCGCTGTCGAGCAGATAGCGGTAGAAGCTTTTGATCGAGGCGAGCTTGCGGGCAATCGAGCGTGGTTTGACACCGCTGTCGAGCAGGTACCCCATGAAGCGCCGCACATCTGGCACTTCGACCAGCTCGGGATCGACGGAGACAAGATCTTCGAGACCACTTTCCTGCTTCAGAAATTCAAAAAACTGGATCAGATCGGTACTGTAGGCGGTCACCGTTTTGGGTGACACGTTCCGGGCCGATTCGAGATGTTCGAGAAACGGCTGGAGCCAGCGGCACTCGGCAACCTCCTTTTTCGCGAATCGGTTAGTGGTGTTCTTCATGAGACCGCGAGACTGACGAGGTACTCTCTCTCTTTGATATAATACAACCGTCCCTCCTTCATGAGAAAACTGTTGAAAACCGGCATCGGTTCCCCTGAAGCCATCACCTCATCATGGATGAGACGATCACCCTCGGCAACGCTCAACATAGCGACCCAACCGGGAATGCCTTCCGCGCCGCTCTCCAGCCGGTGGCGCACCGTGACGCTCGACGCGCCGAGATCGATACGCTCGACGTGGCCCTGATCGTCGAAGGCTCCCTCCGGCAGCAGAATGCCCTGCCGCGCCTCTTCGCTCTCCGCTGCGTCGCGGAGCTGGTTGGGGCGCTCGTGCGCCGTGCCGAGATGTTCGATCTCGCGACCGGTCAGCGGATCGAGCAGGTAATATTCCCGCTCGGGAAATCCCGCAAAGACGATCGAGCGGTACGCAAGCAGCGCATCGCCGAGATTTGCCGTGAACGCCAGATCGGGACGACTCCATGCGATGCGGCTGGCCGGAAGATCGACCGCCCAGATGCCCAGGTGCTCCGGGCTGCCCGGCTGAAATGCGTGGCAGAAGAGCAGACCGGTGTGAACCGTTTCAAGCCCGATCATCCAGCCATCGCCAACCAGCGTCTCGCTTTCGTCTCCGGTGGTCAGCGCGAAATCGTCGCAAAGCACGCGACCCGTGGAAGCTTCGAGGCAGAAGAACGACGCCTTCCGCTCCTGCGCAAAACGCTTGATGCCCATCACCGTATCGCCGCCAAACATCAGCTGCCAGATGATTGCATCCTTGCCGCCATGCCACGTCCACAATTGTCCGGCGTCCAAGCGAGCTGGACGCTGCTCCGATGCTTCAGTATTCATGCTGTCACCCGCTGGAGTTTATAGATCGTGACCGCTACCGTCTGGTCGCCCTCGGCGTCGAACATGCGCGTCTCGGCAATCTCGAATCCGTTCTCGTGTACCAGTTCGAGAAACTGCTCGGCGAGCCGCCGCCTCGGATCGGCGATGTAGGCCGCCCCGCCGGGCGCAAGCAGCGCGTCGATGGCCGTGACGATGGGCAAGAGGTTGACCCGCTCGTACAGCACGTCGGCGGCGATGACTGCGTCGAACTTCTCGCTGCCCTTGACGAGTCGCCAGTCGAGGCGAGCGGTATCGAGCGGCGTGCGATTTCGCATGGCGTTCCAGGCGACGAATCTCAGCGCTTCGGTCGAGTAGTCGGTGCAGAGCACGCGCGCCCCGCTTTTGGCGGCGGCGATGCTCGCCATGCCGACGCCCGCACCGAGTTCGAGCACCGACTTGCCCGCAAGCTCCCCCCGCTCCATGATCTGGCGCGAGAGCGTCACGGCGGCGGGCCAGATCTCCGCCCAATAGGGCATCTGCTCATCCTTCAGAAACTCCTCTGGCGAGATGCGGTCGAGCAGCGCGTAGCTGTCGAGCACGCTCAGAAAGGTGAAATCGCACTCACCGAAACGATGGGCGACCTCCCGCAGATCGTATTCGGCGGCAAGCTCCGCCCACAAGCGGGTCAGTTCGTCGTCAATGGCCGCGTCCGAACGTCCGGACACCGGCACGGTATATCTTTCAAAAGGCATGAATGAAACTCCTGATGGTAAAACTTCGTCACGAATTTAATGAATATCGCTCCCGTTTTCTATTTTGCAGCGCTCATGACCATCATTTCAACCCACACGGCAATACCCATGAACAAAGAGATCATCGAAGTCTTCGACAACACCTTTCCCGACCGGGACTACACCATCGAGATCGTCAACCCCGAATTCACCTCGGTCTGCCCTAAAACCGGCCTACCCGATTTCGGGACGATCACCATCAACTACGTGCCCGACAAAAGCTGCATCGAGCTTAAATCACTCAAATACTACTTCCTCGAATTCCGCAATGCAGGAATCTTCTACGAGAACATCACCAACAGGATTCTCGACGACCTGGTCGAAGCCTGCCAGCCGAGAAGGATGACCGTCAAAACCGAGTGGAACGCCAGAGGCGGCATCACAGAAACCGTCACCGTCAGCTACAGCAAGAGCCAGCAGTAACACTCCCCCACCAATGCAGAACGCCCCGGAAATCCGGGGCGCTTCTGAGATAAACCTCTGTTGTAAATTCCGAGTGGAATCAGAACTTCTCGTAGAGCCAGATGCCGATGGTCTTGGCTTCGTCGTCACTGATACCTGAACCAGGGAAGCCCTGCATGCGCTTCACGATCAGGTTGACCTGTCCGGTCTTCTTGTACTTGGTGCGGAAGAGATCAGATACGGAATCAAGCGTGTGGCACTTGTTGCAACGGGTATCGGTAAGGGTCTTGGCAGCCGCGAAATCGAATCCTGCCGGAGCCGGAGGAACATCGCTCGTCGCTGCGGGCTTGTTGAGGAACTCTTTGAGTTCGGTGACGGAACGGATGTACTTGCCGTCAACTGTGGTGGTGCGACCTTTTTCCCAGTAAACCCTGAGGCTGAAGAACATCACCATGACGATCACGAAGATGCTGAGCGGAAAGCTCAGGAACCACTTGTCACTGATGGCGCCCGACATCTTGCCGAGTCCCATGATGATAAGAGAAGCGAAGAAAATGAGCAGGAACCATCCCATGAATGATCTCAGCGGAGTGATGGCCATCGAAACATTCGGAGCCGGAGCATAGCCGGTCAGGAACGATACACCGAAGAACAAAGCTCCCATTAAGACAGCCCCGCCTATTGCCAGCGCAATAAGCTTACCGTTAGAATTTTTTTCCATGACAGGTAATGGATTTGGTGTTAGCCGCTTGCAAGAATTTATTGTGAAAGATAAACATTATTGACAAAGGGGGCAAACATTTAAGCCTAAAAAGCGTCAAACATTAACGACAATCCTGTTCGCAGAGATTTGTCATTTTGCTTGCTGCCGCGCGGAGCGTATGTTTCAACGCTGTAGCAGCCGTTGTCCAACCAGTTCTCCTTAAAGCGCGTATGATTACCTCCACCTCCAGCGTCGTCGATTTCGACAAAGCCTCGCTCGATTTCAATTACCTGCTCGACTGCTTCACCGAGGTGTTGCAGGAGCTTGGTCAGGAAGCGCTCGCCCGGCACATCAGCGGCAAAAGCAAAATACCCATCGCCGAATTCGACAGAGCTGAACGCGCCATCCAGGCGTGGTCGATCGTCTTCCAGTTGCTCAACATGGCCGAGGAGAACTCCGCCGCGCAGTATCGCCGCCGTCTCGAATCGAACGAGGGGGTCGAAGCGCTCAGCGGACTCTGGGGCGAAGCGTTTCGCCACCTGAAAAGCCTCGGTGTCACCGAGTCCGAGATCGCCGCCGAGCTGCCGGAAATCGAGGTGGAACCGACACTGACGGCGCACCCCACCGAAGCCAAGCGTCGCACCGTGCTCGAACAGCATCGCGAACTCTACCTGTTGCTCGTCAAGCGAGAGAACCGCATGTGGACGCCCGCCGAAAGGGATAAAATCCGCACGGACATCAAGCTGGTACTCGAACGGCTCTGGCGTACGGGCGAAATCCTGTTCGAAAAGCCGGAGGTCAGCTCCGAACGGCAGAACGTGCTGCACTACCTGCACTCGATCTTCCCCGATGTGCTGCCGATCATCGACAACCGGCTCGAAAAAGCGTGGTGCGTGGCAGGATTCGATCCGGCAATTACCGCCGATCCGCGCAACCTGCCGCGTCTCAGCTTCGGAAGCTGGGTTGGCGGCGACCGCGACGGCCACCCGCTCGTGACCGCCGAAACCACGCAACAGACGCTCCTGGAGATGCGCGGCCACGCGCTCCGGCTTGTCCGTTGCAAACTCCAACAGCTCGCCTCCCGCCTCAGCCTCTCCGGACGATTCCAGTCCCCCTCGGGAGCGATGGAGGAGCGCATGGAGATGATGCGCCACAAGCTCGGCGGCGATGGGACGCTTGCCTTCGAGCGAAACCTGCACGAGCCATGGCGGCAGTTCGTCAATCTCATGATTGAAGCGCTGCCCGATGTAAACGTGACAAATTTCGACGGCAAGACTGAACCTGAACGCTACTGCTACCGCCGTCACACCGAGCTGCTCGCCGACCTGGAGCTGATGATGACCTCCCTCTCGGCAATCAACGCCGGAAACGTCGCGCTGGGCGACGTCGCGCCGGTCTACCGCATCGTCCAGACCTTCGGCTTCCACCTCGGCAGACTCGACATCCGCCAGAACAGCCGATTCCACGACCTCGCCCTCTCGCAGCTCATGACGGCGGCGGGCCTCGACGGCAAGGGGTTCCTCGAATGGAGCGAAGAGGAACGGCTCGAATTCCTCAACCGCGAACTGCTTTCGCCGCGCCCCTTCACTCATCCCGACATGCACGCCGGGCCGGAGGCTGAAACCGTGCTCGCCTGCTACCGCGTGCTCTTCGACCACTACCGGCAGTTCGGCCCGGACGGCATCGGCTCGTTTATCGTCAGCATGACGCGCAACCTCTCCGACTTGCTCATCGTCTATCTCTTCGCCCGCGAGGTCGGCCTCATGACGCCGCACGGCGACGGCGACGCCTGCCCGATTCCGGTGGTGCCGCTCTTCGAGACCATCGACGACCTCGAACGCAGCCACGAGATTCTCGACCGCTTCCTCGCCCACCCGGTCACGCGCCGCAGCATCGCGCTCCAGCAGGAGCTGCACGGACGCCGCAAACCGGCGCAGCAGGTGATGGTCGGCTACAGCGACAGCAACAAGGACGGCGGCATCGTCGCGAGCCTCTGGAGCCTCTACCGCGCCGAAGAGCGGCTGATCGAGGCGGGTCGGAAGCACGGCGTCGATATACTCTTTTTCCACGGACGCGGCGGCAGCATCAGCCGCGGCGCCGGGCCGACGCACCGCTTCATCCGTGCGCAGCCGCACGGCTCGCTCGACGCCGGACTTCGCGTCACCGAACAGGGCGAGACCATCGCCCAGAAATACGCCAACCGCATCAGCGCGGCGTATAATCTCGAACTCTTCCTGGCCGGAGTCACCGAAGCGCGGCTCGACCACCGCAAGGAGGGGTATCGCCCGCACCCGCTCGAACAGGCGATGGATACGCTCGCCCGCAGCAGCAACAAAGCCTACCGGCAGCTCATCGAAACCGACGGCCTGCTCGACTTCTTCCGCCAGGCCACGCCGATCGACATCATCGAATCGAGCCGCATCGGCTCGCGCCCGTCGCGCCGCACCGGACGCCAAAGCCTCGAAGACCTCCGCGCCATCCCGTGGGTCTTCAGCTGGAACCAGGCGCGATTCGCAATTTCGGGATGGTACGGCGCGGGAACGGCCCTCGAAGAGCTTCGCGCCACCGACCCCGAAACCTTCGAGGTGATGCGCAAAAGCGACTTCTCCTGGGCGCCATTTCACTATATCATTAACAACATCGCCACGAGCATCCTGTCGGTCGATCCGTGGATCATGGAGCAATACGCCGCGCTGGTGGAAGACCGGATCATCCGCGAAAACCTCCTCGGCATGATCCAGGCCGAATACCTCCGCACGATGCGCCTTCTCGACCTGCTCTTTGGCGGCCCGCTCAGGGAAAAGCACTTCAACGTCTCGCGCTTCATCGAAACCCGCCAGGAGGGCCTCGGCAAACTCCACCGCTTGCAGATCGATCTCCTCAAAAGCTGGCGAGCCGCCAAAGCCTCAGGCGACGAACAGCAATCCGAAGCCCTGCTCCCCGAGCTGCTGCTCACCGTGAATGCTATATCAGGAGGATTGAGAACGACGGGGTAAAAAAAAGGAAGAGATATATCTAAAAGCAGCAGAATCCAGCTATAAGTCAAATGGTTACAGGTACAAGTCTCTGGAATTGTGCGCGTGGCAGGTTTGTGAATACTGCATTCAGGCAGGATATTCAAGAGCTTGAGCGTTCAGATACACTTCATTCTGAAAGAGGTTGCGATGCCGCCACTTTTCCTCGGTGATATCGCAGGTTTTTACGTCATTATCATTATGAAGAGGTCAACAGAAACTTCTTTCCGGCGTAAAGTCTATGCTGATGTCGAAACGCTTCTTTTCGACTTCGGACGGTGAGGAGGACACCTATCAGAGCATTTCAAGCCACCGAGCTACCAGAAAAAGGTTAATGTCTTTCATAAGAAGTCGTTACCATCAGATACTCTTCTCATGCCTTTACTCACTCGAAACAGCCAGGCACCGATTGCATATCAACGATTTTTCAGCGAATCAACACCATCCGCTCAGAACTTCCACATGCACCCCACGTTGAACGAGCTGGGCGAGGAGGTGTTGCGGAGGTCGTTGCCGCTGCCGTAAACTTCGCGGTCGTTGTACCATGTCGTTTCGTATTTGGCGGTCAGGCTGAAATCCTTTACCGGTTCGTAGTCGAGCAGGATAAACCACGCTTTGCCTCTGCCGTAGTAGTTGTTGAGCGTGAAGACCAGCGGCAGGTCGTCTTCGAAGGCGTACAGTCCGGCGTCGTAGCTGTCGGTGTCGAAGCGGGCGAGGCGGGTTTTGAGGGTGACGGGGCCGCTTTTCCAGTTGAGCTGCTGGTAGAGAAGCCACCCCTCCTCGCTCTCCGTGCCGATAACGAGCTGGCTCCGGATGCTTTTGATTGCGGCTCGCGATTTCAGCGTGATGCTCGATGAGCAGAGCGTCGTCAGGCCGAGCTGTACGCGATTGGTCGTTTTGGGCACCGGCTTGTAGTACTGGAGAAAGGTGTCGGGATCGAGCTGCTTTTTGGTCTCCTCCTTCTCCTTGTGCTGATACATGCCGTCCCAAATTATCCAGCGGTTCTGCTTCCAGGTGACGTACAATCGCGCGTCGTGGCCGGAGGATGGCAAGGCGTAATACTTCGGATCGAGTTCGGGGAAGCGGAAAATGTCGTACGAGGCGGCGAGGTTCAGATTGTTGAGCGCCTTTGCCTTCAGGCCGAGATAGAAGCCCTCCTCGTTCGAGCCGTCGCCCCGTTCGGCGAAGGCTCCGGCGAAGGGCGAGTAATAACCGATGGTATATTCGCGCATCGAGGCCACGCCGGTGACGCCCCGGGCAAGATCGGCCTGCACGCCGCAAATCCATGACATGGCGTCGGAGTTGCGATCGAACGCGGCCTCGCCGAACAGCTGCGCATGACGGTAGACGGCGCTCGCTTCGAGCGATCCGAGCTGGCCGCTGTGTTTGCCGCCGAGCGAATTGATCGGCAGAGTGTAGCGATACTCCGCCAAGGTCGCGCCGATGCCAGCGCTCAGCTCTCCCGTGCGGTAGCGGTAACGAAGATTCACGCCGTTGACCCGTTCGGTGAGAGTGTCCTTTTTGGCGATTTCACTCACCGTGCGATGATAGCCGGAGGTCGAGATACTCGTAACCACTCCGGCATCTATGCTTGCATCGAGCTTGTTGCTCGACGTGAAGGCGGTCACCTCGAACGGCTCCGGTGAGAGCGTTGCCGCCGCGCCTTGCAGGAAATAGTTCTCGCCCGCCGAGGTGTAGGGACGGAGCGTCGGAGCGAAGAGCAGCACGCCGTCGATGGCGTCCGATCCTTTGGAAAAGTAGCGTCCCTGCCCGAAAAGCAGCCCCTGGCCGAAGCTGAGCCGATAATCACCGACGACCGCGCGACTCAGCACGCCGATTTTTTCGGCATGTACGTTGAACGAGAGAAAATCGTCGAACCGCGGCTCGCCAATATCGCTCTCCTGAAGCAGATGCACGCCATAGTGCGGCGTTGCGGCCTGCACGCGGCTGTACACGCGCCGGTTCTCTCCGGCATACTTGCCGCTCTCGATCCCGGCTCTCGGCGGACTCTCCCAGAACGCCCGTCCGATCACGCTCCCCTTGAGGCGACCACGTGACCCCTTTTTCTTCTCCTCTCGCGGCATCTCGTACGAGAGATAGGGCGAGAGACGGCGGGCGGCATCAGCGCCGATCACGGCTTCCAGCCCGGATGCGGAGCCAATCGGCCCGCGCATCCGCCGCCAGTCGATGATTCTCGCGGCATCGGCAGCGGACAGCAGCGGCAATTCGAGCAGCTGCTCCTCGGTGGCGAGATTGACGGGAATTTTGTTGCGCCGCAGATCTTCGAGATCGCTGAAGAGCGTTTCGGCGTTGCCTTCGGATTCGGAGCGGTCGAGCAGCTCCTCGAAAGAGTCGGCAGCCCGCGCCGGAAGGGGCGAAAGGACGAATGCGTACAGCAGGGCCAGCGCCGTCATGCGGCGCAGCCGGGTAGAGTATGTCGTATTCATCGCAAGGGGTCGATGAAGGTTGGGGAGAAAAAGGCGATTTGCCCACTACGTCGAGCGGGGCTTGTCAAATATAGTTATTGCTGGCCGCGGCACAAGCGATAGAGTTTTTCCACCTCATTTCGCGACAGGAAGCGCCACTCGCCGCGCCGCAGCTCGCCCGGCGTCAGGCCCGCGTAGGCCACGCGGTCGAGCCGTTTGACCTCGAAGCCGAGAGTGCTGAACATGCGCCGAACCTGATGGTTCTTGCCCTCGTGGATGCCAACCAGCACGCTCATGCCGTCATCGAGGATTTTGGCCCGGCAGGGGCTGACCTTCTCGCCGGTATCCTTGAGTCTCATGCCGCAGGTCAGCTTCTGGAGCATCGCGGGCGGAAACTTCTCGTCGAGCGCGGCGAGGTACTCCTTCTGTACCTGCGACGAGGGGTGCATCAACAGATGCGCCAGCGTGCCGTCGTTGGTCAGAAGCAGCAGGCCGGTGGTTTTGCGGTCGAGCCGTCCGACCGGAAAGACCCGCTCGGGGACATCGATGAAGTCGAGAATCTGCTGCCGGTCGCGCTCGTCGTGGCTCGTGGTGATGACGTTTCTCGGCTTGTTAAACAGGATGTAAACTTTCTTGTGTTCTGGCTCAGCCATGCGCTTTCCATCGACGATCACCTCGTCGTGGCGGGGATCGACCCTCGAACCAGGCTCGACGACAAGCTGGCCGTTGACGGTCACGCGCCCTTCGATCACCATTTGGTCGGCGGCCCGGCGCGACGCCACGCCGCACATGGCGAGAAATTTGTTGATCCTGACCTTCTCTTCCTGCGCCTGCTTTTTCATTCAATCTCCATTCGTGGGGTTACATCTTCGTCGTCGGCCACCGGCACACTGCCTTCGGCCAGGTATTGCTGCTCCTCGTGCTCCTGAAGTATCTCCTTGATTTCACGCAACTTGGGGAGATGCTTCAGACTTTGCAGATGGAACAGGTCGAGAAACGCGGCGGTCGTGCCGTACTGCAACGGTCTGCCCGGCGAATCCGCCCTGCCGCGCACTTCGATAAGGCCGCGTTCGAGCAGCCGGTCGATGGAGTAGTCGGGACTCACCCCCCGGATTTGCAGAATGTCGCCCTTCGTGACCGGCTGATGCCAGGCGACGACGGAGAGCACTTCGAGCATCGACTGGGAGAGGCGGCGCTGGATGACCGGCGCGAGCAGGCGACGGACAAGATCGCCAAACTCCGGCACGGTCAGAAAGCGGTAGCCGCCGGCGATGACGTGAATGCGGAAGGTTCTGCCGGTCTCTTCGTATTCGCGATTGAGCGCTTCGATCATCATTTCGAGATCGCGCAACTTGAGATCCCGACCGGTAATCTGGCAGAGCGTCTGGATATTGACCGGCTCTTCGGAGGCGAAGATCAGCGCTTCGATGGCGTTGAGGAGCTGTCGATCCTGATCCTGCACGGCGGCTCGTGATGGTTGCGCACGCAAGGGGGCGCTGCTTCAGGAGCAGCACTCCTTTTTGCGGGCCGTGGAGAATTCGCCATCGATGCCAAGCCCCTCTTCGTAGGCATACCACATCTCCTGGCACGGGAAGTTGCACTCGTAAAGCGCCTTGCCGATGATGACCGAATCGACGCCATACTTTTCGAGCGAGCGGAGCTTGTGCAGGTCGTCGGAGGTGGTCACGCCGCCCGACGCGGTCACCTTCATCTGCGCCTTCTCGGCGAAGCGCTTGGTGGTTTCGTAGCCTACCCCCTGCAACATGCCGTCGCGGGTGATGTCGGTGTAGATGATGCGCTCGACGCCGAGCTTTTTCATTTCGGCGGCCAGCTCGTAATCCTGCATGTTGCTGCTCTCCGTCCACCCCTTGATTTTGGGGACTCCATGTTCAGCGTCAATGCCGACGACGATCTGCGATGGGCGATATTTCTTCAGGAGATCGACGATGAGTCCTGGATTGGTGACCGCCGCCGAGCCGATGACCACGCGGCTGACGCCGATTTCGAGGTACTTCTCGACCGCCTCGACGGAGCGGATGCCGCCGCCGACCTGGATCGGAATGTCGAGCACGTTGACGATCTCGCGAATCTTCTCGAAGTTCACCGTCTCGCCGGTGAGCGCGGCGTCCAGATCGACCACATGGATCATCTTGGCGTTCTGCTTGCGCCAGATGACCGCCATGTCACTGGGGTTATCGAGATATATTTTTTTCTGGGCGAAGTCACCACGGGTGAGCCGGACGCACTTGCCTTCCTTAATATCTATAGCGGGTATGATCAACATAGCGTAACCTCAGCATCTGTTTTTAAAGCTCTGCGAAATTCTTCAGCACCTGCAAGCCCGCTTCGGAGCTTTTCTCAGGGTGGAACTGAACCGCGAAAATACCATTTTTTTCAATGGCCGAACAAAAATTTTTCCCGGCGAAAAAGGTGGTCGCGGCCACGCTTTCAGGCTCGTCGGGGCTGCAATAGTAGGAGTGCACGAAGTAGAAGTACGACTGATCAGGAATGTTGCGGAAAAGGAGGGAATCCTTGTTCGAAAGATCAACCGAGTTCCAGCCGATCTGCGGAATCTTGTCCTCGCTGCTCCTGAAGCGGAGCACCTTGCCAGGTACGATGCCAAGTCCTTTGTTCTGGCCCATCTCCTCGCTCTCCGAGAGGAAGAGTTGCATACCGAGGCAGATGCCAAGCACGCTGCGCCCCTTGTCGATATGCTCTTTCAGCGCCTCGCCGAAGCCCTGGCGGTTCAGCGCCTCCATCGCCGGGCCGAAGGCTCCGACGCCCGGAATGAGCACCTTGTCGTAGCGGCTCATCTCCGAAGCCTTGTCGCTGACGACTGCTTCGATACCGAGATAGTCGAAAGCCTTGTGCACCGACCTGAGATTTCCGGCGCCATAGTCGGCAATAAATACCATGAAAAAAAGATTAAAACGTTGCTGATGGCCTCCGGATGGAGAAAAAAAGCGGCTGAAAGCTCGAAAAAAACGTCAACGCGCCTTTTATTTAAGAAGTTCTCGCCGTATTATACAACCTTCTGTGGCTTTCACTTTCTGCCTTGCTTCCCTGCTGAAAGTCATTCCAATCCACATACCACGAGTAATCGCAAGAACAATGTACAGGATTGTTTCCGCTATTTTTTTAGCTGAAAATATTAAAAAATTCGAAATCGAGGCTCCGAGGATCGCAAAAAAGCGAAAAGCCGGCCAGTTCGTCATCGTCAGGATCACGGAACACGGCGAGCGCATTCCTCTGACCATCGCCGATTCGAATCCCGAAACGGGAACCATCACCATTATTGCGCAGGGTGCGGGCAAATCGACACGCGAGCTGAACCGCAAGGAGGCGGGCGACACCATTGCCGACGTGGTTGGCCCGCTCGGCACGCCGTCGCATATCGAGCACTTCGGCACGGCGGTCAGCATCGGCGGCGGCGTGGGTACGGCTATCGCTTACCCGACGGCGGCGGCGCTCAAGGAGGCGGGCAACTATGTCATCACCATCAACGGCGCTCGCTCGAAGGATCTCGTGATCCTCGAAGAGGAAATGAAGGCGGTCAGCGACGAGGCCTACATCACCACCGATGACGGCTCGTACGGCTACCACGGCTTCGTCACGCAGAAACTTCAGGAGCTGATCGATTCCGGCAAGAAGATCGACTTCGTGCTCGCCATCGGCCCGATCCCGATGATGCGGGCCGTGGCCGAGGTCACCCGCCCGTACGGCATCAAAACCGTGGTCAGCCTTAACCCTATCATGATCGACGGCACCGGCATGTGCGGCGGCTGTCGCGTCACGGTTGGCGGCGAGATCAAGTTCGGCTGCATCGACGGCCCCGAGTTCGACGCCCACCTGGTCGATTTCAAGAACCTTGCCGACAGAAACAGAATTTACCAGCACGAGGAGAAAGAGGCGGACGAAGCGTTTGCCCATCAATGCAATCTGACGGGACAGGCATAAACCCTGCGCAACCGAACATTTTCAAAAATATTGTCACCTTCCGGAGCCGCTTTACCGGCTTCCGGCGGGATGGACTGTCACGAAAAAACGTTTCAAAGCAAAACAGCCATCATCATGGATGCACGAAAGATCACGGCCAAGGAACGCATGGCCATTCCCCGCCAGGAGATGCCCGCGCAGGATCCGCAGGTTCGCATCGGCAATTTTCAGGAGGTTCATCTCGGCCTGACGCCAGAACTGGCGCAAATGGAGGCCCTGCGCTGCATCCAGTGCAAGGATCCGGTCTGCATCGCCGGCTGTCCGGTCAATATCAAGATCGACCAGTTCATCAAGCTGATCGCCGAGGGGGACTTCATGGGCGCGGTCAGGAAGGTCAAGGAGGATAACGTGTTGCCCTCGATCTGTGGTCGCGTCTGCCCGCAGGAGGATCAGTGCGAGAAGGTGTGCGTTATCGGCAAGAAGCACGAGCCGGTGGCCATCGGCAACCTCGAACGCTTCGTCGGCGACTACGAGCGGTTGAGCGGCCAGCGGATCGACCCGGTGCTCGCGCCATCCACCGGCAAGAAGGTGGCTGTCGTCGGCAGCGGCCCGGCGGGTCTGAGCTGCGCCAACGATCTCGCGCAGTTCGGCCATAAGGTGGTGATTTTCGAAGCGCTGCATGAACTTGGCGGCGTGCTGATGTACGGCATTCCCGAGTTCCGCCTGCCGAAGGAGATCGTCCGCGATGAGCTTGACGGCCTGCGCCGCATGGGCATCGAGTTCAGGACGGATGTGGTGGTCGGACGGACGATCACCGTGGACGAGCTGATGGAGGAGGAGGGCTTCGACGCGGTCTTCATCGGCGTCGGCGCGGGCCTGCCGTGGTTCATGGGCATTCCCGGCGAGAATCTGGTCGGCGTGCTCGCGGCCAACGAGTTCCTCACGAGGGTGAACCTCATGAAAGCGTACGACTTCATGAAGAGCAGCGATACCCCGGTGTTCGACTGCAAAGGCAAGAACGTCGCGGTCTTCGGTGGCGGTAACACCGCGATGGACGCCGTCCGCACAGCCAAGCGTCTCGGCGCGGAGCACGCCTACATCGTCTATCGCCGCTCCGAGGCGGAGATGCCCGCCCGCGAGGAGGAGATTCACCACGCGCAGAAGGAGGGGATCGAATTCATGTTGCAGACCATTCCGCTCGAATTCGTCGGCGACGACAAGGCGTGGTTGACCGGCGTGCAGTGCCAGAAGATGGCGCTGGGCGAGCCTGACGATTCGGGACGCCGCCGTCCGGTGCCCGTGCCCGGCTCGGAGTTCCTGCTGCCCATCGACATGGCGATCATCTCCATCGGCAACGGCTCCAACCCGCTCATCAAGCAGACCACGCCCGACATCGAGGTGAGCAAGAAGGAGACCATCGTCGTGGACGTCAACACCATGCAGACCTCCAAGGAAAATGTCTACGCGGGCGGCGATATCGTCACGGGCGGCGCGACGGTGATCCTCGCAATGGGCGCGGGACGCACGGCGGCGGCGGCCATCAACGAGAAGCTCTCCGGCACGGCGCAGAACTTCAACGAGTGGTAAGCGCGTGAGCGACCTCTACCGTTTCGGCATCTCGCTCGACAGGGAACTGATTGAGGCTTTCGACCGGCACATCAAGGCCCAGGGCTACCAGAGCCGGTCGGAAGCCCTCCGTGACCTCATTCGCGAGGAGCTGCTTCGCAAGACCACGACCGAGGGCGGCCTGGTGGCCGGGGCCATCGTGATGACCTACGACCACCACAAGCGCGAGCTGGTCAACCG
>JAAXXD010000065.1 GCA_013334655.1 Chlorobaculum sp. | reverse complement strand
CTTTTATCGTTTATGCGAAAGCTGCAAAAGCTACCTGATCGTGTGATGAGTTATTTCAATTCAAGCCCGATCAAGTATGCTGCATAAACTCCGACACTTGTCATGTATTTGCTTGCCGGATTAATAAATTACATAATATAGAACTTCTATGGTGTCCGCTGACAGATCAGCGCTGCACTCCCTTCGATGAAGTATCCTATGTTACTTACCACTTTTTTTGCCGTTTACAGCCAGATTCCAGTCTGCCTTCGACCCATGCTGTGAAGCGATCAGTCTCGGGATTCAGAAAACAAAAGTACGCCACCTCTTCAAATGTAAACAACATTCGCAGTCCGTCAAAAGTAGCGGATCATCTGCTGTCGCATTCTCCCTCGTCTTTGAATGTTCTCAATACAGAGCTGTCTTGCCTTGAGCTTCATCCGAAAAGCGCTAAAAACAGAAAAGCGGGCCGGAACCCGCTTTTCGTTTCATGATGCTTCAGCTTATATCCGGCAGAGGTAGTTGCAGCGGATGGCGCCGTTCTCCTTGCGGATGTCGGCTTTGATCTCGGTTTGCGGGTTGACCAGCTCGCGGAGCAGGGCGGTGAAGGTGCCGAGGTAGAAGTTTCCGACCACCGGATGCGACGGGAAAGTCACCTTCACCATGACGTTTGGCGACGGTTTCGAGCCGTAGGTGAACTCGCCGCTTCCGGCGAAGGTCCAGGCGTTCTTGCTGATGGCGAAGAGAAACACCTTGAAGGCCAGCCCCGCCGGCAGCAGCTTGACGATGGTCTGGAACGGGCCTGGGATGCGCACCTTGAGCAGGTATTTCGCGGTGCGCTCGCCCGACTCCTTGAGAATTTTCGCCGTGCTCGCTTCGCCGATCTCTTTCTGCAAGGCCATGACCAGAGAGTGGAATTTCGACTCCTCGACCATCTCCGACGGCAGGTTGTTGATCAGGTAGCCCTGACCGATTTTCTTCAGAAGTTTTTCGGTTTCGCTTTTCCCGAAGGCGGTTTCGAGCGCGCCGACGGTCTGTATGATGGAGTTCGGGCCGATTCTTGATGGACTGCTGCTCATTGAATAAATAGAGTTCTGGTTTGTGCGTTGATTGCAGGTTAATGTTTTTTTCGCGGCGCGGTTTCGTCGATGGCTGTTTGCCGGGGCGCGGGGATGTCGAGCCGGACATTGTCTGTCGTCCAGCCGGGCCGGATCGTGACCGTCACCGCCGCGAAAGGATCGCAGGGCGCGAACGGGCTGAGCGAGCCGCTGTTCCATTCCGTCACGGGTGACACAGCGCCGGAGGCTGATGGAATGAATCCGGTGATCGTGTATTCGCCCGCCGGAAGATCGCGGAAGCTGTAGCTGAAAGCTCCATCGGCTTTTGGTTTCAGCACCACGCGCTGGCGGGCCTCCGCCGAGCCGCTTTGTCGGGCCTCGACGACGACCGCAGGCGCTTTTGCCGTGCCGTCGCCGGTGACCTCTCCGTACGCCTCCTGCCCGGCAGTCTCGAAACGGGATTCCACCAATGGCTCCTTTGAGGCCGAACCGGCAAGCTCTTTCAGCAAACCGGCTCTGACCTGAATCCGGTACTCTCTTGCGTGCAGGAAGCCGTCCGAAGGCGTGATGTCGTAGGTGCGGCTGTCGATGCGGGTGATGGCGAACGGCAGCGACTTGTCCTGCCCTTTGTCGGAGAGCGAAAGCGTTATCGCCGGTTTGAGCGATGACTCCTCGACCGGCAGGTTGCATTGCAGCTCGATTGATGCGCCCGATTCAGGGCGGATCGTTTCGGGGATGACGTTGTCCGCGCCACTCGCCGGAACGATGGCAACCGAAAGCTCCGGGTAGCGCTCCGTCCGGGGGTTGCCCGCAAAGGTCAGCTCTGACGGCGAGCCTCCAGCGGGCGTGAAGCGGAGCTTGTACCAGGCGCGGCTCTCCATTGGCGCGGTCAGCAGGCGGAACGTAGCGTCCTCGCTGTTTCTCGACGACGAGTAATAGCCAAGTACCGGCAATGCGGCTCCAGTCGAGCTGTTTTCGATCCGAATGGCGGATAGATCGAAGCTCCGCGCGGGAATCGGTTCGTTGAAGGCGATCTCGATTTCCCGGCTGTTGATGGTGCGGCACGAACGCAGGGTGTTTGCTGACCTGTCGCCCGGCGCGAGGCGCAATCCGACGCCGGTCGTGCCGGTCTGAACGGCTGGCGAGGAGGTGACGGCAAACATTTCCATTCCGTGATCGTACTGCAAATTGCCGTTTCTGTCGGTTATGGCAACGATGCGGTAGCTTGCGGGCGCGAGATTTTCGAATCGAAATACTCCCGACGGCCCGGTCTGCGCGATATAGTCCGGCCTTGCCTGCGGGGTGTCGCTGGTTCGAGCGAGAGGATAGGCCATCACCGTGATGTTCCGCGCCGGAGCCATGCGGTATGTCCAGACCCGTCCTTCAATCGATCCCTGGTTGATCACCGGCCCGGTAGAAAAGGGCAACGTCCAGCTACGGTCGAGCTGGTGGCCTCCATCGAGGCTTATGAGCGGCGCGCGCAGGGTGAGCGTGTAGGTGCGATTCTGTTGCAGCGGCTGGTAAAGCCTTATTTCAGCATCCCTTCCGTGCATCGTAACCTCATAGTCATCGACGAGCGGCGAGAAAAAAATCGACTTCGAAAGCTCGCTGCTGCTGACATAGTGGCTGAAGCCGATGCGAATCGTTTGTGGCGAAGCATTGACCGACTCGGCGGCGGGAAGCGAGGAGACGACGCTGAGCGGCGAGTGGTCGGGCGGGCCGCCTGTTGGCGGGCGGTCAACGGCGCAGGCGCAGAAGAAAACGGGGATCAGAACGGGTGCCAGGATTTTCAGGCCGGGAAATTCTTTCACGGAGGCGCTCCTTTCAGAGTTGAAAGCTGTCAAATTGTTTCTCAGCATGAAAATTCTTAAATTAAAAACTGAAGGTATTCTATGAAAGCGATTTGAGAAAATAATTAGACAGAGTTTGAGATAGATGGCCAGAAGAAATTACAAGGTTCTTTATGTCTCTGGCGAGGGGTCTCCTTTTATAAGGGTCAGTGCTCTGGCCGACTACATGGCATCGTTTCCCCAAGCGCTAGAGGAGGAGGGTTTCGAGGCCCGCATCATGATGCCGAAATACGGTATCATCAACGACCGCAAGTTCCGCTTGCACGATGTGCTTCGTCTGTCGGACATTGAAGTCCGTCTCAAGGACAAGACCGACATGCTGCATATAAAGGTTACCGCCCTTCCGTCCAGCAAGATTCAGACCTATTTTCTCTATAACGAGAAATATTTCAAGCGACACGGACTCTTCTCCGATATTTCGCTTGGCGGCGATCACAAAGGGAGCGCTGAACGGCTCATCTTTTTCAGCGTGGGCGTGATGGAAACGCTCGTGCGTCTCGGCTGGCAGCCGGACATCATCCACTGCCACGACTGGCATGCGGGGCTTGTCGCGCTGCTTGCCAAGACGCGCTACGCCAAACACGACTTTTTCAAAAAGGTGAAGGTCGTGCAGACGATTCACAACGTCTATCGCCAGGGCATTTTCCCATCGAAGCTCTTTCAGAAGCATCTCGACGCGGAGGTGTTCGAGGCTCTCGAAAAACAGGGTGACGAGGTCAACCTGCTCGCCACCGGGATCAAATACGCCGATCTGGTCACCACCACCTCGGATCGCTACGCCCGCCAGATCGCGGGTAATCCGGAGCTTTCGTTCGGCATGAACGAGAATCTGATGGCTTGCGGCGACCGCTTCCACGGCATTCTCAACGGTATGGATACCCGCCAGTGGAACTCCTCGACCGACAAGCTCATCAAGAAGCGCTACAGCGTCGAGCAGCCAGAGCTGAAGCTCGAAGACAAGAAAGTGCTGCTCGAAGAGGTGGGGCTGCCTTTTGCCGAAGAGACGCCCGTCGTTGGCGTGATCGCCAATTTCGACACATTTCAGGGGGCGGAGATCGTCAAGGCGAGCCTGGCGAAACTGCTCGAACTCGACATTCAGTTCATCGTGTTCGGTTCGGGCGACAAGGAGTTCGACCAGGCGCTCAAGGAGTGCGCGGATGCGAACCCGGAAAAGATGGCTTTCCGCCCTGAGTTTACCGACGCCTTCTATCACCAGATGATCGCCGGACTCGATATTCTGCTCATGACTTCGCGCATCGAGGCGTGCGGCATGATGCAGATGTTTGCGCAGAACTACGGAACTGTGCCGGTCGCCTACGCTGGCGGCGGCATCGTGGATACCATCGAGGAGGTTTCCGGCGACAAGGGCACCGGCTTCATCTTCACCGACTACACGCCCGAGGCGCTGACGGCGAAGCTTCAGGAGGCACTCGCGCTCTTCGCCGACAAGGAGCGCTGGAGCGCACTCATGCTCGAATGCATGGGACGCGATTTTTCATGGAGCGGTTCGGCGGAAAAGTACGCCGAGCTGTACCGCAACCTGCTTGGCTGAGACGGCGATATGGAGAGCGTGAAGGTACTTTTTCTCGACAGGGACGGCACGATCAACAAGGATATTGGGAGCTACGTGTCGAGCCGCGAGGAGTTCATCCTGATCGACCGCGCCGACGAGGCCATCGCGATTGCGCGAGCAGCGGGATTTCGCATCGTGATCATCACCAACCAGGCAGGAATCGCGCGGGGTATCGTCACGCCCCGCGAAGTCGAGGATGTCAACGACTATCTCAACGAGCTGCTGGCCCAGCGCCAGACCTCGTTCGACCGCTGCTACTACTGCCCGGCCCATCCCAACTATCCTCATCCCGAGTACGACCGCTTCATGGATCGCCGTAAACCCTCGCCACTCATGGTGGAGCAGGCCATCGCCGACCTGCGTGAAGAGGGCTTCGAGGTGGATCGCGAGGCGTCGTTCTTCATCGGCGACAAGGTGATCGACATCGAATGCGGCCAGCGCGCCCACCTGAAGTCGATTCTCGTCAGAACCGGCCACAACGAGGAGGCGCTCTGCGCGGAACGGGGCATTGTGCCGGATCATGTGGCTGACGATCTTTATCAGGCGGTGACGGGGTTTGTGCTCACAGCAAAGGACTGAAGGGACGAAAGGGCTGGGAAATCGATTTGGGCTGGCAGCAATAATAATGGAGCGATGCTTCCGATGATCTGTCTCTACGTCCACATTCCTTTCTGCCGGGAGCGTTGTCCTTACTGCGATTTTTTTCTTGTCACCAAAGCCGGTTTCGTCGAGCGATTTTTCGAGGCGCTTGCTGTCGAGACCGCTTCGAAAGCGTCGCTTTTCGCGGGCCAGTCGATCAAGGCGATTCACTTCGGCGGCGGCACGCCGTCGCTGGTCTCGCCATCCTTCATTGCCGCATGGCTGTCGCAGGTTTCCGGCCTTGCCGAAATCTCCGCTGAAACAGAAATCACCCTCGAAGCCAATCCCGAAGACCTCTCGCCCGCATCGCTCGATGCACTGCAAGCGGTTGGTGTCAACCGCCTGAGTATTGGCGTGCAATCGTTTTCCGACCGCAAGCTCAAGGCGCTCGGTCGGGCGCATTCGTCCGCCGATGCTGTCCGAACCGTCTCCGAGGCGTTCGAACGCTTTCCGTCGGTGAGCATCGACCTGATGTGCGGCGCGGAGGGGGAGACCGCCGCCGAATGGGAGAGCGACCTTCGCGCGGCGTTCGGGCTTCGTCCGCAGCATATTTCTGTCTACATGCTCACGCTCGAAGAGAAGACCCGGTTGTGGCGCGATGTGCGGAAAGGGCTTCGCGACCTGCCCGGCGAGGAGGCGCAGGCGGCTATGTACCGGATGGCGGCAGAGCTGCTTTGCGAAGCGGAATACCGCCATTACGAAATTTCCAACTTCGCGCTCGAAGGACACCATTCACGCTACAATCTCGCGAGCTGGATGCGCGAGCCGTACCTCGGCTTCGGCCCGGCGGCGCACAGCTTTCTTGTGAGCGGCGAGACGGAGACGCGCTTTTCCAACGCGAGCAGCCTGACGAAGTACCTTGCCGATCCCGCCGGAGCGGTCGATTTCCGCGAGGCGTTGACCGACGAGCAGCGCTTCGACGAGGAGGTTTTTCTCTCCCTGAGAATCCGCCGTTCGCTCTCTGTTGGGTTTTTGCGAAAAGGGCATAAATTAGGGCATCAGCATCTCGATGCCGTCCTTGATACGCTACAGGAGAAAGGGTGGATCGCGGTTGAATCCGGCGAGGTCACGCTGACCGAGGCGGGCTTTCTTTTCGCCGATCTTGTCGCCTCGGAACTGCTTTCGGATTGAGCGCCCGGCTGATACGAATTGTTAACAACCTGTCCCGAATGACACACCGAAACGTGAACCGGATCATTGCCGCCGGAATATTTCTTGTTGCCGAAGCCGTCTATCTTGCGACGATGGCTCCGACCTTCTCGTTCTGGGATTGCGGGGAGGTGATCGCCACCTCCTACACCCTTGGCATTCCGCATCCGCCCGGCGCACCGCTCTATCTGCTGATCGGTCATCTCTTCTCGCATCTCCCCATCTTTCACGACATCGGCGCTCGTATCAACTTCTTCAGCACCCTCATCAGTTCGGCCACCATCATGCTGACCTACCTGATCATCGTCAGGCTGATCGGCATTTCGCGAGCTTCCCGCCCCGACGAGTGGAGTTTGCCCGAAAAGATCGCGGCCTGGGGCGGCGCGGCGGTTGGCGCTCTGGCGCTCGCCTTCTCCGAGAGCTTCTGGTTCAACGCGGTCGAGACCAGCCTCTGGGCGGCTTCGTCGCTTCTGACCGCCTCGATCTTCTGGATGATGCTCTGCTGGTACGACGAAGACCCCGCGCCCGGCAGCGAGCGATGGCTGCTCGGCGTCATGTACATGTTCGGCCTCTCCATCGGCGTGCATCTGCTCTGCCTGCTCGCGCTTTTCTCGCTCTCGCTCGTCTACTATTTCAAAAAGTACCCGTTCGACCTGAAATCGTTCAGCCTCCTGATTCTGTTCAGCCTCGGGCTGTTCTTCCTGATCTACAAGCTCATCATCAAGGGCATTCCTGTGCTGCTCGTCACCGCCTCGTGGTGGGGAATGGCGCTGCTCGTTGCGCTGCTGCTGTTTGGCGTCTGGTTCAGCCACCGGAAGGGTCTCGTGACGCTGAACCTCAGTCTGCTCTCGGTGCTGCTGCTGATCCTCGGTTACACCTCCTACATGCTGATCTTCGTGCGGGCGCATGCCGGGCCGCCGATCAACGAGAACAATCCGTCGACGCTCGAAGCCTTTTTCTCCTACGTCAATCGCGAGCAGTATGGCGAGTGGCCAATCTGGCCGAGGCGCTGGTCACCCGAGCCGATATACCAGTATTATTATGATCGCTATTCGAGTGAGTTCGACTATTTCTGGCGCTACCAGCTCGACCGGATGTACCTGCGCTATTTCGGATGGCAGTTCATCGGGCGCTCTTCGGATGTCGAGGGGGCGATGATCGACTGGTCAAAGCTGTGGGGTCTGCCGTTCCTCGTGGGGCTTTTCGGAGCCTGGTCTCATTTCAGAAAGAACTGGAAGATGTCGCTCGCTGTCGCGGCGCTGTTCCTCATGACCGGCGTGATCCTCGTGCTCTACCTCAACCAGCCCGAGCCGCAGCCGCGCGAGCGCGACTACAGCTATGTCGGCAGCTTCTTCGCCTTCGCGCTCTGGATCGGCATCGGCGTCGAGAGCCTCTTCACCTGGCTCTCCGGCAAGCTGAAGTCGCTCACACCGGCTCACGGCCTCTGGCTCGCCGTCGCGGTCGTGGCCTCCGGCCTCTTTGCCATCGACGGGCGGATGCTCACGGCGAACTACCGCACGCATGACCGCTCCGGCAATTACGTGCCGTGGGAGTGGGCGTGGAACATCCTGCAAAGCTGCGACAAGGACGCCATTCTCTTCACCAACGGCGACAACGACACTTTTCCGCTCTGGTATCTTCAGGAGGTGGAGCATATTCGAACCGACGTGCGGGTGGTCAATCTGAGTCTCGCCAACACCGGCTGGTACATGCTGCAACTCAAGCACGAAAGCCCGAGAGGCGCGCGGAAGATCAATCTTGAAATGAGCGATGGCGACCTGTCGAATATTTCCTACACGCCGGTCGATTCCGTCAGCGTGGCCGTTTCCGCCGACGCGGAGCCGCGCAGGATGTATGACGACGCCCGGCGCTCCGGCGTGGCCCTGCCCGGCGCTCCCTCCGATTCGCTTCGCTGGACGATCAAGCCCGCGCTGACCTACCAGGGCGCGGGATACCTGCGTCCGCAGGACATCGCCGTCTACGCCATCGTGGTGGATAATTACGGCAAACGCCCGATCTACTTCGCGCTGACCGTCGATCCTGCTGAGATGGCCGGACTCGACCGCAACCTGCGCCTCGACGGCCTCGTCTATCGCGTCGTGCCGCTTAAAAGCGCCTCTGCGCTGAGCTTTGCCGATCCCGGCACGCTCTACAGCAATCTGTTCAACACCTACCGCTTTCGCAACACCGGCAATCTGGCGGTCAATATCGACGAGACCTCGCGGAACCTGCTCGGCAACTATCCGCCGCTCTTCGTCCGGCTGGCGCTCGATCTCTACACCTCCGGCGAGAGCACGGTGATGGTGCCGGACGGTTCCGGCGCTCGCAAAGCCGCGCCGCCAGGCAAGCTCGCCCTCGAAGCACTTGACCGTTACGCCCGGCTCTTTCCGCTGAGCCGCTATCCGGTCACGCCGAAGCTTGCCGGATCGGTTGCCGGTATCTATGCCGCCGAAGGTGCAAAGCAGAAAGCATATCCGTATATTCAGTATCTTGAAATGCTCGCCGCCGAGACCGACGCGCAGCAGGAACCCGAGCTGTTCCTCACTCTGGCGCAGGCATACCGGGCGGCGGGAAAGGTTCGTGAGGCGGATGGCATCATGAACGAACTCAAAATGGCGCTCCCCGAATTGCGGAAGCGTCTGGATTCACTCAAGCAATAGTTGGTATTTTCATGAGTAATATTCATGCAACAGCGATCATCGGCCCAGGCGCGAAAATTGGCGAAGGGGTGGTGGTCGGACCTTACACCGTCATCGGCGATGATGTCGTCATTGGCGACCGGACGGTTGTCGCCTCCCACGTCCATATCGCCGACGGCGCGCGTATCGGCAGCGAGTGCCGGATTTCGTCAGGCGCTGTACTGGCGACCGAGCCTCAGGATCTCAAATACGCCGGTGAGAAAACGTATCTCGAAATCGGCGACCGGACGGTCATCCGCGAATGCGTGACCCTGAACCGTGGCACCAAAGCGAGCGGCAAGACCGTGGTCGGCTCCGACAATCTCATCATGGCCTACGTTCACGCAGGCCATGATTGCGTTATCGGCAACCATGTGGTGATCGCCAACTCAGTGCAGTTCGGCGGCCATTGCCATGTGGGCGATTTCGCGGTGGTTGGCGGTCTGGCCGGAGTACACCAGTTCGTCAGGATCGGGCGGTACGCCATGGTTGGTGGTATCTCCCGCGCGGCGCTCGACGTGCCGCCCTTCGTCATGGCAGGCGGCCACGCCTCGTTCCGGTACGAGGGACTCAACCTGCTCGGCCTGAAGCGGCGCGGCTTCACTTCGGAACAGATCGGCAACATCCGTGACGCTTACCGGGTGATTTTCCAGTCGGGCCTGTTGCTTTCCACGGCGCTTGAAACCGTGCGGCGCGACCTTCCGCAAACGACGGAGGTGGTTGAGATTCTCAACTTCTTTGCGACGGGAGAGCACAACCGGAAGTTCCTCAAACCATTCAATTCATAGCAGTAACGGTTATGGCATCATGGGCGGTTGGCATCGATCTCGGCGGGACGAACATCAAGATAGCGGTCGTCGATGAGTTGGAGGGGGTTCTCTTCGAGGATACCCAGCCGACCGATACCACCGCTGGCCCTGAAGGCGTCGTGCGGCAACTGGCCCTCATGGCTGATGCGATGTATCAGCGAGGCACCGAAACGCTCGATTCCGGCCTCTTCGCTGGCGTCGGTCTTGGCGCTCCGGGGGCGGTCGATGCGGCCAGGGGCACGCTCTCCTGCGCGCCGAACCTGCCTGGCTGGCAGCAGCGTTACGCTCTCCGCGACCAGCTTCAGCTTCGACTTGAACAGGCGCATGGTCTCAAAACATCCGTTATTCTCGAAAACGACGCTAACGCCGCCGCTTATGGCGAGGCGATCTTTGGCGGCGGCAATGCGTTCCGCGACTTCATGCTCGTGACGCTCGGCACGGGCGTTGGCGGAGGTATTATTCTTGACCGCAAACTCTATCGCGGTCCCTCCGGCACGGCGGGCGAAATCGGCTTCATGATCATCGATTTTGAAGGCGAGAATGTTCATGCGGGCGTTCGGGGCACCATCGAGGGGCTGATCGGCAAGGAGCGCATTGTCGAGATGGCGTGTGGTCAGGAGATGGGACTCTCCCCGCGCCTCATGGAGCTGTGCCATCGGGATACCGATCGCCTCTCGCCCCGCCATCTCGAACAGGCGGCCAGGGAGGGTGACGCCGTGGCTCTGCGCACCTGGGAGCGGATCGGCTCGATTCTCGGCGTCGGGCTGGCCAACGTGACGGCGCTGATGGACATTCGTAAGTTCGTGATCGGCGGCGGCATCGCGGCGGCGGGCGAACTGATTTTCAGGCCCGCCATGATGCAGCTGCACCGCTCGACCCTGCCTTCGATGCACGACGGACTTGAGATCGTTCCGGCGCGGCTCGGCAACAAGGCCGGAATTTACGGCGCGGCGGCGCTCTGCTTCGCCTCCGGCAAACCCGTCGTGAGCGATGCTTGAAGGTCTTGCGCATCTGCTCTTCCCTGCGGTCTGCATCCTTTGTCGCAAGCCGCTCGAAAAAGGCGAGGAGCACATTTGCGCCGGATGCTTCGACGAATTCGATCCATTCCCTGGCGCTCTTGCCGGAGGCGTGGTGCTTCAAAGCACCGTGCGCGGCCACTTTGACGAGCACGCCGTTCCATCCTCCGCATGGTGCCTTTATCCATACCAAAGCAGCGGCAGTCTGCACGAAGCGATGCACGCCATGAAGTATGGCGGGCTTTTTCCGCTCGGGGAGCTGTTCGGCAAAAAGCTTGGCGAGATTGTTCGGCAGGGCGGCGACTCTGTCGCGTTCGACGCCATCGTGCCGGTACCGCTGCATCGTCTCAAGCGCATCGAGCGCTCGTACAACCAGTCGGAAGCGATAGCGGGCGGTATGGCGGGCGTACTCGGTCTGCCCGTCGCGACGGAGTACCTCGAACGGTGCCTCTACACCGGCACTCAGACCGGACTTGGCATGGAGGCGCGGCGCGAGAACATGGCGGGCGCATTCCGTCCGGGCCGCAAGCGCTCTCCCGCGAGAGTGCTGCTGGTGGATGACGTGCTGACGACCGGCGCGACGATGGTGGCCGCGGCCAAAGCGCTCAAGGTGGCGGGCGCTGTCGAGGTCGCTTTCGCGGCGATTGCCGTCACCGAAAAGGAAGGGTAGCCGGATGGATCTCTTTTACGTGCTTCCGCAGCAGCTCGACCTTGATCATGCCCGTGCGGTGATCGACGGCGAGGAGTTCCACCATCTCGCCCGCGTATTGCGCTGCCAGCCGGGCGACCTCGTGCCCATCACCGATGGCGCGGGCTTCGTGGCGGAGTTATTGGTCGAAGCCATCGGCAAGCACTCGCTCGAAGGCGCGATCCAGAATCCGCGCACGGCACCGCCGCCCGAAACGCAGGTCACGGTAGCTCTGTCGCTCCTGAAGCTGCCGCAACGCTTCGACCTCTTCCTCGAAAAAGCGACCGAACTCGGCGTCGCCCGCATCGTACCGATGTTCACCAAACGCACCGTCTCGACGCCCGACTCCGGCAAGCTCGAACGCAAGCTTGAACGGTGGCGCGGCATCGTCCACTCCGCCGCTCGCCAGAGCCGCCGCTTCCATCTTCCCGATCTCTCGCCCCCGCTCGCCTTCCGGGAGGCGCTTGCGCTCGACGGTTACGATCTGCGCATGATCGCCCACGAATCCGAGGCGAGCTTTCCCGCCTTCGAGCCAGCCGGAAAAAAGATACTCTTCCTCATCGGCGGCGAGGGCGGTTTCACCGACGCCGAAGTTGCCGAGGCCGCCGCCGCCGGATTCACGCCGGTCTCGTTCGGCGCGTCGGTGCTTCGAGCCGAGACCGCCGGCATCTTCGCGGTGGCGCTCGTCCGCTCGAAGCTGCTCGCGGAGTCCGATCCCGCGAAGCGTCTTTGACGGGGGATCTCTTTTGATTTTTTTTGTTGTCGTTTCCATTTTCAAGGGCAAACCACCCTTTGCAGGGTTTTTTGTATGAGGTCATGAAGCCGGACGGAAGCAACAGCAATCGCTACGGAACCAAGGATTTTATGGCGTACCGATGGATCGACGGAGAATTGAAAAAGCTCGTTTATTGCTGAATGGGACGGTAAACCGCTTCTTCCAGTATCAAAAAAAAAACAAGACTACGGATGCATGAAAATCTGGATGCATCCGGTCAATCGGTCTCCCGGAAAGGGGCTGCGGGTTGTCACAGGCGCTGGAGGGAGTTTGTTATGGGATGCCGTTATTAACGGTAACATACATCTGGTTTATTATCAACCCGATAGCCTGAATGATTCCAATTGCAACAACGGAAATCAAAAGGGCAACCAAAGCATACTCGATAATCATTCCTCCTTTTTGTGATTTGATGGCGAAGTTCCTGTTTAGAGTCGCTCGTGTTGATTCAATGACCAATTGAATGGCTAAAATCATGTTTGACATAACGGTTCTCCCAGGTAAAAATTCTTGGCTCTTCGCTGATTCGCGCGGGTACACGGTAAGATCGGTTGATCTGACTTGCGCGATGGCCTTTGAAATGCAAGATATAGGTAACTGTATACTCTACTGTAGGTTATGAGATTCGATCTCCAGGTTGCAACGTCATTGTTAATGACGGACTGAGTGTTTTCTTAAAAAGCTACATGTGATACATAGTCTAAAAACCGCAGCTTTTGTAGTTTATGTAAAAAAAATGTAAAAGTCAGCAATTAAGAGCTAATTATTTTTCTGGACAACGATTTTTTTGTCTTGAACTTGCCGCCACGATTTCAGGATAATTCGTGCCCGAACTGGCGTGGCGTGAGCCAGCCCGGTTCCGGTCTCAGGTTGAGCTTACCAGTAAAGTTTACAAAGTTCATGCCGACCTGCCAAGCCTCTTTTTCGTGCTGCAAGCACTGCGCCGCATTTTCCCGGATACTCCTGTTCCGGCGTCACGCTGCCAATGCGCGGATGGTAGCGCTCCCGGTTGTACGAACGGAAGCTCGCTGTAAAATACGGCTCGCCCGTCGCCTTTCGCTGCATGAATTTCGTGATGGAGCTTGCCCGATTTCTTGCTGTGTCAGCAGTTGAGACACGATATCGTTAGGGTCTGCTGAATTAATATTAACTGATTATATAGCAATGATATAGGCAGTATATTGTGTATTTTTTGTGCAAGGAAATCTCCGTAACAGCCTCAAAATCCTTGCACTTCGAAAACGCCGATTT
>JAAXXD010000130.1 GCA_013334655.1 Chlorobaculum sp. | reverse complement strand
AGCAGGCCGACACCGCTGTACCCTTTTCTGAAGGTCGAGCCGTTCCAGAATTTCCGATACCCGGTGATAGCGGTGATCGTTTCGGGAATCTCCGATTCGAGCGCCTTGACCTCCTGAAGCACGACGATGTCGGGCTGGCGGCGTTCGAGCCATGCGGCGATCGCCTCCTGCCGGGCGCGGATGCCGTTGATGTTCCACGTGGCGATCTTCATTGCGGCGGTTGTTTGAGCGTTTCGATGATGCGCGAGGCGATGCGCTCCGGCGCGATTTCCATCATGCAGCGGAAATGCCCTTTGGGGCAGGAGCCGCGCCCGATGTGCGAGCAGGGGCGGCAGCGGAGTCCTTCGGTTTCGAACAGTTCATACTCTGCACCCCACGGCATGAAGCCGAACTCTTTGACCGAAGAGCCGAAAATCACGAAGAGCTTCTTGCCGAAGGCCGAGGCGATGTGCATCAGGCCTGTGTCGTTGGTGAGCACGAGCGTCGAGCGTTCAAGCAGCGCCGCCGACTGCATGAGCGACGCCTTTCCGGCGAGCGACTGCACGCGGCTTCGTGCCGCCTCCGGCAGCGAGGAGATCATCTTTTCGGCCTCCGGCTCGTCCTCCTTGCCGCCGAGCAGCAACACGCTCGCCGACGTTGCCGCCGTGACCAGCTCGATGATCCGCGCAAAGCGTTCGGTCGGGTAGCGCTTGGTGAAGTGGTTCGCGCCAAAGCAAAGCGCCAGCACGGGCGAGTCCGCGCCGAGCGCTCCGGCGGCGAAGGCGCGATCTTGCGGCGAAGGAAAGAGTGCGCACGGGGCGCTGACCTTCGGCGCGAGTCCCGCGAGCGCCTCGCCGTAGCGCTCGACTACCGACTGGTAGCCGTCCGAAACGTTGATCTTGAAGCGCACCAGCAGCACCTTTTTCCAGTTGCGTTTGTGGTATCGTCGGACCATTCTCGCATCGAGCTTTCGGACGAGAGCGCGGGAGCGACGGTTGTTCTGGAGATCGACCACCAGATCGTACGCCGTTCCGGGCGTGATCGACTCCGGCGTCACCACCGACGCCACGGCGGGATTCGACGCGACGAGCGGCGCGAAGGGGGCTTTGGTGCAGTAGTCGATCCGCGCCTGAGGAAGAGCGCGATGAAGCTCCGTGAGTACGGGGGTCGTCAGCACAATGTCGCCGATGGCGCTGAGTCGCACGACGAGAACGCTCCGGATATCTTGTTGCTCCGTCACGACCAGAACTCCCACCAGGCTTTGTAACCTTCCGGCTTTTTGTCCTTTTTGCCGGACTTGCCGAGTTCGGCAATGCGGCTGGCGGCGACCTCCTTCATCCGCTCCTTGCCGGGGGTGTCGCCCTTGCGCTCGTCGATCATATCGACCGTTTTGCGGAACTCCGGCAGCGCCTCGGAGCCACGCCCGAGTCCGTCGAACGCCAGCGCCCGGCTGAACACCGCTGAAATCCAGAGCTTGCCCTCGTCCTGGTTCAGCTCCCCCCGGCGGTTGAAGTGGTGCAGCGCAAGATCGGCGGAGCGTAGCGCCTCGTCGAACGAGCCAAGCCCGGCCAGCGCCTCGGCAAGCCCGGCATGGCAGAAGGCGTCGAATCCGGCGTGATCGAACGCCTCCTCGGGCGGCATCGTATGCGAAATCTCCATCGCCCTGCGGCAGTTCGTCGCCGCATCGTTATAGTTGCCGTCAAGCAACAGACGCTGTGCGTCAGAAAGCGCCAGATACGCCCCGGCAACCTCTTTGAGTGGTTTCATAAGCTGGTAACTAAAATACTACGAATGATGTTTCATGATATAGAACAAAAACGAACGGCATTGTCATGCTAATAGTTTATAATACATACTGTTGAGTGTAACAAATTCACTAACATTTCCGCCATCATGAAAGAGATCATGACCTTCAAGGCGGGCAAGTTCGTCTTTTGCGACCAGTACGACAGGCCCCGCATCGAGAAGCTGCTTGTCGAGGCGTCAATTCTGAACTCCGCCATCAGCGATTTGCCGATTTTGCCGAAATGGTCGTCGCAGATCGACCCGGATATTCTCTACAGTTCGGTCGCGGGAACAGCCGCCATCGAAGGAAATGCCCTCAACGCAGAGGAGGTGCGGGAACTCGACGAGGGGAAAATACCCGATGCAGGCCACACAGCAAAGGACAGGCTTGAGATTACCAACCTGATCGACGCTTACCGGCTGATTGACCAGCAAACAACAAAACCATCGAAGACCAATGCGCTTGCCGTTGCATTGTTTTTAAATCCAAATATTCTTACCGAAAGTCACATCCGCACGTTGCATCGACAGATCACCAACGGCCTGCCGTATGAGGACAACATCCCCGGAACCTATCGCAACGGCATGGTCAAGGTCGGCGACAAGGCGCACGGAGGCATCTACACGCCTCCGAAAATCATCGAAGACGTCGAGATGCTCATGCGGGAGTTCATCGACTGGATCGACAACGATGAACTCGTCAACGAGCACGTTTTCGTTCGGGCGGCGCTGGCTCACTACCACTTTTCGCTGATCCACCCCTTCTGGGATGGCAACGGGCGCGTGGCGCGGCTGATCGAGGCTTCGCTGCTCCAGTCAGCGGGCATCCGCTACGTGCCAAAAATGCTCTCGAACTACTATTATCGCCATGTTGACGACTATTACCGCGCCTTCTCGGACACCATCAGGGCTGACAAGGATGTCACGCCGTTCCTCGAATTCAACCTTCGCGGCGTGATCGAATCGTTGCAAACCATGAAAACCCGCATCGCTATCCTCATCAGAATGCTGGTCATGAGAGAGCACGTCCACGTACTCGGCAGCAACAAAGCGATTTCGAAGCGGCAAAACGATCTGCTTACCCTGCTGCTCGATGATTCATCAGGCAAACCGTTCACGCTGCACGAGCTTCAACAGGCGATGCCTTACGCGATGCTGTACCGGAAAGTCTCGGAGATGACCGCACGGCGTGACCTGAAAAATCTGCTCGGTCTGAAACTTCTATCCGTCGATACAGACAATCGTTACACCCTGAACCTTCGCGGCTTCGACTCGTGACCGCTCACGCGCCAGGCTGCATCAGCGCTTCGAGTTCCGCCGGAATCTCCGGGCGGCCTCGACCGTTGAGCGCGGTGCCGATGATTTTGGCCTTCACGACCGGCTTCATCTCCGGCAGGCGCAGGATATCCTGATAAAACGCGAACTTGAGCGGCGATTCACGCACCATGTTCAGCCCGACCGTGAAGCGGTCGCCGCTTTGCAGCGGGGACTTGTAGTCGAGTTCGGCGCGGACGACCACGAGGTTGATGCCTCGCTCCGTGAACTCCTTGAAATCGATGCCGACTGTCTTTAGGTAAACGTGCCGCGCGTGTTCGAGGTAGTTCTGGTAAACGCTGTTGTTGACGATGCCCTGCATATCGCACTCGTAGT
>JAAXXD010000064.1 GCA_013334655.1 Chlorobaculum sp. | reverse complement strand
AAAAGTTACTGTCGCAGGCAAGAAAAAGCGTTGCCAGCGCTTTTCAGGAAAAAAAGAAACTCAATATAGTTAAATTCAGCAGACTTTTCATAGGGGTTGATCAATCAATGCGCCTGAGTTTGTTTTCAGCAGCAAGGGTTGGCATCCTTCACCGAACGCCATCATGTAACGAAAATCCCTGTAAGGAGTTATAATCATTGGACAGAACAGAGCAGGCCGTCATTCCAGCCCCGGAACCTCGTGAACAGGTCGTCTATGGCCGTAACGCCGTTATCGAGCTGTTGCAGTCGAAGCCCGAGAGCGTCGAGAAGATTTACCTCCAGTTCAACACCGATCATCCCAAGCTCAAGGAGATCGTCATCACAGCCCGGAGGCTGAAAATTCCCTGCGGCAAGGCGCGCATGGAGAAGCTCACGCTGATCGCCGGTACTGCCAAGAACCAGGGGGTGTGCGCCCTGATCAGCACCCTCAACTATTACACCCTCGACGAGGTGCTCGCCACGCCGCGCAACAGTTCGCCGCTGCTCGTGATCCTGGAGGGACTCGAAGATCCGCACAATGTCGGCGCGATCATCCGCACCGCCGAGGCCGTGGCCGCCGACGCGGTCATCATGATCGAGGGCAAGGGCACGCCGATCAACGCGAGCGTGCACAAGGCGTCGGCGGGCGCGCTGTCGCATATGCGAGTCTGCAAGGTGAAAAGCCTCGTCAAGACGCTCGATCTGTTGCGCGAGCGCGGATTCACCGTCGTGGCCGCCGACATGGAGGCGGAGCACAACCATACCGACATCGACTGGACTCGCCCGACGGTGCTCGTCATGGGCGCAGAGGGGAGCGGCCTCGGCTCCGAAACCCGCAAGCGCTGCGACCAGATCGTGCGCATCCCGATGGCCGGCTGCGTCGAATCGCTCAACGTCAGCGTCGCGGCAGGCGTCATGCTCTACGAAGCGATGCGCCAGCGGCTGGGATGAGAAAAGAGTGAAATACTTCCCTTGTGTTGACACGTAAACCGCTCATTGAGTATACAGCTATTAGCGTGTTTTTCATGAGTGATAACGAGCAGGGAGATTCTGGCAAAACATGAAAGGACTTTCTCGTCCAGAATTGTTGCCTATACCGTACGTAACAAAAGCCGCTCCCGACAAGTCGGGACGGCTTTTGTTTATTCGTGAGGCTTTTCAGCCGAGCGCGGCAAGTTCGCTGACGAAGCTGTCGAGTTCTTCTTTTGTGCGCTTTTCGGTGACGGCGACCAAGAGGCCATCTTCGCCCCATGCCGAGAGATCGACACCGGCAAACACCTTTTTCTCCAGCATTTTCCCGATGATCGTCGCCGCCGGAACGGGCGTCGCGACCACGAATTCGCGGAAGAACGGCGCGCTGTACTTGAGCGAGAAGCCGGGAATTTCAGCGATGCGGTCGGCAAGATAGTGGGCCTTCTGCATCGAGCGATTGGCAACCTCGCGGATGCCCTCCTTGCCAAGCAGCGACAGGTGCACCACCGACTGCAACGCGCAGAGCGCCTGGTTCGAGCAGATGTTCGAGGCGGCCTTCTCGCGGCGAATGTGCTGCTCGCGGGTCTGGAGCGTGAGGATGAAGCCCTCCTCGCCATCCTTGTCTTTGGTCATGCCGACGAGGCGGCCCGGAATTTTGCGCACATGCGCCTGCTTCACGGTGAAAATGCCGAGGTACGGCCCGCCGAAGCTCTGGGCGTTGCCGACGGACTGGCCTTCACCGACGGCGATGTTCGCGCCGTAGTTGCCCGGCGCTTCGAGCACACCGAGAGAGACCGGATCGGCCATGACGATAAAGAGCGCGCCGTTCCTTTTTGCGATCTCACCGATGGCTTCGACCTCTTCGAGGCAGCCGTAGAAGTTCGGCTGCTGCACGATCACCGCCGCTACCTCGGAGGTGACCAGTGCTTCGAGCGACGCGACGCTGCCGATGCCGTTCTCGATGCTGTTCTGCACGATGGCCCGCTCACCGGCAGCTTCGAGGTAGGTTTCGAGCACCTGGCGGGTGTAGGGATGCAGCTTGCCCGCCACCACGACGCCGTTGCGCCCGGTGATGTTCACGGCCATCAGCGCCGCTTCGGCCAGCGCGCTCGCGCCGTCGTACATCGAGGCGTTGGCCACGTCCATGCCGTACAGGCGGCACATAATGCTCTGGTATTCGTAGATCGCCTGAAGCGTGCCCTGCGACACCTCGGCCTGGTATGGCGTATAAGCTGTGTAAAATTCGCTTCGCGAGGAGATGGTTTTGACGGCGGCGGGTATAAAGTGGTCGTAAGCCCCAGCGCCGAGAAAGCTCACGTGGTCGCAGGTGGCGGCGTTTGAGGAGGCCATCTTTTCGAGCAGACGCTTCACCTCAGGTTCGCCCATCGCGGGAAAGAGGTCGAGCGCGCACTTCAGGCGAATCTGTTCGGGAATGTCCGCGATCAGCTCATCGAAGCTTTTTACTCCAATCTGCTGGAGCATCTCGGCCCTCTCGGCATCGGTATTGACAATGAAAGGCATGGTACTATGTTGGATTCAGTTGAAAAACCTTGCCAGAACCGGTCACTCGCCGATCTGCGCGCGATAGTCCGCAGGCGAAAGCAGCGCTTCGACGTCGGCAGGGTTGTCGAGCTTCATCTTGACGATCCACCCTTCGCCGTAGGGATCGGAGTTGACAATCGCCGCATCGTCGAGCGCGCCGTTGACCTCGACGATCTCGCCCGCCACCGGCGCGAACAGATCGGCCACGGTCTTGACCGCCTCAACGGTGCCGAAAATACCGTGCGCTGCCACCTTCGTGCCGACAGCCTTGGTTTCGACGAACACGATGTCGCCGAGTTCCGACTGCGCGAAATCGGTGATGCCGACCAGAGCGGTCGCGCCATCATCGAGCAGCTTGATCCATTCGTGGTCTGTGGTATAGCGGAGATTGTCAGGGATATTCATGGCAGAACGTGATTTATGGGTTGCGATGCAATTGGTTTGAACAAAAGAGCTTCAAGGTAACATTTTTTCGATAGTGTAGAAAGCTCGACCTCCTGAACTCTTCCGATCACGAAGTTCTCCTTCGCCTGCGGCTACTTGGCGAATTCGTTATGGGACTTGCGGGATTAAGAGAACCTCTAAAAACAGTAATTTGCAACATTTCCGATTTCGTACCGTCCACGGAGGGCTGCTTTGCCCCGAATATCCATGTTCTTTGAGATGATTCCATCTGCAAAACAGGTTTTCAGTTACGACAGGATGTAGTTATCCCGATGAGGGTCTGTTCAGCAAACTGTGTAAACGGCCATTTTCAAATTGGAATCCTCCCCTTGAATTTAATCGAAAAGACGTTCAGCACGGCACCCCAGTTCTGGATTGGCATCGTCCATTTTTTGGCGATGTTCTGCATGGCAAGATACATCAGTTTCAGGATCGATTCGTCGTTCGGAAATGATCCCTTGGTTTTGAGCACTTTGCGCAACGAGCGGTTCAGTGATTCGATGGCGTTGGTCGTGTACATGACCTTCCGTATCTTTGCCTGATAGGCGAAAAACGGCGTAATGTACTCCCAGTGATTTCGCCAGAGCTTGCTGATCGTGGCGTATTTTCCATCCCATTTCTCGCCGAACGCTTGCAGGTTCAGCTCCGCAGCCTCGACGGTTGATGCGCCGTAAATCGTTTTCAGATCAGCACAGAGCTCTTTGCGATCTTTCCACGACACATACTTCGTCGAGTTGCGCACCATGTGCACGATGCAGAGCTGCACCTCGGTCTCCGGGAACACGGCGCTAGTGGCTTCGGGAAAGCCGACCAGCCCGTCAACGGCGGCAATCAGGATGTCCTGAACCCCACGGTTTTTCAGCTCGGTCATGACGCCGAGCCAGAATTTGGCCCCTTCGTTCTGCGAAATCCACACGCCAACCTAAATTCCAGAAAGCTTATAACTATGACGTGCTCTGGTCAAGGATCGGAATGTCGAGAGCCTTGAGAATCTGGCGCTGAGACTTGGTCAGTTCGGTCAGGATGTGGCCGTATTTTCTGGAGTAGTTGATATTGGTCAGGGTATCCATTTCCCTGAGTAGCTCCCTGACCGTGTAGTGTTCAATCAATCCTGAATCCCGCATTCGCTTGCGCAGGGCGCTCATCAGGATCAGGGCGATAAACTGGACGAACAAGCGCCCGTCGACGGTTGCCGAGGCGTGCATCCTCAGCCGCTTTATGTCGAGGCTGTTTTTCAGGTCGTCGAAGCATTTTTCCACCGAATCCTTGTCACGATAAACCCGCAGAGCTTCGACCGGATCCTTGATGCTGCTGGAGAGCAACGCCAGGAATCCGGCATAGCGGCTGATGTGGCGGTTGATTGCCTCGGTGTTGAACGAAACCTTTATCCCCCGTTTCGGCGTCGTCCTGACGATGAAGAACTCGTCATACGCCTTCTGATGCGCCGCGAGCCGATGGCCGGATTCAAGTTCCTGCCGGTACTCCAGTAGCGACTCGTTGAAGCCGTCGATCGCTCGCGCCCGGTTATCGGCGTTGTAGTACAGGTGCAGGTAGCAACGGCGCGTGCCCCAGGGGTAGAGGCGCGAGTGCACGTACAGGATTTCATCATCGAGCTTCCGGTAGCTTTCGGGGCCGTGGATGGTGTCGCGTATCTCGTCGATAGCCTGCTGCACCCAGCGATTGTTCAGCGGCACCGAAAGGGTAAAGTGGTCACGTTGAGCCACCAGGTCGTCAACGTTCTTTTTACTGTAGAAACCCTTGTCCATCACCAAGTGCATCCGGCCAACTTCCAGCGCCTTGAAGGTTTCGACCATGTTGTGCAGCGTCGAGACGTCGTTGATGCTGCCCGGAGTGCGGTGGAAGTAGACCGGCAGGCCCGACTTCTGGCCGAACAGCATGGCCAGATTGATCTGGGGCAGTTGATCGCCGTCACGGTTGTAGCCGTACCTGACGAACTTGTTCAGCTCCGAATATGAGGGGATCGACGTAATATCATAGCAGAGATAATCGTCCACCAGGCGCTTCTGCATCCACCTGGCAAAGAAGGTCTGCTTCCGGTCGGCGCTGATGGCGGCCAGCAATTCGCTGATGCGCTGACTGCTGAGCGATGGGGCAAGCTCCGGCAGATGACTCTTGGCCCAAGGCGAACACAAACTCAAGGCTCCGCCCTCGGTGGCCAGATAGCAAGCCATGGCAAAGAGCTGCTCGTGCGACTCCGGGAATGCCGATTTCAGAATGGGGCGCAATCCGATTCGGTCGGCGAGAGGTTCAAGCACAACGGTGGGGCCGATCACCTGCACCGAAGCGGTCACGGCGGGATCACGAAGGGCAGCCTGTTGAGGATCGAGCCGCTTTGACGGCACGAACGCGCCGGTCGCCGGATCGATCTTGCCGACGCAGATCTGCTTGTTTCGGGACTGCTTGAGTTCCTTGTTCCAGACCGAGACCGCCTCGTAGACGTAGGTGACCCCGGTCTTTCTGTTGTGATGATGCACTCGAAAAGCCATGGCTGCCTCCTCTGTTTATAGCTATTTATGTAACTATGTACAAGGCAAAAAACAAGGGCTATTTTCACATAACCCTCGTTATTTCATTTAGTTCTGGCGACCATGGTTACATTTTTCCCGGGAATTGAGGTTTAAAGTGGTTGGATGAAAAAATGAAGCTTCCAAAAAACTAAAGAAACTTAATTCATATCTATTCTTACTATTTTTTCCCCTCACCCCAACCTCCGAAACGCCGAGGCCTTGATCGCGGCGAAAAGCGTTGCGCCGGTCGCTATGCCCAGCTCTTCGGCGGCATTGCGGACTATTTCGGCGACGAGGGTTTTGCCGCCGGAGTCGAGCACCACGCCTTTGCGGCCGTCTGAGTCGAAGAGTTCGGCGACGCGGCATTCGAGGAGGTTGCGGGCGCTGATCGCTTCGGGGTGCTGCTTGAAGAGGATGATGTCGCGCGAGGAGAGTTCGAAGAGCGACTCTTCGCCGGTGCGCCCCTCCGAGATGATCAGTTCGCTGTTGCCCCACGGGTAGTGGAAGAGGCCGTCCTTCTGCGTCGCACCATCCAGTCGCAGCAGGTTGTGGTAGCCGCGCGGATTGGTGGCCATGCCGGTTCGCGCCAGCTCGTCGGGGGTGGAGATGCCCGACAGCCGTCCGTTTTTGACGACCAGCACCCGCTCGGTCATGAGCTGCATTTCGGTGATCGAGTGCGAGATGAAAAGGCACGGGATGCCAAACTCCGTGCTGACGCTGCGCAGATACGGGATGATCTGGTAGCGGAGCGAGTCGTCGAGCGCCGAGAGCGGCTCGTCCATGACGAGCAGGCGCGGGTTGGCGAGCACGGCGCGGCCCAGCGCCACGCGCTGCTTTTCGCCGCCGGAGAGCTTGTTGACGCCGCGCCCGGCGATATGGACGAGGTTGAGCACCTCGATAATCGCTTCCGGCTTTATACGCCGCTCGGCGGGTCGGCAGCGCTTGTAACCGTAAAGCAGGTTCGATTGTACGCCAAGATGCGGAAAAAGCATCGCTTGCTGGAAGACGATGGCGATGCGCCGCTTTTCGGGCGAGAGGTCGATTTTTTTCCGGCTGCTGAAAAGGCAGGTTTCGTCGAGGTAAATCTCTCCTGCATCAGGTTTTATCAGCCCCGAGACGAGGTGGACGAGCGTCGATTTGCCGCTGCCCGACGCACCGAAGATGCCGACTCGCTCTCCCGAGATTTCGGTGTTCAGCTTCAACGAGAAGTCGCCGAGCTTCTTTTCGATGTCGATGCGCAGCTTCATGCCTGGCCTCCGTGTTCGAGTTTCTTGCCGATCACTTCATGCAGAAGCAGTATGATGACCGATAGCGCAACTGATACGCCGCAGAGCGAAAGCGCCATCGACGTACCGGTCGGCGAGCTGGCGTAGTCGTAGATCGCGAGCGGGATGGTCTGGGTGAGGCCGGGGATGTTGCCCGCGACGATGATCGTTGCGCCGAACTCGCCGAGGCTTCGGGCGAACATGAGCGACGATCCGGCGACCATGCCCCGAAGCGAAAGCGGCAGCACGACAGTGAAGAGCGTGTCGTACCAGCTTGCGCCGAGGCTCCGCGATGCCTGGAGCAGTTGCCGGTCGATAGACTCCATGCCGAGCCGGATCGAGCGCACCAGCAGCGGAAAGCCGACCGTGGCCGAGGCGACGACCGCCGCTTTCCAGGTGAAGATGAAGTCGATCCCCGCCGCTTTGAGCATTGAGCCGCCCCAGCCGTTCCGTCCAAAGAAAAGCAGCAGGAAGTAGCCGATCACCACCGGCGGCAGGGTGAGCGGCAGGTTGATGAGCACTTCGAGCAGCACCTTGCCGTGGAAGCGCCGGAACACCATGAGCCACGCCGTCGCGAAGCCGAACGGAAGCGAGATCGCCGTCGCGGTGACGGCGATCTTCATCGAGAGCAAAATTGCGGTACTATCTTGTGGCGACAGGTTCATGGTGTTCGATAGAAGAGAAAAGTTACATCAGGATAAAACCGTATTTCTTCAGGATCGATTTGGCATCGCTGCTCTTCAGCATCCAGACGAAGAAATTCTTGGCATCGCCATTGACGGCTCCGCTCAAGGTCAGCGCCATCGGGTAGACCACGCGAGAGTGCAGCTTTTCAGGCACGACGAAGAGGATTTTCGCCCTTTTGGCCTGCATGGCGTCGGTGCGGTAGACAAACGCGCCGTCAACCTGGCCCATCTCGGCGTAGGTCAGGCACTCGCGCACATCCTTGGCCATCACGAGTTTCGCGGCAAGCTTCTGGTCAACGCCCGCATGTTTCATCGACTCTATCGCGTAGTCGCCCGCCGGAACGCTCTTCGGGCTGCCGATGGCGATCCTGTCGAGCTTCACGAGGTCGTTCATCCCGCCAACCCTTTTGGTGGTCGCGCCTGCAAACACGAGAGCGTTATAGGCAAAATTCTCCCGGGTCTTCGCGTCGAGCAACGTCTTGTTTATCAGGTAATCGATCCACTCGTTGCTTGCCGAAATAAAGATGTCCGCCGGAGCGCCGTTTTCGATCTGGACCGCCAGCGCGCCCGAAGCGCCGAAATTCTTCTGGATCGTCACGCCAGGATGCGTAGTGGCGTATTTATCAGCCATTTCGTTGAGCGCCTCCTTGAGGCTCGCGGCAGCCGACACGTTGACCTGAGCGGCCATCGCTTGCATGTTGGCGAGCATGAGGAATCCGAGCACTGCGGCGATGCCGCGCAGAAACTGTTTCATGGATTTCATGGTGTTGTCAGGGTTTTGGTTTGTGGGTGATGGAAGTTGAAATGTCCGCCGGTTTGCCGAAATAAACCGACGAGAGCACGAGAATATCGATGCCGGTCGCGGCGTAGCTCGCGGCGTTTTCGGCGTTGATGCCGCCTGCCGCCGAAACGGCCACGCCGGGAAAGCGGCTGCGGATCTCCGAGACCAGCGCGGCGAGGTCAAGGGCGGGCATCTTGTCCACCTGCACCACGTCCGCCCCCGCCGCCGCGATGCGGAGCGCCTCTTCGGCGCTGTCCGCCTCGACGAGAATCTTCTGCTCGGGAGCGCGTTTTTTCAGGCTGGGCAGCTTTTCGAGAAATACGTCAAGTCCGCCGAGAAAAGCCGTGTGCTGCGAGAAGACGAGGATCGACTCGGAAAGGCCGAGGCGGTGGGGAAACGCGCCGCCCGCCATGATCGCTTTGATGGCGACTTTTTTCGTGCCGGGAAAGGACTTGCGCGTCGTCACCACGTTGATGCCGGGATTGGCGGCGCGGGCGCGTTCGACGATGGTTGCGGTGCGCGTCGAAATGCCCGAAGCGTATTCGAGCAGGTTCATCGCCACCTTCCAGCCCGCGTGCAGCGCCGCCGCCGGGCCTTCGGCACGCAGAATCTCCGCGCCCGGATCGGCGACGGTGCCCGACGGAAGCGCGAAGAGCACGGTTGCACCGCACTTCGCGAGCACACGCCCCGCCTCCTCGGTGCAGCAAACCACCGAGCGGTCGCGCGCGGTGAAGGCGATCTCGCCCGGCTCCTCGCCGATGCCGAGCAGTGTCGTCGTCAGGTCGCCGTAAGGCACATCTTCTTCGATGAACCGTTCTATTTCGCTGTCAGGAATGAGATTGTACATGGTTGAGAATTTGAAAACGTTGCGTGATCCCGGTTATAGCGCCCGACGCAAATGCTGGAATTTTTCATGAATCGTCTCGAAGTGCTGCGGGATCAGTTACGGTGATTTCGGTTGTTTATCCTAATAAAGTTAGGATAAGATATTATAAATCATAAAAAATAGTCATCAGTATCATTATCGTTCGTGTGGAATAGCTACGGATTTGTTGATAACCCTCTTTCTCGATATGTTTTACAGGATATAACGAATTCTTCGGGAAAAGGCAAAAACCTTCAGGCGTAGAGGTTCGGCAGGCTACAGGTCTGCTCAACAAGGGGGTGTTCTGACCGAAGCGGGAGTAGGCGGCGGAGTGAGGGTTATTCATTTGTTTATGAATAGATTACATTGATTCAGCGTCTCTTTTTTTTTCTTAAGCGGTAACTGAATGGAGAGTTCAAAAACAGTCTTATCGGCACTGGTGGCATTCGCTTGGTCGATGCTCCTGGCATTTCCGGCACACGGCGGCAACGAAGGGGCGGTTACGCCACTGTTGGCGTTCACTTCCGCCCCTTCGGTTAGCTTCCGTATTCCAGAATCGTGTTTGAGGTTTTCTGAAAACCTGGGAGCCTACTATGGTGACGCCGATGCGATTATCAGCTACGCTCTTTTGCGCAATGGATATGATGACCGCGCCTATTACGTCGTCCCGGCCGGTTTTGCATTGGTGACCCGAATGGAGAAGATTGACGCTCATGGGCAGTCGTTGCCGCCGAAGCAGCGCTGGGCGCTAAAGTTGCCGCCGGTCAATCCCTTGACCGATCGTACGGCATGTCTCTCCGTGCTTGAAAACGCAACGCCCGGCTATTATCGTGTTCTTGTTTTCATCGTGACCTCGGCGATTGTTGCGCCGGGACAGCCCTCGCCGCAAGGCGCAGGCATGGAGAGGCCGTTTGAGGATGGGGCCAGATCGCTTCCGGCGGAAGTCATCGACAGGAGCTTTACATCAAGAGACCATTGCACGGCGCTGATCTACACCTTCAGGAAGAGCGGGAATGTGGTTATGCTCGAAAAATCGGGTAATCCCGAAGATGGTGAGCTGCAACTTCAGAAAGCGGGCATCTGGCGGTATCTGGCTCACTGAGTCTGGACTCTATTTTCCCGAAGCTCCATCAAACGGAGCTTTTTTGTTATACTGCAATGCGCTCGGGGAAGTGGGCCGATTTCGATGAAAAGCTGGATAATGGAGAACCAAACACAGATGCATGGCTGAAACGATTCTCAGGCTCGAAGGCATCCGCAGGGAGCTGGAGCTGTCGCGCGATGTGCGGCAGACGATTATCCCCAATCTTTCGCTCGATATTTTCGCGGGGGAGTTCGTGGCGATCACCGGGCCTTCCGGGTCGGGCAAATCGACGCTGCTCTACATCATGGGCGGCCTCGACAAGCCGACCTTTGGCACTGTCTGGCTCGATGGTCAGGAGATCACCGGCGTGGACGAGACGGAGATGACCATCATCCGGAACCAGAAGATCGGCTTCATCTATCAGTTCCACTTCCTTTTACCGGAATTCAGCTCGCTCGACAACGTCATGATGCCGATGCTGATTCGTCGCCGGTACGCCAAGAAAGAGATTCGCGAGCGGGCGATGAAGCTGCTCGACATGGTCGGTCTCGACAACAAGTACTCGAACAAGCCCAACCAGCTCTCCGGCGGGCAGCAACAGCGCGTCGCCATCGCGCGGGCGCTGGCCAACGAGCCGAAGGTGCTGCTCGGCGACGAACCGACCGGCAACCTCGACTCCCGCTCGGCCAACAATGTCTACGAACTTTTCGCCCGGCTGAACCGCGAAATCGGCCAGACCATCATCGTCGTCACGCACGACGAGGAGTTCGCCAACCGCGCGGGGCGGCGCATCCACCTCGTCGATGGCAAGATCGAGAGCGATTCACGAAACGGCAAAGCAGTATCCGCCTGAAACTACAGGGAGACGATCCATGCTCGAACAGATCAGGAATACCCATCCGCTTGTTTACCAACACTTTAGCGCGTTGCCGGATGGCGAGCGCCACTTGCGTTCGATCCTTTCGATTGACCGCTATTGGGAAAACCTCGATCTTCCGGTACCTGATGTGATCCGCGATGGCTCGCGTCTTCCCGCTGGAACGCGCATCGATGAAGAGTGCGACATTCTCTACGCCGGAGGCACGCTGGGGCTCTTGCACGCGGCGGTGATGACGAGAAAGTACGGGCGCAGGGTGCTCGTGATCGACCGCGCTGAACCTGGCCGCACTACGCGCGACTGGAACATCTCGCGGGGCGAGCTGCTTCGCCTCGCCGACAGCGGGGTATTCACGCAGGCGGAGCTTGACTCGACCATCGTCCGCACCTACAAAACCGGCTGGGTCGAATTCCACGCGCCCGCCGCGAAGCGCAAGCGGCTTTTCATGGACGAGGTGCTCGACTGCGCGGTCGATGCCGACAGGCTGCTCGGCATGGCTCGCGACAAGGTGCTCGCAGGCGGCGGCTCGCAGGTGCTTGGCCACGCGAGCTTCGTCTGTTGCTACCGTTTCCCGGATCATCTCGTCGTTCACGTCGAAGAGCCGTCCGGCAAGCCGCGCTACTTCCGGGCGCAGGTGCTCGTCGATGCGATGGGCATCGTTTCGCCGGTGGCGATGCAGCTCAACCAGGGCCGCCCGCAAACGCACGTCTGCCCGACGGTCGGCACCATCGCGAGCGGATTTGATAACGCTGATTTCGAGGTGGGCGAAATCCTTGCCAGCACGGAGGACGCCGAGGTTTCCGGCAAGCGCGGGCGGCAGCTCATCTGGGAGGGATTTCCGGCAAAAGGCGACGAGTACATCACCTACCTGTTCTTTTACGACAAGGTCGATTCGCCTAACGACAAGACGCTGCTCGGCCTCTTCGAGGCGTATTTCCGCAAGCTGCCGGAGTACAAAAAGCCGGGGGCGAATTTCACGATTCACCGACCGGTTTACGGCATCATTCCGGCGTATTTTCATGACGGCGCGGGGTGCACGCGGGCAGTGTCCAGCGAGCGGATCACGCTGCTCGGCGACGCCGCCTCGCTCGCCTCGCCGCTCACCTTCTGCGGCTTTGGCTCGGTGGTGCGCAACCTCGACCGCATGACCTCCGGCCTTGACAAAGCGATGCGAGAGAACAAGCTCGGCGAGGCGGATCTGGCCAGGATCAGCGCCTACGAGCCGAACGTAGCCACGATGGCAAACCTCATGAAATACATGTGTTACGACCCGGAGAGCGACGAGCCGGGCTTCGTCAACGAGATGATGAACGAGGTGATGATCGTGCTCGACGAACTGCCGCAGCACTACCGTCAGGTGATGTTCCGCGACGAGATGAAGGTCGAGGAGCTGGTGACGGTGATGCTGAAAGTGGCGTGGCGCTACCCGAAAATCCTCAAGGCGACCTGGGACAAACTCGGCGTCGGCGGCTCGGTCGGCTTCGTGAAAAATCTCGCCGGATGGGCGATGAACCAGGCGTCGAAATAGGGGGAGTTGGTTTGGAAATGGTCATCCCCGATTGTAGGGACGGGTCTTGTGCCCGTTCTCTTCAGGTTGTTTTTTTCTGTCATTCTGAGCGGAGTGAAGAATCCAGATTTTTTCGTGACACCGAGGTACTTCGACTGGATGCTTCATTTCATTCAGCATGACAGAAAAAGAAGCAAAGTGCTCGATAAATCGCGCACGTTCATGGAAAGGAGCGAAGCGACGTGGCAATCCAACAGATTATCGTCCAGCAAGATGGATCGCCACGTCCCGACAGGTCGGGACTCGCGATGACGAATCTTCGCCATTTATTTTTTGTCAAGTCAGGATCAAAATGACAGTCAACAAGAGCTTTCGCTCGACGAATCATCGATACCTTTAGTTGCAGAATTTTTCTATGGACAAAGCGAAAGCACAGCAGGAGATCGGCAGGCTCCGCGCGGAGATCGAGCGCCACAACCGGCTTTATTATCTCGAAGCCAAACCTGAGATTTCTGACTTCGAGTTCGACAGGCTGCTCGAACGGCTGATCGCGCTCGAAAAGGAGTTCCCGGAACTCGTGACGCCCGACAGCCCGTCGCAGCGTGTTGGCGGCGGCATTACCAAGGAGTTCCCGACGGTCATCCACCGCGAGCCGATGCTCAGCCTCTCGAACACCTACTCCATCGCGGAGGTGACTGATTTCTGCGCCCGCGTCGAAAAGCTGGTCGAGGCCGAAGGTGGCGGCACGCCGGAATACGTCGCCGAGCTGAAGTTCGATGGCGTAGCGATCAGCCTGCTCTACCGCGACGGCCTCTTGGTTCGCGGTTCCACGCGCGGCGACGGAAGGCAGGGCGACGAGATCACGGCCAACCTGAGGACGATTCCGTCGATTCCGCTCCGCCTCGATTCGCCCGGCGGCTCGCTTTTTGACTCGGTCGTCAGCGGTGAAATCGAGGTGCGCGGCGAGGTCTACATGCGCAAGGACGACTTCGAGCGGCTCAACGACGAACGCCCGGAGGAGGAGCAGTTCGCCAATCCGCGCAACGCCACCGCCGGAACGCTCAAGTTGCAGGACTCCGCGGAGGTCGCCCGCCGCCGGATGCACTTCGTGGCGTATTTCCTGAAGGGAATCGCCG